>JANQJH010000581.1 GCA_028281705.1 Verrucomicrobiales bacterium
AACACCAGCCTTCGCAGTCACATGCGTTCACTCTTGTCTCTCAATTTCCAGGTATTGCCGAGCACTCCAGATAGAATTTTATGATGACGCGGAGAATATTAGACGCAACTTTTGCATTGGAGCGGGCTGCTGAGCGTGTCAGGATGGCTGCCATGACTGAGAAGCTGCTGAATCCTTCTCGACGTAGGCGTGCCCTTGCTGGTGCTGGTTGCTTGGCATGTGCTGTCCCAATGGGGGTGGAAGGCGCTCTGATTGGGCATCAGTTTACAAAGAACTTTATTCTCGGCGATGGCTTTCTCAGCCTCGGCGTCGACCCCGGAGTAGAAATCACGAATAACACTTTCGGCGGAAGTCCATTCTTGTCAGCTGTGGCTGGGTTTGCTGGAGCCATTGATACGGCCTTTGGGAACCAGGCTTTCCGCTACACGGCCGCTGCAACGCAATCCGTAACGGCTGGGTTTGTGGGCGTGAGGCGCTATGTTTTCCCAAACACAGGTGGCGGGCAGACGATCGGAGTGGTGGCAGGAAATAACAACTTCATCCCGTTCAGATTGGGCCTTACAGGGAATGAAGGAAGTGCGTGGGGATTCATTCAATACGATTACGGTTCGGGTGCTGGCACCATTTTCTACTCAACGACGGCAAGTCCCGGCAGCGGCTCGGTAATCCTCGATACCTCCGTGCCCGAGCCGTCGTCCTTCGGGCTGGGAATGTTGGCGCTAGGCGCTGCGGGTATCGTTGCCTCACGCCGAAGGAAGCAGAACTCCAACACTGCCAAGGGCTAGACTTGCTCCACTCAGCCTGCAATTCGACTGCCGGGCAATTCATCCTGCGCTCTAGGCATCTCGCCGTTGGATCGTCGGACGCATGACTGACAGTTCCAAAGTTCTTCTCATTGGATGGGATGCGGCGGACTGGAAGATAATCCATCCGCTTATCGATGCCGGGAAAATGCCCGTGCTCGAGAAAATGATTAGCGAGGGGACGATGGGCAATCTGACCACGATTCAGCCTGTACTCTCTCCGATGCTTTGGACGTCGATCGCGACTGGAAAGCGACCTTTCAAACATGGCATCCTCGGCTTTACCGAACCAGACCCTGTCACTGGCAAGATACGGCCAATTACGAATCTCTCCCGAAGAACGAAGGCCGTTTGGAACATCCTCAGTCAGAACGGCTTGCGATCGAATGTTGTTGGGTGGTGGCCATCCTATCCCGCGGAACCGATCAATGGCGTGATGATCTCAAATCACTATCATAAGGCCACCGGAAGGCTCGATGATCCCTGGCCCATGGCGCCGGGCACAGTTCATCCAACTCGCCTAGAGAGCGTACTCAAAGAGGTGCGCTACCATCCTGAGGAGCTCGAACCGGAGCACGTGCTGCCCTTCATTCCCAATGCGGCCAAGATTGACCAAGAAAAGGATCGGCGATTCTCGACCTTTCTCCAGATCTTGGCTGAGTGCACAACGATCAATGGAGCCGCCACCTTGCTCATGCAAAACGAACCATGGGATTTCATGGCCGTATACTTTGATGCCATCGACCACTTTGGTCACGCATTCATGAAGTACCATCCTCCCCGCCGAGCGTGGATTTCCGAGACCGATTATGAAATGTACAAGGGTGTCGTGGAGGGCGGCTACCGCTACCATGACCTTATGTTAGCCACACTCCTGCGCCTCGCGGGGGAAGATACGACTGTCATTCTCATGTCGGATCACGGATTTCATCCGGATCATTTGCGTCCGCGAAGCATTCCGACTGAGCCGGCAGGTCCGGCTGTAGAGCATCGTGATCTGGGCATCTTCGTGGCGAAGGGGCCGGGAATCCGTAGCGATCACATCGTCTTCGGGGCCAGTGTTCTGGATATTTGCCCGACGATCCTCACACTATTCGGCCTTCCAGTTGGCGAGGACATGGACGGCAAGCCTCTGGTGGACGTCTATGGTGATCCGCAATCCGCTTCTGTCCATACGATTGGGAGCTGGGACGAGGTGAATGGCGCCGACGGCAGTCACTCTCCAGACCGGAAGATTGATCCCGTGGAAGCCAAAGAAGCGATCGATCGATTGGTGGCCCTTGGATACATCGAGCAGCCAAGCGAGAATCAAGACAGAGCGGTTGAAAACACCGTGCGTGAGCTGCGCTACAATCTCGCGCGTAGTCTGATGGACGCCAACCTCCTTGAAGACGCTGAAGCCATCTACCGGGAGCTGCATGAGCGGTGGCCGGACGAGCATCGTTTCGGAGTGCAACGGGCACTCTGTCTCCGAGCTCTTCGGGACGCTCCAGCATTGCGCGAGGTAGTCGAGACTCTCATCTCTCGACGATTAGCCGAAGCAGCCGAGGCCCAAGCCGCCCTCAGCGCAATTAGCGACAAAGACAAGGGGGACGATGATCCGAAACCGTCGGAGAGGAGGTCGCGTCTGCGGCTCCTTTCCCAAGCGAATCCAGATCTCTTCGCCCTACAGCAGCTCCGCTCGTGGGTCGATTTGGCGGAAAAGCGTTTTGATGAGGCCTTGGATCGCCTGGCGCAGACCAGTGTAGAGTATCTAGACCGTCCACAGATTCCTCTCATGCGCGGCGAGATTCACCTTGCCAAGCGCGATTGGGACCAGGCACTGACTGCCTTCTCGAAGGCCCTTCAGACTGATCCGGAGAACGCTGCAGCGTATCTGGGCCAGAGTCGGGCGTTTCTTGGGAAACGGGAGCCCCTGAAAGCTGTTGACGCGGCGTGCGCCGCCCTAGGACTATCGTATTACCAACCTCAAGCGCATTTCCTTCACGGCATCGCTAGTTATCGGGCAGGCGATTGGCGACGAGCGGCGGAGGCATTTGAAGTGGCCGTCCAACAAAATCCAAACTATGTCGAAGCCTATGTCCGGCTCGCCTTCCTTTACACTCGCCGATTGAGCGATCCCTCGCGAGGGGAACACTACCGCACGCAAGCTCTCAGGGCACGTCGATACCGGCGGGAGTATGAGGTCATGCCACGATGGGAGCGGCATTCCGTCGCCACCATTTCTAACGTAACCGCACCTTTCGTGGCAGAAGAAGAACCTGCGCGGGATCTCGGCCCCTTGACGGACCACGAGATCCTCATCGTCTCGGGCTTGCCACGCAGCGGGACAAGCATGACCATGCAGATTCTCGACGCCGGTGATATTCCTATCCTGACAGATGGTAAACGCTCGGCAGACGAATCCAATCCGCGGGGCTACTTCGAATATCGGCCAGCCACACGCCTGCGGAGTGACTCAAGCTGGCTCCGCGACGCTCAAGGACATGCGGTAAAGATTGTCGCTCAATTGCTTCCACTCCTGCCTAGCCGTCTCGAAGAAGAGACAAGCGCACAGACGTATCGCGTCATTCTAGTGGATCGACATCTTGACGAGATCCTTGCCTCTCAAGAGAAGATGCTGGCTGCACGTAACGCTGCAGGATCTGCTTCAAGTGGAGATCAGCTGAGGGCAATTTACGGAAAGCAACTGACCCAGGTTCGGCATTTCTTGATGCAGCGCAAGATACCGTGGATGACCCTGTCGTATGAGAGCGCCATCTGCCGCCCGAAGCTCGCGGCTGCAAAGATCAACCGATTTCTTGGTGGCGGGTTCGACGAGTCCGCAATGGCTGCCGCGGTAGATCCGGCGCTCTACCGGGAACGAAGGCCGGTGTGAAATGCGTCCTCTGGTGGAGATTTTCCGATGGGGCGATCTCGGATGAATTCAAGGCTTGAGGTCCGTCGCTTTGGGCCCAACGGATTCGCCGTGGAACAAGCCCAAGGCTACTTCGAACGATGATATGTTCGAGGATGCTTGGGCGCCTCTCGAGGAACTGCCTGAGCGCGTCCAACCTCCCGTCTCGTGAAATCTATGGATCACGGAGCCTGGCTTGTCTGGGGGTCGGCCCTAACTCTGATCTTGTTGATCGCATAGGACACCGCTCCCTGAGTCCGCTTGAAAGCACTCCCGATCACCGCGTGTTCATACCCTTCGTTTCGTGCCGCCTGCATCGCTTCCGCGCGCGCCAGAACCACTGAGGCAGTGCGCTTTCGGCCCAGAAGATCCGCAACTGGAAGACCACGAGCTTTGGCAACATTTTCAGCAATCTGAAGCACGCGTCTAATCTGAGCCTTCCCCTGCGCATTTATTTTTTCCGCTGTCCAGCCCTTCCAGCCTACGCCGCGCGCAGCGGAATGATAGAGCTTGCGTTCAGCCTGGCAGCTCGTTCGCCCAAAACCGTTCACGGTCCAGACGGTGGAGCCCTCCGGGAATAGCCCCTCATGCTTTCGGACCAATTCTCTCAGATTCGATCCCTCAATGACAATTCCGTTGGGGGAGACAAGTCGCCATCGTTTCCGAACGGCGCGGATCATCGCTCGCTGGCATTGCGGCCCCTTACAAGGAGCCGAATCGCCGGTCAGACCAGTGGTTCTGTAGAGATCTTCCCGAAACTTGAGCGTGGCTTTTGGCTTGCGGAGTTGGCATCGCCTATGCGCAATCCACGCCGCGCTCTTTCCAGTCTCCACAGCGAGTTGGCGGTTCGGCTTGCGCCAATCCAAGCCCTCCCATTCATCGCGGCCCCATCTTTCCTTTCTGTTAGCATTCATCCTGTCCCTCTCCACGCGGCTTATTCGGGATCCGGAACTCCAGCCAGTCGGCTTGCAGGTTCACCGTGGACGCCGGCTATAACGAGGATGCCCCTCCCCTGATCTGTGAAGTTCTCGATGTAGTCGACCTTTGTGATGCCACCGAGCAACAACGCAATCTCACCAAGTTCGAGTGTCGAGCTGTTTTCGCTGGAATGTCGTGGGTTCATGTAAGAATGAAACCCCGAAGATTATCGAAAGATCGTGGGCACAGCCCAAAAAACGATCGGCGTTGTATCGCAAATTTTCGTCCAAGGTGACGCGAAAAGTTTGCCATATTTGGGTTACCCTCGAGAAGCTGGCGGTTGCCGCGGCGCAAGCGGCAACGCCTTAGAGGATGACACCAGCAAGTGCCGGAGGCAGTCTCAAATCCGTTCGGCGCCTGGTCACGCAGTCCATTCAATGAATGCCGGAAAATGGGTCACGCTGGGGATCCGATTCCGTGGGCGCCAGCTCGAGGTTGGTCTGGTAGACGAAACCGGGATTGCTCCACATCTCTTTGGGCGTCGAGGCTTTCTTGTAAGGCACGGCACCCTCATGGAGCTGGATCGCGCCATGCTCGTTCAGCGTGAGGTAACATCGCGGCGGAAACTCACTTGCTTTCGGCCGCCCCAGTTTGCCCAACAGAAGCCATCCATCCTCGCAGCCCTCGTCGCGTGCGTGGATGAACATCGTGCCATTTTGGTAATAGGTGTCTAACGGACTGGGGGCGATGATGCCCGCCGTCGGACGCGCATCCAGCCCCTCCGAATGGAAGCGTTCCGTGAGTCGACTGCCGGCTTCGAAGACGGTTTCCTCATGCCCGGTATTCGCCATTGAGGTGACCACGCCCACGGCAATCCGATAGTTCAACACCCAAGCACCATGTTCGTCCTTGCTCACCAGCGGCGTCTTCGAGCCATCAATCGCCATGGCTGCATCAACGACGTTTCTACCGTCCGCACTCACAAGAAAGTGAGCTGGCCCTTCGTGAAAGGCAGGAAAGCCGGAGGTACTGGCGTTCTCGGAAGCCAAGGGAAAACTCGGTGCCTCTGCCTCATCCCACCGGCAGAGATAGAGACGAAATTGTTGACGATGATCGACCTCGAACTGTACCCAAACATTTCGCCGCAGGTCCTCCCGCGTGATTTGGAGATCCTCCCGCAACCGTTCGGCAATGAAGGTCCCCCACTGGTGAGGCGTGCCGCCTTCGTAATCCTTGCGGAGAACTGTTAGCTGAAGCGTCATGCGGTCCCAGGCGGTGCGCGCCTTTCCCACCGGTTCGCTGTCTAATTGATAGAGTTCCGTCCCCACTTGAAAGATCTCCGTGACGGGCTCCTCACCGAAGGGCACCATGCGGGTGAACGAACAAGGCAGGAAGAAGAACAAATTTTTGATGTCGAACTCGAGCTGATCGAGCCCCTTTCTCATGAACTTGACGGCTGCTTCCCGATCGAAAGCGAACTGGCGCAAGCGCTCCGCGTAGCATGCACCGATGGAGGTCGAGAGTTTGGCAAACTCCGGATCGAAGGTGATTCGCTCGCGGTTCCAGGTGAAGTAGGGCAAGCTCGTGAGCACGGCGCGCAATTCGCGCATGACGAGGTCGAGATTGCATGACTTGCCGGAGAGTATCAGCCAGTCGAGCTGCGGCTGCTCTCGCCCAGCGTTCAATCCCCCGCACAGACGCGTCTCCACGAGGCCCTTGGCCAACATGGCCGCCTCATGGATCACCGGCTGCACCATCATCTCGAACTGCTCACGAGTGAGGACGACTTGCAGTTCGGCTTCCAGTTCCTCAGGCATTTCATAACCGCAGGCGGTAACGATCTCCTGGCAGTCCTTCGCCGAAATCGAAAACTCCGAACTCGCCTCGTGGCTCTCGCCAGTCGAACTACCGAGGTGAATCTTCGCCGCTTCGGCGTATTCCCAAAGGAGCGCAAAGACACGGCTCGGTCCGGAAGACTCGGTCACCGTTTCCCTGTGGGTACCTCTCCAGCGAGTCGGGATGACCGCATCGGCTACGTCAAGGGCATACTGGCGGTGCCGACCCATAAGGTTGGAGAGGTCGGCAATCGCCCCTTCACGATACTGCTCCCCTGCCATAAAGGTCTCTTCGCCCTCGGAAGCCATGCCGATCTCGTTGAGCCAGGCACGGCGAACGTCGACAGGGAAGGCGTCCATACAGGCGAGTAGTTTGTCAGCGAGAAGCACCTTCATCGCCTGAAATACCCGCAGGGTAATCAGCTGGCCACCGAGCTGGAGATGACCGGTCGAGCCGAGGAGCTTCGGCGTCATCCGATAGTAGCGACCGTGCCCGCCCCGGCTGCCCTCGCCCTCCTTGGCAAGAGGATCGTCCACCTCGAGGGTAAGTTCGATGAGTGCGAGATCAGTCGTTCCCCCGCCAATGTCAAAGACGAGCACATGATGACTCCAACTCGTGGGATGCTCACCGGGCATGGGATGACTACGCGACTTGAAGGTATCGAGTCCAACCTGCAACGACCCGCCAAGGTCATAGTCACGCATCAGGTAGAAGATCGCGGAGGATACCGCCTCATCATAATCGGTCCACACCATGGTGGGAAAGAGATCGCGACCGTACTTTTCATACTGGCGCCGCACGGCCGGTGGCGACACCGTGGGGTAGGTTAGGATCGCTCGGGTGAACTCACCCTTGGAGAATTCTTCGGGAAATCGACGCCGGTGTTCGTCGCTACGCTCACGCAATGTTCGCCAGGCACCCTGGACGAGTTCCTCGGCCGATACGCGCTCAACCTGCTCACCGGCTTCAACGAGAAAGCTCTTATCCTGACCGATGTAACGCTTCAGCGTGCGAAAAGAGCGCACGGGGGCCTCGGATGCCAGGTCGATCTCGCTGGGAATCTGGTGGGCTTCGACTCCCATCTCGACCCTGAGGGGACGCAGTTGCGTCACTTCGAGTTCACTAGAAATCTCCCGTGCCGTCGATCCGTCGCTGTTGACACTCAACCCCACCGGGCGGAGATTGAGAGCCTCGAGAGGCGGCACACGAAACACGTCGGCAAAGAGGGCGTGCAGCCACTTCAGCCCCCAAAGACGAAGTTCTTCAAACGGCGTCTCTGCGAGTCTCGACTCGAGGCGACCGAGAATGACATAGCATCTAGCTGCCTCGCCACTGCGAAATGCATTCTCGATGACCCGGCGTCCGCCTTGGTCGCTGATCTGGTCTCCGATGACCTTGAGCATCTCGTTCCAGCTCTCGCAGAGATCGGCGGACAACCCGTGTTCATTCTCGCTCTGCGGCTTCCGCGTCGCTTCCAGCGTCTTGATGACACTCCGGCAAAGCCGGTCAAACTGCTCTCTCGGTAGGCCGACCAATGGCCTCACATGGTGAGGATCAAAGACCGTGACCGTCGAATAGGACGTGCCGTAATCAATCGAAACCCAACCTGGGTACTCAATCGTCGGGCCGTCCGCCGCTTCGGCGATCCGCACTGGATGCAAAATCGGATCGAGCCCCGCGACCTCAATCTTGAGCTGTCTCACTACCGTGCCCGATTCGCGTAACCTCCGCTCCTCAGCCTCGCTGATGTCGATCCGGATGTCCTGGTACCAGACGATCTCCTCTCCGTCCTGCCGCTGCGCGGGGAAACCGGCACTGAGGGCTCCCTGCATTCTCGGAGGACGCATCTTCAAAAAGGCATTTACCTTATCCAAGGCAAGGGCGAAAGGGCTGGCCCCATTGTCAGTATCGGGCTCCAAGCTCACCACCGGCGGGCCACAGTCAGCGCCGCCACGCACCGTAATTCTCAACTCAGCTTCTTTGTTAGGCACGATGATGAACTCGGTCGGCTCGACGATAACCGCTTCCTTTCTCGTCCCGGCGACGGGTTCCATGGAAACATCCTGAGCGACACTCGGAGGACTATCGACACGATCAGAGTCTGATTCCACACCATCGCCCTTCTGCGAAGGGAGGCCGTCGGTCGCAGGCTCATCGTCGAACTGAACTACTGCAGTCGACTTTATGTTGGTTGAGCCGAAGGAAAACAGTCCAGCATTTGCGTAGCGCCCGGAGATGGTAAAATCGGAAGGACTCCCAAGCTGCTTGACCTTGATCTTCTCTGGATAGCGAAAACAGACAGGCTTGGTAATGCGCGTTGGCAAACATCGCGACAGCCAGCGATTGATCGCTCTGAGTTCTCGGCCGGCAATCGATGCCGAATGCACACGGAGAGAGCGCAGCTGGATTCCTTTCTTCGTCGCAGGAATGAGCTCGATCGCCGGTAGCCGACAGGTGCCTTCGTTAGCGACTTCGTAGATCACGCTCTCACCCGCAGGGCGATCGACGTGATCTTCTTGGGGAAGTGAAATTCTGATAGGCATGGCTTCGTTGGCTAAATTTAATTTTGTTGTTCTGACTGATGAGCGCGATCTGTCCGGCCCCGATCTAGCGATCGAAGGCTCGAATCTGGCGCAACTCGTGAGCGAGACCGCTCGCGGTACTCGAGTCAGCGCTCCCTTCGCTTTCCAAGGGCTCTCCGCTAAGAAAACTCAGAAAGACGCGATCCTCCGCCAGGGACCTGATCTCAATGCTCAGCTCCAGGAACGTATCGATCAAAGCGTCGATGGCGGACTCGTTCATCCGTCCAGAGACCTCACTGAACTGCCGGCTTAGAGACTCGACGAATTGCTGGTTAAACTGCCGCAAATGAACTTGATGACGGGCTTGATTCTGGGTCTTGGAGGCAAGTTCGGGACTCCAAGCAAATTCCTTTCCAAGCGACATGGGGAACTGGGAACGCCACTTCTTTTCCTGATCATCCGCCTCTCCAATCGACGCCGATTCCCTGCATTCTACCAGGAGCCGGTCAGTGAGGTCCTGGTTGCGCAAATTGAGGGCAACCTCCAAGATCTCCATTGCCTCCGCGAACTCATCGCTGGGCTCCTCTCGAGCCAAGGTCAGAGAACGGCCCAACTCCCGGGTGAGTTCGCTCTCCTCGATGATGGCGGCAAACTCTGCCATCCACTGCTGCAACGCTTCACGCGCCCTGGCAATCGTATAATCCCCCAGCCGGGCACAGCTCGCAAGGTAAGAACTTTCGAAGTCACTGGACGACGTCGGCATGTTCGAGTGATCCCGGCGACGTCCAGTGAGAAGGGAGCGGTTCTGCGAGCGCGGAGGCGCGATGAAGCCCTCTTCAGAAGAATTCAAGAGAAGCGTCCACTCCTTCCACTTCCCGACCTCAATGACCGAGCGATCGTGAATCAGTTTGTGAAGGCATACATCGTCTACCTTGAGTTCACGCGCCTCTTCACGCAGGAGATGACTCAGTGAGGCAAACACACCGACAAGCCGATTGAGAGCTTGAACGATGACTTCGCGGGGACTATCGGCCGCCGCGCGATGCTGAGTGCGCTCCAGCAGGAGACAGAGATTTTCCACCTCGCGCGATAGACCGGAGCCAAGTTCGGCGACGTGCCGGCTCAGTTGTCTGATACCATGCTCGGCGGCGTGACTCTCAATCACACGTCGAATCGATCCCAGACTGCCATCGTGAGCAAAGTCCGCCAGCCACCTCCGTAGGATGCTAGTATCGCCCAGCAACTTTGAGACTCGATTCCAACGGGTTGCGGAGGCCTCCATCGGGAATTGACCGGCCTCCCATCGCTCATCGGCACTGGATCCCGTTGAGTCGGCCCTGCCCTCCACGGTTTGGAGACTGCGGAGAGGGGAGAGCAAGAAAATGCGATCGGCGCGCTTGGTAAAAGCGCAAGCGCTCTTGACCAAAGTGTCAAGAGCAGGCACCCTACTGAGAACCTCCTCGTCAGCAATGTTTGCCGCCGGCTGAGCATGACCATCGAGAAAAGCAGCAGCCTGTTCGTCCATTGGCAGTTGATCGAAGCGGCTGATGGCAGTGAGGAAGGAGTCCTCAGTTCCGCCCTCTTGCTCCATCATTTGGTAAAACTCATTGACGCCCCCTGCACCGGGGCGCTGGGCGTTCAATAGTACCAAAATAGTCTGCACATCATGGAGTTCGCGCTGACAGAGATAGCGATCGCGGACACCCGACGTTCCGGCTCCCAGCCCAGGGAAATCGAGCAAGACAAAGTCGGACTCCATCTCCCAGGCATGACGGGAAACGGTGACTTCAATTTCACAACGCCGAATCAGAAGGAAGGATTCACGAAGCTGATCAACGCTAGGAGAGGCCGAAAACTCGTGGGAGATCGACGTCGTTAGGTCGACGAAGCGCATGCTGGCAATATCTTGGCTCAGGCGAGGCAATTGGAGTCCGCTGTGGGCCATGGCGTGCGGCACTTCAACGCGTTGCCCGTAGAGCGCGGAGCCAAACGAACGGTCGGTGCGCGAGAAGTCTACGAGTTCCTTGAGGAAGTAGCGAAGAGCGGGATCCTGAGTCTCGTTCCAGCACATTCGGCAGCATTCAATCATCTGATCGTGGAAGTCCACTGCTGTGGCATCCAGATTCGAGAACCGTTGAATGGCTTCGTTCGAGAGCCCAGCCGCGCGCAACTTGGCAACACCGGTCTCGAGAAAATGCTCGAAGCACTCCATCACTCCTTGCCGATCGAGGTACTCGAGGCAAACAGCACCGATCTCGGTCGCGCTACTCACAGACTCGGATTGTTTCAGCTTGAGGGCAGTGACATTTCCCGTCGTGGGAATCTCGCTCACCGGCAGCAAATCGGCGCGGCCCACCAGTGCTCCCAGAAGGAGCGACTTGCCGGCCCCAAATTCTCCGACCACGCCAATCCGGACAGGCTGATCTGCCGCTCGGATGAGCTCCTCCGCGGCGCGGAGCACCGCGCCCTTCTTCCGGGTGATCGCTTCCACATCGGGAAACTCAAGGGTATCGATGGCCTGCCTGACTTCGCGGGCATACCGGCGGACCTCCTGAATATCCCCCGGAGCAGTCCGTAGTAGGCCCTTTCTCGCTATGGATTTTGACTTTTCACCCCCCCGAAGAAGTGGGGCGTCGGATCCGACAGAGTGCGCTGCGATGTGGTTCATGACTTTCCCTTTTCCGCACTCGATAACACGGTTTCTATATCATGCAATCTTTTTCATGTGTTTGTTTACGATTTTTCAGCAAGACTGCTCTTGGGGCCTGCTGATTCCAATCCCCTACCCGTACACGACCGTCCAGGACGCCAGATGCCTAGGCAAGGCCGCGAACCAGATCACGCAAGGTACAGTGCGCTTCGAGCGGATGCCTCAAAGGCAAATCCAGATTCACCTCATAGTGATTCCGGCGACCCTCGCGGGTCTTGATGACCACGCCTTCCGACTCCAGCTCCCCCAGAATCCGGAGGATCGCACGCTCGGTAATGCCAACCTCAAGCGCAAGCTCACGCACGCGAATGTCAGGCTCACGCAGGAGCGTGATGATGGCGTGCGTGTGATTGGTGAGATAGGTCCAGCCAATCGAAGGTTCGGGTTCGGGCCGTCTCCGACGAGGCACCTTGCGTGCAGGTTCTTTCGCTCGTTTCACCGTGCGTGGCATAACACATCCTCTACCTGCAATAGATTTCATGAATAGCAAGACTAATTTACCTGAATTTACGCCTGTTTTCTAAAACATGCAATCTAAAACACGTATCTCATGAAGATGTCCAACCGGCCCGCCTTCGTCAATCCGACGAATTCTTCGGTTTCTTATTGCATGTAGTTTGTTTCATGTATTGTTCTACCAAACCTAGCCACCCCATCCAAACGCAGCCTACTCAAACCTCCTCTTCTCGACCATGAATTCCGCAACCAGCCTCTCTCGTCCAAGTCGAATTCAATCGGCAGAGCAAGGAGCGACGCGGAGCAACAAACTGGAATCCTTGCGTCGAGGGTGCGAAGAGATTCGCCAAAACATCATCAATATGCGAAAAGAGGACCATGCGGGTCACCTGGCTGACTTGGCAGAGGACTATCTCTTCTGCCTCGAGCACGAGATTCGTGTTGCCGAGAGCCTGGCTACCACGGTGCTCGCCCATCAGCTCTTCCACCGGGTCACATCTCAGTGTGCTAGCGGCTCCAACGCTCTCTCGGCACACGCCCGCGAAGCGATCAGTTCAAGGGAGTCGCAACTCGCGCATTCTCTCAGCGCCGATTTTCAAGGGCTGATAGCGCGCCTAAAGAAGGACTATGGAGCCGTGGTAGATCGCCGGCTGACAATCGGCTCCGCGCAACAGGGCCATTCCTAAGGCAATGCTCGCTTCCATCAAGTCCTTCCTGCAGCGAGAGACCGCCGCAGGAATCATCCTCTTCTTCGCCGCGGTGCTCGCGGTCATCTGTGCCAACTCTCCCTTGGAGAATCTCTACGGCGAGCTCTTCAATACCACGTTTGCCATCCAATTGGGGAACTCCGCCTTGAGTAAACCCCTCATCCTTTGGATCAATGACGGCTTGATGGCGGTGTTCTTCTTCTTGGTCGGACTCGAACTCAAACGCGAGATCATGGTCGGAGAACTCGCCAATCGGAGAAAGCTCGCTCTGCCCCTGTTTGGCGCCATCGGCGGCATGGCGCTCCCGGCAGCCATCTACGTGTTCGTCAATCGGGGCCACCCCGAAGCCCTCACCGGATGGGCCATCCCCGCCGCAACCGACATCGCCTTCGCTCTGGGCGTGCTCGCCCTGCTTGGCAATCGCGTGCCCGTGGCCCTGAAAATCTTTCTTGTCTCCCTCGCCATCATCGATGATATCGGTGCCATCGTCATCATCGCCTTCTTCTACACGAAGAACTTGGCCGTGAGCGCGCTGGCCGTTGCCGTTCCGGTGATCATCACGCTCTTCATTCTCAATCGAAAGGGCATCCCCAACCGCGCCCCATATATTCTCCTTGGCATCGTCCTCTGGATCGCCGTGCTAAAATCCGGCGTCCATGCGACACTGGCCGGCATTGTCCTGGCGATGTTCATACCACTTGAAGGCCGGGATAAGAACCCCGATACCTCCCCTCTCCGTGAACTCGAGCACGCGCTCCACCCTTGGGTGGCCTACATGGTCTTGCCGATCTTTGCTTTCGCCAACGCCGGCGTTTCCCTGAGTGGAATCTCGCCCGATTCCATCCTGGCCCCCATCCCCTTGGGCATCGCGCTGGGACTCTTTGTCGGCAAACAGTTAGGCGTCTTCGGTTTCAGTTGGATCGCCATCAAATTTGGGCTGGCGGCCTTGCCCGCCCATGTGAGCTGGAAGGGCCTCTATGGTGTTGCCTTGCTCACGGGCGTGGGCTTCACCATGAGCCTCTTCATCGGTTCGCTCGCCTTCGAAGAAACCGGCAACCCGGAATACGCCGTCGATGATCGTCTCGGTATCATCCTTGGCTCCGCGCTTTCCGCGATCTCCGGTTATCTGGTCTTACGTTATCTCACGCCGCCGCCACGGCCCACCAACAGCTCATGAATGATTCCACCGCCCACCGCGCCCTGGTAGAGCACCGCTTGCACTCGCTCGAATCGAGGATTCGAGAGATCATGGACGCTTTTGCCGACATGCTCGAGGGCATCGGGAAAGGTACACTGGCGCGACACCTCCCGTGGCGAGCCGGTCCCGAGCCCCGCCAGGAAGGGACACCACTCGACCCAATCGAAGTGGCGCAACTCTATTCCATCGCCTTCCAACTACTGGACATGGTGGAGGAGCGCGTGGCCATGAACACCCGCCGCGAACGGGAGAAGACCTTCGGGGCCCAGGCGGAGAAGGGACTGTGGCCTGAACGGCTGCAGTCACTCAAAGATCTCGGCCTGCGCCAAGAGGACATTGCAAAGGGATTCGGCTCCATCCTGATAGAGCCGGTCTTCACGGCACACCCGACGGAGGCGAAGCGCACCAGCGTCCGCGAGCGGCATCGGGAAATCTACCAGCTTCTGCTGAAATTGGAGCAGGAGCATTACACGGACCAAGAGCGCGCCCTGATCCGCGACCGACTCGTCTCCGCCTTGGAGGCCTTGTGGTTCACGGGCGAGATTCACCGGGAGCGCCCCACCGTGAAACGTGAACTCCACAACGTGCTCTTCTATCTGTGCGACATGTTTCCCGACGTGCTCGCGCGCCTGGACCAACACCTCGCGAAATCGTGGGAGGAAGCCGGGTTTGACTCCAAGGTCTTGGCCGAGGCTGGCGACGGTTCGCAAACACGCTTCGGTCTATGGATCGGGGGTGATCGCGATGGGCACCCCTTTGTCACGGCGGAAGTCACGGCGGAAACCCTGGCATTGCTGCGCAAACGCGCGCAACACCTGTACCGTTCCGAATTACGCCATGCAGGAGAGCGCCTAACGGTGTCGCCGAACGGGAGAGCCGCTCCCCCTGCTCTCCAGGCCCGGCTCGACGAGCTGGTCGAGTGTCAGGGAGAGCGTGGAAAAGCGATCAGGAAACGATATCGCGAGGAACCCTGGCGAGCTCTCTGTCATTTGTTAGGTGAGTGGGTGGTTTGGGGAGACGTCACACACGCCGACGCCCTGCATGCCGATCTGACGCTGATCGAGGACACATTAAGCGCGGCAGGCTGCGCCCGCCTCGGCCACCAGTTCTTGCAACCAGTGAAGCGCAAGCTTGGTGTCTTTGGCTTTCATTTGGCCGACCTCGATGTGCGCCAGAATAGTGCTTTCCACGATCAGGCGGCCGATCAGCTCTTTGCCGTTGCCGGGATCGAAGACGGCGAATCCTTCTCGCGGTGGTCCGAAGATGATCGCGTGGCTTTTCTGACCTCGGAGTTGGCCTCCGCCAGACCGATGTTGCAAGGACGCCAGCCGGCGGGGCCCCAAGCGGATGCCGTTCGCGACTGCTATCGTGTCTTGGCTGCCCACTGGAAGAACTACGGCGATGGCCTCGGTGCCCTCATCGTGAGCATGACCCGCCAGTTATCCGATCTCCTGCTCGTGCATCTCTTCGCGCGCGAGGCGGGACTGGCTGTCTATCGCAAGGGAGCCTTGCCCGCCTGCCCACTGCAAGTCGTCCCTCTATTCGAGACCTTAGCCGATCTCCGCAAGGGAGCCGTCATCGTCGAAGCCTACCTGCGTCATCCCGTGGCACAACGCAGCCTGGCACTCCAGGAAAGCGATCCAATCACCCAACAGATCATGCTCGGATATAGCGACAGCAATAAGGATGCCGGAATCCTTGCGAGTCAGCTAGCGCTGCATCAGGCACAACGGGAGATCTATGAGGTCGGCCAACGCGAGGGCACGGAAATCCGTTTTTTCCATGGGCGTGGCGGCACTGTGAGCCGGGGGGCCGGCCCCATCCAGTGGTTCGTCAATACGCTGCCCCGCGGCTCTCTCAATCGAGGTCTGCGAATGACCGAGCAGGGAGAATCCATCGCGGCCAAATACGCTCATCTTGCAAGTGCGACCTACAATCTCGAACTCCTTCAAGCGTGTAGTCTCCATGCGGGACTGACACAACAGCACCACGCTCCTGACACTGATGATGAGAGCGTCTCCCTCATGGAGCCTCTCGCTCAGAGCAGTCAGGCGGCGTATCGCGAGCTCATCGAGAGGGTGAACTTTCTCTCCTTCTACCGTCAAGCGACGCCTATCGACGCCCTGGAGGAAACGCGAATGGGTTCCCGCCCTTCGCGGCGTTCACAGAAAGCATCGCTTGATGACTTGCGGGCAATCCCCTGGGTATTCAGCTGGACGCAGGCGCGCTTCTATCTCCCCGGTTGGTATGGCGCCGGAAGCGCGCTGGAAGCCTTGCAAAGGGACCATCCCGCGGCCTATGAATCCTTGGCCAGCGCGCTCCGTGACTCCGGCTTTGTGCGCTATGTCTTTACCAACGTGGAGTCCAGTCTGGCCAGCTCCAGCCTCGATCTCATGCACGCCTACGCCGGCCTCGTGGATGAGGCGCCGGTGAGGGAGACCTTCATGAACATGATCGAGACGGAGCACGCGATAGCCACGAAGCATCTCAGAGCCCTCTTTTCTCAACCACTCAAAGAGCGCCGTCCGCGGTTCTCCAGGACATTGGAACTGCGCCAAGCGCCACTCAGAACTCTGCATCTGCAACAGATTGATCTCCTGCGTCAGTGGCGCGAACACGGAGGACCGCTTCCCAACGAATTGCTCTATATCATCAATGCCATCTCGAGCGGGCTACAGACCACCGGCTGATCTTTAATAGGTCATATAAAACATGTTTTAATTAGCATGTTTTACCTTGCATAATTGGAGAACCGCGATAAGACTTTGCCATCAGACAGCGAGATCGCTGTTCGAACAGGCATTGAGGCCGCCACCACGAAAACACACCAATCGCATCATGAAGCCCATTCTTTCCCAACTGCGCCGGTTCTTCAGCTTCCGGATCAAACGCCATCGGCCAGACCTGTCTCCAAGTGATGCCGTGATGGGCAAACCCCGGAGAGCCCGGAGAAAGTTGAGCGTTCACCGCCGTCTCTATCATTTAGGCACTGTGGAAGAGCCATCAATGCCGTTCTCTCAAAGATTCTGATCCGGAGAACACACTGTCATTCGACCATTCCGCCTCATGCCACGTTATCTCCCGATCTCCTTGGGAACCCTGGGCCTGGCGCCCTTCACCCCCTTGGACCGTGCTGTTCAGACTCACGAGATCAGTGAAATCGCTTCTGTCTCATCGCTAGATCGATAGGCGCGCACGGACACGTCACTCCCTCGGTTCCCTTGGACCTCTTCCTCAGCACCCTCATATCGCCTGTCGTCCTCTGCTTCGTGCTGGGGATGACGGCGCGATGGGTGCGGAGCGACCTGGAAATTCCCGATGCGATCTTTCAGGCATGCTCGATCTATCTTCTCTTAGCCATCGGCCTCAAGGGTGGGGCCGCCTTGTCACAAACGAGCCTCCACACCTTGGCGGGCCCCGTGGGAGTGTCCCTGCTCCTCGGCGTGGTCACCCCACTCTCGGCTTATCTACTCTTGCGCTGGTGGGCCCGGCTGGACCGCATCAATGCGGCCGCCACCGCAGCCCACTATGGTTCTGTCTCCGCGGTGACTTTTCTCGCCGCCATGGAAGCGGCCAAGATCGCCGGTTGGCAGGCGGAGGGCTACCTCCCCGCTCTCGTGGCGGTGTTAGAGGTTCCCGGTATCCTGGTGGGCCTCTGTCTGGCTCAAGGCGGCGGCGGCAGTCGGGGGCGGCTCAGGAAATCAGTTCATGAAGTCCTCAGTGGAAAAAGCATGGTGCTGCTCTGTGGCGGGCTCCTCATCGGATGGAGTTCCGGTTCCGAAAAGGTCGAATCGGTCGCTCCCTTCTTCGTCACCCCTTTCAAAGGCGTTCTCTGCCTCTTCCTTCTCGAACTCGGTATGGTCGCGGCCCGTCGTATGGAAGACCTGCGCAACGCCGGCTGGAGTCTCATTCTCCTAGGGTGTGTCATGCCTCTCGCACATGGCGCCGCCGGCGTCGTCGGTGGGCAGTTAGTCGGCATGTCCGTCGGCGGTGCCGCAGTCTTCGGCGCCGTGGTGGGCAGCGCCTCCTACATCGCGGCTCCCGCCGCCGTGCGGATTTCCCTGCCGCAAGCGAGCCCGGGGATCTATTTGACCATGTCCCTAGGGGTCACCTTTCCTATCAACCTGGGAATCGGAATCCCCTTCTTCATCGCCCTCTCCCAGCTGCTCGCCACCTAACTAAGTGATGAAAACCGTCCTCGCCAAAGTCACCATTGTCTCTGAGCGGCTCCTCAAGGACGAGCTCATTGCCTTGGTCAAAGAAGCCGGAGCGACCGGCTTTACCCTTGCCGCCGTGGAGGGCGAGGGATCCCGAGGCGTCCGCGCTGGCGATTGGGAAGGGCGCAATATCATGCTGGAGACACTCGTGTCGCCAGAGACCGCGGACGCCATCTTGGCGACTCTGAACGAACGCTATTTGGAGAACTTCGCCGTCGTCGCCTGGGTCACGGAAGTTTCCGTCGTTCGCGGCGAGAAGTTTCTCGGCCAGGCCTAGGACGAACCAGCACATTTTTTCAAGTCCGACTCGTTTCTATTTGCATGTATTTTATTTCATGTTATTGATCGCACCATAATGAATACACCTAAATCCAACATCTCACCGGCGGCCACACAGGCCGCGAACCTCGAAGATCTAATCGTCCGCCTCGTCAGCACAGAGGCCAGCGGATCACCCCTTATCAGTTGCTACGTCGATCTCTCCAAGCCGCGCGAGGATCAGATCACCGAGATCCAGCAACGCGCTGCCGTG
>JANQJH010000584.1 GCA_028281705.1 Verrucomicrobiales bacterium
GGGCACCTTGAAAAAGACGATCCAGGAGATCAATGCCACGCTTCTCGTTACCTTGGCCGCCTGCGGTGACGTCAACCGCAACGTGATGTGCAATCCCAATCCCTACCAATCGAAGGTGCACGCCGAGGTCTTGGAGGTCACGAAAAAGATCAGTGATCATCTTTCACCGAGAACGGGCGCCTATCACGAGATCTGGTTGGACAAGGAGCGGGTCACTCCCGAGCCCGCGGAAGAGGAACCCCTCTACGGAACGACCTATCTGCCGCGCAAGTTCAAGACCGTGGTGGCGGTGCCCCCGAGCAATGATGTCGACATCTTCGCCCACGATCTCGGTTTCATCGCCATCGTTGATGACGAGCGATTGCTCGGGTTCAATGTCACGGTGGGCGGCGGAATGGGGATGTCGCATAACAAAGAGGCGACTTATCCGCAGCTGGCGCAGTCACTCGGTTTTTGCACCGTGGATCAGGCGGTCGATGTCGCCGAGAAGATCGTGTCGGTGCAGCGGGACTTCGGTGACCGCACCGATCGCCTCCACGCCCGTCTGAAATACACCATCGAAGATCGCGGTCTGGACTGGTTCCGGGATCGGGTGGAAGAGCGCCTGGGTTACAAATTGGGCACGGAGAGGCCCTATCATTTCGATCACAACGGCGACCGCTACGGCTGGACCCAGGGGGTGAACGGGCGCTGGCATTACACTCTTTTTGTGCAGAACGGCCGGCTGCGGGATACGGAGACGAGCAAGGCGCGCACCGCGATGCGCGAGATCGCCAAGATGCATCGAGGCGATTTCCGGCTGACGGCGAATCAAAACGTGATCATCGCCAACGTGGCCGCCGTGTCTCGCAAGAAGATCGATCGCATTCTGGAGGAATACGGTCTCGATCAATCGAATCAGGCGACCGGACTTCGCCTCAACTCCATGGCCTGCGTGGCCCTGCCCACTTGCGGATTGGCCCTGGCGGAGAGCGAGCGCTATCTGCCGGATTTGGTGACGGAATTGGATGCGGTGGTGGAAGCGGCCGGCCTGCGGGAAGACGCCATTACCATCCGCATGACGGGCTGCCCCAATGGTTGTGCCCGTCCCTACTTGGCGGAGATCGCCATGGTGGGGCGCGCGCCCGGCAAGTACAACGTTTATCTCGGTGGCGGCTTCGTCGGTGATCGGCTGAACAAGCTCTACAAACAATCGGTCAAGACAGACGAACTCGTCGCCTTGCTCAAGCCCATCATCGAAGCCTACGCCACGGAGCGCGCGGAAGGCGAGCGATTTGGTGACTTTGTTATTCGGAAGGGATACATCAAGGAAACCGTGGCTGGTGGCGATTTTCATTCCAACCTGGGAGAGACCAAATGAACGCAGCCGTCGTTGGCCGGGACGCCGGTGCGGCCGAGCGGATCACGGCCTCCTGGGAGACCGAGGTGACTTCCGCCGCCCAGCGGATTCGGGCCATTGCGGAGGCCTATCCCGAGCACGCGGTGGCGACGACAAGCTTTGGCGTCCAGGCGCCCGTCATGTTGCACCTCTTGAAGGAACACGCCCCCGAGATTCCCATTGTCTTTATTGATACGGGCTATCTCTTTCCCGAAACCTATCAGTTTGCCGAGCAGTTGATCAAGACCTGGGACCTCAATCTGCGGGTCTATCATCCCCAGTATAGCAGCGCGCGGTTGGAAGCTCTCTACGGGAATCTCTGGGAGCAGGGGGAGAAGGGTCTGGAGAAGTACGGTGTCATGACCAAGGTCGAGCCCTTGAATCGAGCGCTCCGGGAAATGAAAGCCACGGTGTGGCTCAGCGGATTGCGTCGCGTGCAATCCAAGACCCGGGCGGACCGGCCCTTTGCCGAGCAACAGAAGGCCACCCTGAAGGTCTACCCCATCCTCGACTGGAGCGATGCCGACGTGAAGGCCTACCGCGAGGAACATGACTTGCCGGATCATCCTCTGGAACGCCAGGGCTATGTCTCCATCGGTGATTGGCACTCGACAAAGCCGCTGGAGGAAGGCATGTCTGCCGAGGATACGCGTTTCGAAGGAGTCAAACGCGAGTGCGGGCTACATCTCCCTTCGGATGTACAAGACTTTCAAATCTGACCCATCCCGACACACCATGAATATTGCAGAAAACATCAATGCCACCATCGGCAACACCCCGCTCATTCGTTTGAGCAAGGTCGTGGATGGCGTCGATGCGGATATCGTCATCAAGGCGGAGTTCTTCAATCCTCTCTTCAGCGTGAAAGACCGGATCGGGCTCGCCATGATCGAAGCCGGCGAACGTGACGGAAAGATCAAGCCTGGCAGTGTGATTATCGAGCCGACCTCGGGAAACACCGGCATCGCCCTTGCCTTTGTCTGTCGGACCAAGGGCTACCGTTGCCTTCTCACCATGCCGGAAACGATGTCGATCGAACGTCGCGTGCTTTTGCGCATGCTCGGGGCCGAGGTCGTCTTGACCCCGGGACCGCGAGGGATGGGTGGCGCCATCCTCAAGGCAGAGCAACTGTTAGAAGAGCACGGCGAGGCCGGGTTT
>JANQJH010000590.1 GCA_028281705.1 Verrucomicrobiales bacterium
GCCGATCCGGGCCGGTCCATGTAGCCACCACTAAACGCTCCTATAAAGGTAAGACTTACACGACTCACCTTCTTAGGCGCACTTTCAGAAAGGACGGCAAGGTCAAGCATGAGACTCTCGGCAATATTTCGCATCTGCCTCCCGATCTTATCGAGACCATCCGCCAACGTCTAAGCCATGGCGAACCCCTCCCCTTACAAGATCCTTTACAGATCCTTCGCTCCCTTCCTCACGGACATGTCGCTCTGGTTTTGGGCTGCATCAAAAATCTCAGCCTTGACTCCCTCATTGCTTCAGAACCATCTCGTCAGCGCGACCTCATCCTCGCCATGATTGTTGCCCGCATTCTCTTCCCGGGCTCCAAATTGGCCTGCGCTCGTTCCCTCAAGGAGGAAACCGCCACGACCTCTTTGGCGCGGGCACTTCAGATTGGTCATGTGGAAGATCGCGAACTCTATGAGGCTCTCGATTGGCTGCTTAAACGTCAGACTCGCATTGAAAACAAACTGGCCAAGAGACATCTAGAAGATGGCACCCTATTGCTCTACGACCTCAGTGGAAGTTACTACACTGGAAACCAGTCGTCTTTGGTCAAATTCGGCTATAGCCGTGATCAGAAGAGTGGTCACCCGCAGATTGTCTACGGCCTCTTATGTGATGCCAAAGGGCGCCCGATTTCCATCGAGGTGTTCCCCGGTAACACCGCTGATCCCAACACCTTAGCCAGCCAGATTGAGAAGGTTCGCCGTCGTTTTGCTCTCAAGCGGGTGGTTCTCGTAGGCGATCGCGGCATGCTTACCAGTAAGCGAATCGATGAAGAGATACGCCCTGTCGATGGGCTCGAATGGATCAGCGCATTGCGCAACGACACCATCAAGAAGTTGGTCGCTCAAGGATCCCTGCAGCCCTCACTGTTTGACGAGAACCATCTCGCGGAAATCACAACCGCAGAGTTCCCCGGAGAACGCCTCATCGTGTGCCGCAATCCACACCTTGCTGAGGAACGCGCCCGTAAGCGCAACGAATTGCTCCAGGCCACCGAAGAGAAACTCGAGGAAATTGCCAAGGCGACCCGTCGGGAAAAGCGCGCCTTGCGGGGCAAAGATAAGATCGCTTTACGCGTTGGACGCGTTCTCAATCAGTGCAAGATGGGCAAGCATTTTAATCTAACAATCGAAGACAACAGCTTCAGTTATAAGCGCAATCAGGAGAAGATTGCCGCTGAAGCAGCACTCGATGGCATTTACGTTGTGCGCACCTCGCTTGAGAAAGAGGTGCTTGAGGCTGAAGACACTGTGCGAGCCTATAAGGATCTCTCCAAAGTAGAGCGGGCATTCCGCAGCCTGAAAACCGTCGATTTAAAGATACGACCAATCTATCACTGGTTAGATGATCGAATCCGGGCCCATGTGTTCCTCTGCATGCTGGCCTACTACGTAGAGTGGCACATGCGCCAACAGCTCGCCTCGGTGCTCTTCGATGACGAAGAGAGGGAGCGGGCAGAGTCACTTCGGAAATCGGTCGTTGCCCCGGCCCCAAGATCCCAAGTAGCCCTAGACAAAGATGCCGATAAACGAACCGCAGATGGCTGGCCGGTACACAGCTTCCAAACTCTACTCAAAGACATGGGCACGCTCTGCCTAAATCTCGTCGGCGTATCGGGCGACGAACACGATCCGATTGCGATGAAGACGACGCCGACCGAATTTCAAAACCACGTGTTTAGCCTGATGGAAACGGCACCTTAAAGCATGTAGCCAGAAACTCGAATTTCAGATCATGCCTAACTTGTTGATACTCAAAGAGCCAACCCTGTTCAGAGCATGAAAAGTCCGGTATAGATGAGAAACGTCCCTCTGATGATGCCCAGGAGAGACGGCCTTACTCGCAGGATGGCGGCGAAGCCAAGAGCCGGGCGTATTCGGAAATCACGCGAGGATAGAGTTCGCGCTCGGCGGACTGAATCCTCTGCTGCAAGCTCTCCTCCGTATCTCCAGGCAAGATGGGCACGGGTTCCTGGCCCAAGAGCCTACCCGAATCAATGCCCTCGTCGACCAGATGGATCGACGTTCCGGCCTGCGACTCCCCGGCAGCCAACGCCTGAGCCCAGGCGGCTCTTCCGGGGTACTTCGGCAGCAACGAGGGATGCACGTTGAGAATTCGATTGGGGAATGCCTGCAAGACCGGGGTCTTGAGACGGCGCATGAATCCCGCCAGGATCACGAGATCCACCGCGGCTGAGCGAAACCGGTCGCGAATCTCCTTCTGCGCCGGCTCTCCCAGACGGGTCTTGTAAGGGCCGGGATCGACATGGACCGCCTCGATGCCTCGCTTCCGCGCGATCTCGAGAATGAACGCGTCTTCAACATCCGACACGACCAGAACCACCTCGGTCTGCGAAAGGCGCCCATCGTCGATGGCAGCCAAGAGCCCCTCCAAGGTGGAACCCCGGCCGGAACCCAACACGCCCAACCGGAGCGCCCGCGGCTTGGCCTCTTCAGGGCGGCCAAGCCGGGCCAAGGTTTCGGTGGTGGACTGCCCGGCCACCAGATCGAGAATTTCAATCTGAGCCCCGACATCGTCGAGCGCCTCACGCTCTTCCAGATTGAGGGACTCCGGCGTGTAGTCTCCCCCCTTGGCGTAGACATGGGGTTGAATTGCGCGGATGGCGTTGGTGGCCCGCGCTTCGGAGAAGACGACGACGGCATCGACCGCACTGAGGCCTAACAACACCTCGGCCCGATGCTCGACGGGGTTGATGGGACGATGAGGCCCCTTGAGGGACCGCACGGAAGCGTCGGCGTTGAGGGCGACACAGAGGGCATCTCCCAGGCTGCGGGCTTCATTGAGATAGCGCACATGCCCGACGTGGAGAACATCAAAGCAGCCATTGGTAAAGACTAGGCGCTTCCCCGTCTGGTCCAATTCATCACGAAGGACGCGCGCTTCTTCCCAGGTGGCGACGCTAGCAGAAGATACCATGGCGGCCTACGAAGAAGACGATGCCGACTGAGCCGTCGACGTTTTCTTGCCTTCGTCCTCCGGCTCCTCTTCCTCCGGGACTTTCAGACCCCATCGGATCAGGGTCTCGGCATCCTGCCAAATATGCTTCGAATCGCTTCCCAAGACCACGGCGATCATCTCGCGCTCGCCATGGCGCCCGCTGCAGATCAAACAACGTCCGGCGGCATTGGTGAATCCCGTCTTCATTCCGGTGACGAAGGGCAAGGTACGCAGCAGCCGATTGGTGTTCCTCAATTTCTCCTTCCATCCGGAGTGAGAAAACTCCAGCTCAGCGATGGCAACAGCCTCCCGAATGTTCTTGTCCCGATAGGCAACGAAGGCGAGCCTGGCCATGTCTCGCGCGGTGGAATACTGACCTTTTTCCGTCAAGCCGTGGGCGTTGACAAAATGCGAGTCACCCATGCCCAATTGCCGGGCCTTGGCGTTCATCACCGGCCGAAAGGCATCCTGCCCGCCCGAGTGATCGCGGGCCAGACACCGCGCCACGTCGTTCCCGCTCTTCACCAGCAACGCCTGAAGCAATTGCCCGCGAAGGTATTCCTTTCCCGTCTTGAGCCCCACTCGGGTCGGTTCCACTCGGAGATCCGTTCTTTCGACCTTGACCGGTTGATCCAACTCCCCACGCTCGGAGACGATCAACGCCGTGAGCAATTTCTGCGTGCTGGCGACGGCACGGCGCTCATCCGCGTTCTTTTCGTAAAGCGTCAGTCCCGTCTTGGCGTCGAGGACATACGCCGCCTTGGCGAATACCTGAGGAACGGAACTCGACTCTTCTCCTCGAAGTTCAAGGCTCCCCTGCGCCGCGTAGAGGCACGCCACGCAGAAAAGGAGTCCTCGAAATCGGGAGATCACTACCACCGAATGAATGGCAATGAATCAATCAGAGTGCGTCGGCCGCAATCTTGTCCTTGGCGCCCGGGTTGCACTTGAGACAGACGGCGCCCTTGGCCTTGGCCTTGACGCAGCAAGGATGGGCACAGTCATCGCCCTTGCCGTGGGCCTTGTGACAGCAACTTCCCTTGTCGAACAAGGCAGCCAAGGCCACGACACCGCCGGCTGGGTCGCCCGCCTTCGCCGCTTCGCCTTTTTCCGCTGCCGGTACCGGCTTGTGACCATAGCGATCGAAGAGAGCACCAATCTGATCTTCCGATAGCGTGGAAGGATAGAGCCGGAGATCGTCGATCTCACCCTTGAAGACAGCGCCGTCACTCCGGCGCCCGACGTGCATCACCTGGTAGGTCTTGGTCGTCCGCGAGAGGTTGTCCTGATCCACCTTGGCGTCCAGTTTCACGCTGTCGACGTAGAGCTTCACCCCTTCCGCCTTGCCGGATCCGTCGTAGGTCGCCGCGACGAAGTAATAGGTGTCTTTGTCCATCGTCACCGGCGCATGCACTTTGATCCCGTTGTCCGGTGCGTTGCTCACCAGTTGAAAGTGGATCGAGCCCTTGTCGACATGCACATCCCAACCGCGACCCGCATCGGCCACGTCTGAGCGCGCCGCAATCACCCCGTCTTCCTGGGCGTCGCCTTTGATCCAGGCGGTGACGCTAAAGGGATCCGTGCGGTCAAAATTACCGAGATCGCCGGCCACGATGAAGGCTTTGCCGTCGAATTTTCCAGCCTTGCCGGAGGGGCCGTCACCGTAAGTCACTTTGCCACCCTGCGCGGAACCTTCATGCTTGTCATCAAAGGTGTCGTGGTAGGCCAGGCCGGTATCCAGGTTTTTCAGGCTCTCGAAATCCCAGCCCAAGTTGACGTCGAGATTGGGATTTTTCGTGAGGAACTTAAAGGCCACTCGGGGCGAGACCTCCGTGTTGTAGAGAAAGACCTTTTTCAGCTTGGGCAGCTTGGCCACACTGTCCAAGACCCCATCGGAAACTTTCGTCCCATAGATATTCAGGGTCTCCAAGTTCTCCAAGCCCTCGAGATGCTTGACCCCGATGTTCGTGATCGCCGTGTTCGCCAAATGGAGGCGCCGGAGCTGCTTGAGATTAGCGAGATGCTTCAATCCCTCATCGGAAATGTTGGTCTTGTTGAGGTAGAGCCAGGCCAGCTGAGGCGCCAGGGGCTCCAGCATGGCCAGGTGGTCATCTCCCACGTCCTTGGCCACACTAACCGACTCCACGTGGAGCAGGTTTGTATTCTGTGCCAGGGGCAGCACCAACACGCCAAGATCCTGCAAGGGCTTCATCAAGGCCGGATCTGCCGGATCCACCTGGGGAAGCTCGGGCTCCTTGGGCTTGGCCGTGGCTGCCACCGCGACGCCGCTCTCAGCCACTTTTTTTACGGCATCAGGTGCGTCGTCGAGGACAAATTTTGCGTCATAGGAGGCATTGTGCTCATCGATCCACCACTTGAGCGCAGCGATCTGGTCCGGGGTCAACGGGTCCCCTTTGGGGGGCATGATCTCATCGTCATCCTCGGGCAGCGTCACCCGAAAGATCAACATGCTCTCCTCGGAGTTTCCCGCGATCACGGTGTCGCCCTCGCTGCCACCCTTCGTGATGTGCTCCGGAGTGTCCAGCCGTAGCTTGCCCTTGGACTTCTCTTCCCCGTGGCATTCCACGCAACGTGCCTGAAAAATCGGCTGAACAACCTTGGAATAGACGGTGTCCTCGGCGGCGCGGAGATCCGCGGCACTCCATGCGAGGATGGGAAGCGCGAGGAATGATGGAACGAAGAAACGACCTGAATTCATGATGATTTGACGATGGGTTAACCGTGATCCCCAGACGCGAACGAAGTCAAGCGCCTAGTCACACCACGATTTTGCTGGAGAAACCCCCTAGAGAGTCTGAAGTTTCCCTGGTTCTGAAAAGCAGAAAGCCCGTCCCGCCACGGGCGGAACAGGCTTTCCAAAATCGATCTCGAGGCCTCAGGCAGCCCCCGAAACAGCCGCCGAACCTTTCTCTCCCGTCCGGATACGGATGGCCTCCTCCACCGGACTGATGAAGACCTTGCCATCGCCAATCTTACCCGTGTTGGCATTGTTTACGATCGCATCGATGACGGCCTGGGCGTTGTCGTCGTCCACCACAACTTCAATCTTCACTTTTGGAAGGAAGTCCACGGTGTATTCACTGCCCCGGTAGATTTCGGTGTGGCCCTTCTGACGGCCAAACCCTTTCACCTCACTCACCGTCATGCCTTGAATGCCTGTCTCACTGATGGCTTCCTTAACTGCTTCTAGTTTGAAAGGTTTGATGATGGCTTCGATCTTCTTCATAGTAATGATGTCACTTTCTGGGTTGTCTTGATTGTGTTGGCAAGGATTGAAATGTCTTTCGGAGAAATGCCGTAGCGCTTCGCCCGGCTTGTTAGAAAGAACCATGCCAAACATCCGCAAAAAGCACAAGACTAGAGAACAATCTCTCCTGAACCGGGTGTCGGCCCCGACGCCAATGGTGCTCCGGACCGCCTGGGCGGCTGTTCGCCGCAACCTCGACGACCCAGACTCATCTGGGTCTCAGAAAATGCGATGATCATCAAATCTGCAAGAACGCCCCTGGATTTGGCTGCATTCCGAGAAACAACTTGTATTGTTTTTATGGAAAATATATTTAGCCATGCCCCTCGCGCCGTTTGGACCAGCCGTAGCGATCCTCCTACTGCTCAGTTCGGCCACCCGGGTCCGCGCGCAAGAGATCGCCGCCATCACCCCTGATCCAACGTCTCTCGGCCCTGTCCCTCGAGAAACTCCCATCTTCGCAACGACGCCAGACGGGCGGCCAACCCGCCAACTCATGCATCGTTCCCTGGCCGCCGAAATCTCGAGCGGCTTTGAGATGGCAACAGATGACCGATGGGCCAATCTCCTGGCATTCCACAAGCATTACGCGGTCCACGGCGACGCCGGTAATCTGATCGGATGGACCGGTGACCTTTCGATCTGCGATCCGGGGACCGTTTCATCACAGTTCCACGACTTGGTACTCCGGCGGATCAACTATTTCAGGGGCCAGGCGGGACTCTCCACTAACATTCAATTCGACCAATCAAAGAACCAGGCCGCCCAGGAAGCCGCGCTGGTCATGGCCCGGGAGAGGGCCCTTTCACACACACCGCTCCAAGATTTTCCCCAGAACCCCTGTGTCACCGCGGCCATCGAAACCGCCGCCTCCTCTTCCAATCTCACCCTGGGATCCTTCGGCTATGACGCCATCGACCGCCTGATCCTCGACGATGGCCCGCAGAACGGCGCGGTCGGCCATCGCCGATGGCTCTTCTACCCTCGAGCCCAGGAGATGGGGCACGGCTCGATCCCGTGGACCGCCAACCACACGTCAGCCTCCGCCATTTGGGTCATCGGAAACTTCGCCGCCTCGCCACCTCCTCGGCCCGTCACGTGGCCCAACGAGGGCTACTGCCCCCATCCCCTCGTACCCAATGAGGAGGCCAATTTTCCCCGCTGGTCATTCAGTTACCCGGGGGCGGACTTTTCCAAGGCCTCGGTCGCCATGACCTTTGATGGCGATCCCATTGCGACAATCCGGGAGGCCTTTCACCGGCAAATCGGCGACAACGCCCTCGCGTGGCGTCCCGCCGATATCCCATCCACGCCTCCCGCCACCGGAAGAGATGCCATCGCCCACGTCGCCATCTCCGGCATTCAAAACGCACCCTTTGATTCCTACGCCTACGACGTGCGCATCTATGATCCCTTCGACCTCCAACAATCTCTGACGATCACCGGGCCCTCCGCACCCACAACTCAGGGCAAATCTGTCTATCATTTCACCCCAATCGACGGCCTCGATGGCTACCTTCTCCGCATCGGCAGGCTTGCAGACTCCACGTGGGAGGAAGGTGCAGAACATCTAACTTCCATCATCGACCGGACGAGTGCCTCCTACAACCTTCAAAGCACGGCACTGGCCAGCTCGGGCAATCACAGCTTTCACCTGCTCTTTCCGGATCAGGGATCACAGTCCTTCGAGATTGATCGATCCATAGTCGCCAAGAAAAACAGCGTCCTCCAATTCAAATACCGATTTCGATTCTTCTTTCCTCACTCACGGCTGCGAGTCGAGGTCTCTGATAGTGACGGCACCTTCTGGAGGACCATTTGGGAGCAAGCCGGAACCAATGCCTCGGGATCGAGTTCGGAGTGGGATTCTTCATGGATCGCGGTGAACGAGCCCATTCCACCCGAATTTCAAGGCGCATCCATCCGAATCCGTTTTCAAATCACGGCCAATGGATCCTTCTACCAATGGAACGAAGGTAACAATGCCAATCACTACGGCGCCTTCCTCGACGACGTTCGCGTGAGCCATACCTCACAGATCCTCGATGAACACCGCACAGAGCTCGACGCTGGCGCCAGCAGTTTTGTCCTCAACGAAAGTATCGCGGGAGCACCCCTGGCGGCCGGGAGCCATTACACCATTCAGGTCGCACCCGTGATCGGTGGCTCCACCTTCGCCTACTCCTCCCCACTGACAGTTCAGCCGACGGAGCAAACCCTCACGGAAGAAGAGCAGTGGCTCCTCACCCACTTCGGCACGACAGAACCGGCCGCATTCCAGACTCCCGAGGCCGATTTCGATCAAGACGGCATCGGCAATTTGCTTGAGAGGGCACTGGGAAGCGATCCCAAGAGGCATGACGAAGAAGAACGCTCTCTCATCCTGCCCTCAGGAGAGATCGGCCCCAGCGGCCATCCGTTTCTCGCCTTCACCATCCCCTCGGAACCGCACAACGACCTCACCTACGAGGTCCAACAATCGACCGACCTTCGGACGTGGAACGGGCTGGCACGCAAACGTGGCAAGACGCCGTGGGAGCCCCTTCGCCAGGGCGTCACCATTGATGACAGAATGATGACAAATCAGCGGGTCAGCGTCCGAATCGGCGCTCCCCATCCGGCGAACGAGTTCACGAGCTTCAGTCTGCGCCTCCAGGTTAGCAAGACGGACTAGATCGATAAGAAACGGTCCAACACAATGCCAATCCGAAGATCTCGGCATGTCCATTGCATCGTGTCCGTTCTCGGGCTACCATACCCGTGGCGCGGAGGGCGCCGTCATTCGAGAACCCACCATGAATCCAGGCATCCCCACCCCATCATGCATCGCCGAGCAGTCTACCCCCTCGCGCTCGTTCTTCTCCTCGCGCTCCTCACACTAACAAATCACCCCTCCCGCCGCTCGCCCCATTCTCCACCGCCGGAAGTTCCCCCGACACTGGCCGGTCAGGAAATGGCGCGCTCCGGCCGCCAGGCAAACGCCACGCCCGATCCCGTAGCGCCGCACCAACGGCCTCCCACGCCGCTGCTAGACGCTCTCTACCACGGGCAAGCCGTCTCCATCAGCGTTGGCGCCGGTGACCGGGAGTCACGCTTCGTCTTTCGCCAGCGCCGAAGCCTGGCCGACGACTTCGGTATCACGCTAGGCACGGGACACGAATCCTTGGAGACGGACCCCGTGGTCTTCGAGGGGCTGGCTCTCAGCCCTGGCGACCACGGCACCACAGCCACCCTGGCGCCCGCCGGCGACGCCATCGGAGCCCTCCTCCGCCAGGCCACCGGCGAAGTCACCTACATCCGTACCCATCCGGAATCGGGCGAGCTCCAAGCACAAACGGAATCTGCCGCTCAGTTAGACACCCATTGTGCCTGGGATGCGAGCGCGGGCCAATATCAAATGTCGAGCGATGCCGCCCTTCCCCATGGCGAAGGTTTCTGGGAGAATGCCGCCCCCGTCGAGATCACGCCCGAGACCGCCGCCCTCACCGGACTCGATCCCGCCACAGACCGCCTGGACAAGTACATCAACCGCATTCCTCGCGCCACACGCTACGACGCTTCGCTCAAGGATGCCCTCCTCCTCCTCGTGCTGGACAAGGACGCCACCGGCCCTTCGACCACCTCGAACCTCACCTCCAAGGCCTCTCTTTTTCTCGCCACCATATCCAACGTCGCCGCCGCCTACGAGAATCAGTTAGGCATCAGGCTCCTCGTCCAAGAAATGATCATGATTCCCGACGAAGACGACTACACCGATATTCCATCGGGCGGCATTGAGGATTTTCGCGACTGGATCCAGACGAATCGGCGCAATAGCATTTACCGATGGTCCATGGCGACCAAGTTCGGTGCCGGGCTCGAGGGGCAGACGCTCGGGGTCGCCTTTGTCAGGGCCATCCGCAACACCAGCGCCGTCAGCGTGTGCCGTTCCACCGCCCGGTGGGATGTCTTGGCCCACGAAATAGGCCACAATTTGGGTTCCGAGCACAGCCAAGGGGGACTGATGAATTCGTCTTCCCTCGGAGGTTCCAATCGCAATTTCTTTACCGACGTCTCCCCGGGAGAAACCTCGGCCAAGGACATCTATGACTACGCCGGTCTGGGTACGCGACTCTACGGCCCCGCCGACCTGAGACATCCCGAAGAGATCCCATTCGCAATCCGGGATTCGGAGAGCACACCACGCAACACGCCAGTCACGCTCTCGCCTCTGAGCAATGACAATGAGCAGGTCCGCAACGGCGAAGCCAATACGCTGGCCCTGGACG
>JANQJH010000613.1 GCA_028281705.1 Verrucomicrobiales bacterium
TTTACGGGGTTACAAGGAGATTCATCTGCGAGCGATGAAGCTCTTGCCCAAGGGGGGGCTCTTGACGACCTTTTCCTGTTCTCATCACATCGATCACAAGGCCTTCAGCGATCTCATCGCGGCGGCGGCGGTGGATGCGCGGTGCACGCTTCGCCGGGTGACGGATTACACGCAGCGCCGGGATCACCCCGTGATCGCGACACTGCCGGAAACGGAGTATCTGAGAGGGTTTACCTACGAATCCATCGGTGGCTGGTAATGGTGAGGGGTTCGACGACGAAACACGCAGTCTCATGACGGCGGTCGCCTTGACACCGGATGCGGTTTCGGATCCGTCCTCGGCGGATGCCATTCTCGATGCCTTTCTCGACTACCTTTCGGCGGAGGAGATCGAGCCCTATGGGCATCAGGAAGAAGCCATTCTCGAATTGTACGAGGGCAAGAACGTGATCCTCAACACGCCCACGGGCTCGGGGAAATCGCTCGTTGCCCTGGCGCTGCATTTTAGGGGGCTTTGTCAGGGGAGGCGATCCTATTACACCGTCCCCATCAAGGCACTGGCCAATGAGAAGTTCCTCTCTCTTTGTCAGATCTTCGGGCCGGAGAACGTGGGGATGATCACGGGAGACGCCACGGTGAACGCGGGCGCTCCGATCATTTGCTGTACGGCCGAGATCTTGGCCAATCTGGCATTGCGAGAGGGCGTTCGGGCGGAGGTGGATGACGTGATCATGGATGAGTTTCACTACTACTCCGATCACAGCCGGGGCAGTGCCTGGCAGATTCCCTTGCTCATACTGCCCCAGGCGCGTTTCCTTCTGATGTCGGCCACCCTGGGGGAAACGGCATTCTTTGAGAAAGTGCTCACCGATCTCACGGGAGCGCCGACGTCCCTGGTGCAGTCCGATGAGCGGCCGGTGCCTTTGGAGTTTTCCTATAGTGAAGACACCCTGGAAGAGAAGGTGGCCGAACTCGTCGAGGGCGGGCGGGCACCCATCTATCTGGTGAATTTTACCCAACTGGCCTGTGCCCGCACGGCGCAGAATCTCCTTTCAACTAACTTTTGTACCAAAGAGGAGAAGCGGGCCATTGCCGAGGCCCTTGTCGGCGCCAGCTTCAAGAGTCCTTATGGGAAGGAGGTGAGCAAGTTCTTGCGCCATGGCATCGGTATCCACCATGCGGGATTGCTTCCCAAGTACCGTGTCCTGGTGGAGAAGCTGACCCAGCGTGGGTTGCTCAAGGTCGTCTGCGGAACGGACACGCTCGGTGTGGGAGTGAATGTGCCAATCCGGACCGTGCTCTTCACCCAGCTCTGCAAGTACGACGGGCAGGGGACGCGCATTCTCAGTGTGCGCGATTTCAAACAGATCTGCGGACGCGCCGGGCGTCGTGGTTTTGATCGTATGGGCTATGTCGTGGCCCAGGCGCCGGAGCACGTGATCGAGAACCGGCGATTGGAGGCCAAGGCGGGAAGCAATCCCAAGAGGCGCCGCAAGATTGTCAAACGCAAGCCGCCGGAGAAGGGCTTCGTCGCCTGGGACGAGGCGACCTTCAACCGTTTGCAGGCCTCGCCGCCCGAGCGGCTGGAGTCGCGTTTCCCCATGACGCATAACATCCTGCTCAACGTGCTCAGCCGGACGGATGAAGATGGATGTGAGGCTCTGAAGAGGCTCATCGAGATCTGTCATGAGCCCGCGAACCGCAAGGCAGCATTGAAGAAGCAGGCCTTTGGCCTCTTTCGCGGTCTCGTCCGGGGAAATGTATTGAGCATCCTTCGGCCTGCGGAGCGCCAGGGCCCGAACAAGGTCGTGCTCAATGTGGAACTCCAAGAAGACTTCACGTTGAACCAGACCTTGGGGCTCTATCTCCTGGATACCATCGGCCAACTCGACCGGGAATCGCCGGCCTATCTCTACGACTTGATTTCCTTGATCGAGGCCATCTTGGAACACCCCGTGGTCATCTTGCGCAAGCAGGTGGACAAGCTGAAGACCGAGTTCATGGCGGCGATGAAGAGCGAGGGGGTGAGCTATGAAGAACGGATCGAGCGTCTGGACGAGGTCGAATGGCCCAAACCGAACAAGGAGTTTCTCTATGACACCTTCAACCGCTTCGTCGCGCAGCATCCTTGGATCGAAGAGTCCTCCGTGCGGCCGAAGTCGATCGCCCGGGAGATGCTGGAGAACTATCAATCATTCGAGGATTACATAGGACAATACGAACTGCAGCGCAGTGAGGCTGTCCTCTTGCGGCATCTGACCGAGGTCTACAAAGTGCTCGATCAGACAGTGCCCCCGGCGGCGAAGACGGAGGAAGTGGAGGAGGCCGAGGCCTACTTGGAAGACATCGTGCGCGGGGTGGATTCCAGCCTCATCGACGAATGGGAGAAACTGCGGGATCCGGACTACGTGCCCGCCGCGGAGAAGCAGCCGGCATCTCCCGGTGAGGGGAGAAGACGTCTTCCGGCGCTGTCGCGCAACCGGCCGGTGCTAGTCCGGGCCGTTCGCAAAGTGGTCTTCGATTTGATGAAGGCGCTCTCACAGCAGCAGTGGGAGGCGGCGCTCTCCTTAGTGAAACCTGAAGATGGTGATGGGGAGGCCTGGACATCGGAGCGTTTGCAAGAACGCATGCAAGCCTATCTCGAGACTCACGAGCGCATCCGCTTGGATCCCGAGGCGCGCAACAAGAAGCACACCTACATCGAGGAATCACCTAACGAATGGGCCGTGGAACAAGTCTTGGTCGATCCCGATGGAGCCAATGATTGGGTGTTGTGTTTCAAGGTCGATCTCAAGGCCACCGATGAGAGGGAGCGACCCGTGATGGTGCTGTGCGAATTAAACCCGGTGGGGGCTTTGTGAGGGACCGGCGAGACGCCGGTATCACGTTGTTGGTCGGGAAAGAAACGTGGGACAGGCGTCTCGCCTGTCGAGCACAGGTGGCAGACCAAAACGAAGCGCCACGGCTTGGGGAAGAAGCTCTGTTTTAGGAGGTAGATACGCGCGTTACCTTAGGCGTGCACGCGTACGAATGAGGTGGGTTCTTAAGGGTAAGAGTGGATGTGAATACGTATCAAATTACGTATTTGCCAGACTTGAACGGCAAGGTCACGTGCGAAAAGTAATGGGCGTATCGATTGCGCCCAAGGAGACGATATCACGTCCTCTGGCGAAATCACAATGTGTTAGTAACTCGTTCCAAATATGAAGCAAGAAATCAATGAGGGCCGAAGACAATTCGTGAAGCACACGGGGTCCGTGACTCTAGCCGCCGCCCTGGGCGTTGGTCTCGTGGCTCGACCCCAGCGAGCCATGGGGTCAGGTGCCTCGTGGTGGTATCCGAAATCGAAATCGAAGTTGCGATCGCCGGGACGAATCACAGTACGGTGGTTGGCACGGTTGCTACGCATGGTACCTTGCAGCCACAGGGGATCACATGTAATGATGAAGCCATCGAAAGTCCACCATCCACATTTTCGTTTCGGCATTCCCTAACGTATTTGATCTTGGACATGCGGATACCGGGCCTTGCCGTTATCCACCCGGATACTGGGCGAGTAATCAACGGTATGGACGCGATGATTCGAATTGTACGAGGAGCTCAAAATGGATCGCTGGTTGCTCCATAATCACTATAGGCGCACTTGGTGGCGGATCGCGTGTCTAATGGCCGTGTTTCTCGCGATCGTGTGGATGATCGCGACGAAGGGTGGAAGGGATGCCACGATTAAGCGCTCGGGGATTTCTTCCGTCGAGCGGCTGGTTCCGGCTAGTCGACCAGGAACTGACGAGTTTGTTTTTGCGCCTGTCGTCGGGGCTGAAGTGAATGGGGATAAGGCGCTTGAAGCGGACAAGATGGCCTTCTTCGAGAACCTCGGACTCGCTGAGGAGAAATTGAAGTCCGGCGAGAAGTCGGGGACACCACGCAATCCGGTATTCATGTTTTATGTCGGTAGACTGGCTTCGGATGATGCGGTGAGGAGAGAGCATGCCTTCAAGATCTTCGTCAATGCGGATCCGAATCATCCTTGGGCCGATTCAGCGGGCTTGAGCGAGTCCGAGCAGAAGGATGTGGGGCTTCTTTCCGTGGTGTTATCGGGGCTGAAACAGTTTGCTTTGGCGCCAGCGGGTGGCGTCATGTTCGAGTATGGTGTGGAGCGTTTGTGTTATCCGGAACTCTATGACTTGGTCGATGCCCTGATTCCGAGGCTCTCCAATCCCGACGAGCAGGAAGCGGCACTCAATGTCATCAACGCCGTCACGGTAGGGGTCTACGAGGACAAAGAAATGGAATGGTGGGCGGCCAATTTCGCTCAGTCGAAACTGGCGGGGATTTTTCAGCGTCTGCCCAGGGAAGACTGGATCAGTCGGCCGGAGTGAAGGTGGGTCAACCCGATCACGCATACCCATGAAAAAATGGAATAGCTCGATGCGAAGAGGGAAGCCGGCAGAGTTCAAGCTCGATCAAATGATCAAAGGATGGTCGGAAGGCGTGCAGCTTATGGTTCAGGGAGAGAAGCGCCGTTTCTGGATTCCTGGCGATCTGGCCTATGGAGACCATCCCAAGCGGGGCCAGCCGGCCGGGATGTTGGTGTTCGATGTGGAATTGCTCAAGATCAAATAGATCTGGGCGATCAATTCGAGATCGGCACGGTGGATCATCCGGACATGGCTTCCAAACGCATCTTGATTTACACTATCGCTTTTGATGCGCCGGGATCCGCTACCTGCCGTCAGATGGCGAGATTGCTCGTGGCATCTCTCGTTCGGACGGGTTTTGACGGGGAATGCGCCATCATGCGCAACACGATGGATCCCATATTCTTGATCCCGAGAGTCGGAATCCAGGAGATCTTCGTCGAGACCGAGCCGCTGTGCGATCAGGCCTTGGCGGACGAGGCCAAGAGATGGAAGTTCCGCGCCAGAGAGGTGTTGGACATTCAGCGGTTCGATGTCATCGCGTTCCTGGATGTGGATTGTCTCGCCTTGAGAAAAGTGGATGTGCTATTTGAAGCCGACGATTGGGACATTCTCTTCCAGAGAGAAGCCGGGCGCGGTATTCAAGACGATGTCTTCAGTAGTTACCTCACGCGGCAGGAGATGGAATCGTTAAATTGCGATGGCGTGAACTCGGGAACCTGGGCAACGAGAGCGACGGTTTACCCGGCAATCATGGAGGAGTGGGAAAGGATATCGGAACGGGCCCCGATGCGCGATCTTCCATGGCGAGATCAACCGGGATGGAATCGACTTTTGCTAGATTCGAGCCGGCATGGATGGCAACTGCGGCCGTTTACCGAAGGGGCGATCAAGTTCCCGCTTCATCTCGATCGAGACAAGGATTGGTTGTGTTACCGGGAGAGCGTGATTCTCCATTGTTTGGGGGCAAGAGACGTCGATAAACTGCAATTCATGTACGGAATTTACATGCAGACATTCTTCCACGATCCTCAGGGAACGATTCCGAATCTACTCGACATGTGATCCGGAGGTGACGTCGTCTTTCTCCCATTCAGTCCATCGTCGCCAATTGGAAGAGTCCATCTTCTCCCTTCTTCCATGCGGTGTGGGCGCTCTGATAGAGAGCGGCGACGTCCGCTCGTGTGGTGAGGCGAAATTCGACGGTGGGCGCCACGGCGATGTCACGGGCTCGCTTCACGGGGAGTCCGTGGTCGGGCGCTGTGATGCGTTGAACATAACGTCCCGTGTCGATGAGTTCCTGAGCGCGATCCAGAGCTCGTTTGCCCGTTACCAAGGGAGACTCCAGGCTCAGTTGGGCGTTCCCGGGTAAGCCCTGTCGATGGTAAAACCGGGCGACGATGGTGCTTCTGGTGGACACGGTTGTCTCGTAGTACTCGGCGTCGCCCTCAATGATGTACTGGTGCTGGCTGACGGAGACGATGTCGTGGATACCGATGGAGAAGCTGCCCCCGGGGAGCTGACATTCCCAAAATCGGCGTTCCGGTTTGGCGGGAGCCGGGGAGGAATCAGCGACAGCAGGCTCG
>JANQJH010000626.1 GCA_028281705.1 Verrucomicrobiales bacterium
CATCATCGAGAAGGCTCCCCGCGAACGCTTTCTCGAGTTCTATCAGACTTACTACCGCCCCGACCGCATGGTCCTCGTCGTCGTGGGCGACATCGACGGTGACGCCACCGGCGGCAAGATCGCCAAAGTGTTTGCCGACATGAAGGCGGCCAATCAACTCGCTCGCGAACCCGATATCGGTCAACTGAAGTCAGGCGGCGTTCGCACCCAGGTCGAAGTCGAACCCGAGGCCTCCGCCACCACCGTCTCCCTCACCGCCCTCACACCCTTCAAGGACGAGACGGACACAGAGGCAAACCGCGCCAAGGATTTTCCCCTGCGCCTGGCCAACGCCATGATCAACCGCCGCTTCTCCATTCTGGCCAAGAATGCCGACGCGCCCTTCTCCTCCGGCCGCGCCTATGCCGGCGATTTCATCCGCTTCGCCGACATGGCCAATGTCGAACTCTCCTGCCAGCCGGAACAATGGGTCGCCGCCCTGGGCGTCGCCGAAAAGGAATTGCGCCGCGCTGCCGAACACGGCTTCACCGCCGCTGAACTCAAGGAGGCCAAAGCCGAACTCCTCAACGCCTACAAACGGGCCGTGGAGACTGCGGCGACGGATAAATCACCATCCATCGCCGACGGCATCGTCTCCTCCCTGGGTCAGCACGACGTCTTTTCCAGCCCCGAGGAGGATCTCCGGATCGCCTCGCAGACGCTGGGCGGTTTGACCGTGGAAGCCTGTCAGGAAGCCTTCGGCAAACGGTGGACCACCGATGCCGTCCACATCATGATCTCGGGAAATCTGAAGGATTCTCCCACGGCGGAAAACGTGACCCAGGCCTTCCTCGCCAGCCGTGAGGAAGCGGTGGCCCCTCCCAAAGTCGAAGAAGAACAGGCCTTCGCCTACCGAGACATCGGTCCCGCCGGCCAGGTGGCCTCTCGAAAGACCGTCGAGGATCTCAATATCACACAACTCGTCTTCTCCAATGGCGTCCGGATCAATCTCAAGCCGACCGATTTCGAAAAAAACACCATCCGGGTCACGGCCGCCTTCGGCGGCGGCCGGCTCGCCCAGCCCAAGGAAAAACCCGGGATCGATCTCTTCACCCAGAGTGCGTTTGAAGCCGCCGGTCTGGAAAAACACAGCGCCGACGATCTCCAGCGCCTCTTCGCCGGCAAGAATGTGGGTGTTTCCTTTTCCATCGCAGACAGCCATTTCGTCATGTCCGGCCGCACCACTCCGGAAGATTTGTTAGACCAGCTACAACTCATGTGTGCCTATTTCATCGCTCCGGGCTACCGCGAAGAGGCGGAATCGCGTCTCCGCAAGATGTACCCCATGATCATGAACCAGATCGCCACCATGCCCCAGGGCGTGATGCAGGCCAAGGTCGATCGCTACATCCACGGCGATGATCCCCGCTTCGGCATTCCCGGAATCGAGGCCCTCGAAGCGCTTTCCCTGGCGGATGTCAAAGCCTGGATCGATGCCCCGCTGAAGAAGGCACCGCTCGAGGTGAGTCTCGTCGGCGAATTTGATCCCTCCGCCGTCATCGAACACCTCCGTTCCACCTTCGGCGCCCTGCCCGACCGCGACCGTGAACGGCCGGCCTACGAGGCCGAGCGCAAGGTCGCCTTCCCCTCCGGGGACTCCGAGAAGCGCTTCCCCTACGAGAGCAAGTTAGGAAAATCCCTCACACTCGTCTACTGGCCCACCACCGATCGCCGAAGCGACATCGGCCAGGCGCGGCGCCTCACCGTGGTGAGCAATCTCCTGGCCGATCTGTTACGCACCAAGATCCGCGAGGAGCTGGGCGAAGCTTATAGTCCCAGGGCTTACCACCAGGGAAGCGATACCTTTCCCGGGTACGGATCCCTCTTCGCCATGAGCCCCGGGTCCACGGAGAAAGCGGAATTGGTCGCTGAGCGCATCGTTGAACTCGGAACCACCTTGGCTGAAGAGGGAGCGACCGAGGACGCCTTCGAACGCGCCTTGAATCCCATTCTCACCAGCCTCAAGGAGCAGACGCGGAGCAATGGATACTGGCTCTCCAGCGTCCTCCAGAGCTGCCAGGAACAACCCGAGCGTCTGGAGTGGGCCCGTTCCATGACGGATGACTTCAACTCCATCAAGATTGAAGAAGTCAATGCCCTGGCAAAAAGATACCTGGCCAAGGGCAAGGCCGTTAAGGTAATGATCGTCACCACCGAAACGCCTGACGACGAGTCGGGTTCCAAGCCGAGTCACTGAATCACGGGCATCATCCTCGCCTACCTTTTTCTCTCTCGACCAAACGATTAGACACGCCATGAAACGCCTCCATCTCCTCTGGGTCCTTGCCGCCCTCACGCCGGGCATCCTCGCCCCTTCTCTCACCGCCGCCGACAAGAAGAAGGGCGGGAAAACCTACATCGACCCGTCCAAGGTCGACGATCCGGATTTTGCCCTTCAGGGCGAGTACGTCGGCACGGCGGACAACGGCAAGTGGGGCGTGCAGCTCATCGCCCTCAGCGAGGGGAAGTTTGATTTCGTGGCCTACCAGGGCGGACTTCCCGGCGACGGCTGGGATGGCAACAAGGAGCAACGCATCAAGGGGAGCGGCGTGCGCAATGCCGCCGGCCAGGTGATCCTCAAGTCCGACCCTGACAATGGGAGCAAAGGCGTGGTCGAGAAAGGAACACTCAAGCTCTACGCCGGTGACTCCAAGGAGCCCTTCGGCGAGCTCAAGCGCGTCCAGCGCGAAAGTTCCACCCTGGGGAAAGTCGCTCCCAAGGACGCCATCATTCTCTTCGACGGTTCGAACGCCGATGCCTGGACCGGCAAAAAAGACACCCTCATGGAAGGCGATCTCCTCGTACAAGGCGTCACCAGCAAGGAGAAGTTCCAGGACTTTCACCTGCACCTGGAATTCCGCACCCCGTTCAAGCCCGCCGCCCGTGGTCAAGGCCGCGGCAACAGTGGCTTCTACGCCCAGGGCCGCTATGAGGTCCAGATTCTGGATTCCTTCGGACTCGAGGGCGAGCAGAACGAGTGCGGAGGCATCTACTCCGTGGGCAAGCCCCTCGTGAATATGTGTTATCCTCCGCTCGCCTGGCAAACCTACGACGTCGACTTCCAGGCGGCCCGCTACGACGACGAAGGCAAGAAGACCAAGGACGCCCGGCTCACCGTGCTCCACAATGGTGTCGTCATTCATCAAGACATCGTTGCCGACCACTCCACCACGGCCTCTCCCCTGAAAGAAGGCAAGGAGGCCGGCCCGGTCTTCTTCCAGGACCACGGCAATCCCGTGCGCTTTCGCAACGTTTGGTTAGTCAAAAAGTAAGGCCCATGGTGAATCAAGTGGGACGCCAGTCTCACGTTGTTCCCGACACTTCCGGAATCACCGGTGGGACGCCGGCCTCAACCGCGATCAACCGGACTCGCCGGTGCCCGCTCCCTTCGAACAAGATCCACGCCCTCGTCCAATTCCCGGAGGGCCTGGGCCGCATCCCGGGGACGATCGCCGGCGTCTGGTGCCAGCATTTTCATCAACCAATCCGCCAGGGGCTTGGGAAAGTCGCGACGCACCATCAGGGCCGGCGTCACCGTGCCGTGGAGATGGGCTTGCATGATGGCCGCCGGACTCTCACCCTGAAAGGGGAGCATTCCTGTAATGCCATAATAGAGAATACAGCCCAGGGCATAGAGATCCGTGCGACCGTCGAGCGGATAGCGCAGAAACTGTTCAGGAGCCATGAAATGGATCGTCCCGCAGATCGCTTTGTCCTGATCCTCCGTCTGGTGGACCGGCACCGGGGCGTACTTCGCCATGCCAAAGTCCAGGATCTTCACCCGGTAGGTGCCCGAGGGTAGCCAGGAGAGCATCACATTCCCCGGCTTGAGATCACGATGGATCAGACCAAGTTCCTGGGCAGCCAATAGCCCGTCGAGGCACTGTCTGCTGATTTCGACAAAATCTTCCGGTGTGAGCGTCCCCTCCTTGAATACCTCCGTCAGCGTCTGGCCGTCGACGTACTCCATGACGAGAAAAGCACCCTCGTCATCCACGCCCCCGTCGTAAACCGAGACAATATTGGGATGCTGGACCGCACCCGTGAGCGAGGCTTCCTGCAAGAGTTTGCGCTCCTCCTCGGGATCCCGCACTTCACCCTCAATCGGAGCCTTGAGCCGCTTGATGGCGACGAATCGATTCAAATGCACATCCCGCGCTTTGGAGACGAGACCGAGCCCTCCACTTCCCACAGGATTGATGATTTCATATCGAGCCACCGGCATTTTTTTACAAATAAAGCCATTCCCCACGTTTTCCATAATTAAGGCAGGAAAAATACACTGCCCACTCCAGGGTGGCGCGACCCCTTCCCCGGCCAGACCGCAGCAGTTGCCGCTTGATCCAAAAAAATGGCCGCATCCAGGCAATCCCGGGATGGCGCTGATTGCCGCCCCGGGGTTGCAATTCGGGCAAATCTTCCAATGCTGTTCCTGCCTATGCCAACCTACGTCTACGAAACCATCCCGACTGCATCCGGTGAAGCCGTCGAACGATTTGAGTTCCGTCAGAGCATGACCGAAGATGCCCTCAGCGCTCATCCGGATACAGGGAAACCCATCAAGCGGGTCATCACCGGAGGCTTGGGCTATGTCGGTGCCACGCGGGGTGCGCCGTCGGACGGCGGTGGCGGATGCTGAAACCCCGGTGGATGCGGTTGCAGTTAGCAACCCGATCACTCTTCCAAATGCCGCACCCAGCGGCCCAAATTCCATGGCCAAGGAGTCCGAAGAACACGGCGAAGACGAGCCCGTCGTCGTCCCCATCACCGGGGAACTCGACTTGCACACCTTCCGGCCCAAAGAAGTTCGGGAACTCATTCCGGACTACATCGATGAATGCCTTCAACGCGGCATCCATTCCCTCCGTATCGTCCACGGCAAAGGCACCGGCACCCTGCGCGAACTCGTGCACAAGAAACTCCGGCAGCACCCCGCCGTGGCCAGCTTCCGTCTCGGCGACGAGCAAACCGGAAGCTGGGGCGCCACCCTGGTCCAGCTTAAGCACGGATCCAACCGGCCTCACGAACCAGGCGAATCCTGATCGATCACGGCGTGTAGACGAAGCCCGGAGTCATCGCGGAAAAAAATCATACTTCAACGAGAGCCTCTTGTACCCGGGGCCCGTGGAAGGCGGCCGCGAGTGAATGGGACTCTGCAACCCTTCCGCTCTCCCCCGCATGGCGAATGCCTTCGCCACAATGAGGGTGGGTTGTTGCTTGCTCGCGTCCGTCGCTGGAATCCAACGACTATCATCCGGCTGAAGCGCTCTGATGGCTCCGTCAGCGATCGGCTGATTCTTGTCTTCTTGCAAAAAACGCGTCGGATTCGATCCCGCCAGCGGGCAGACCACGGTGAGAAAAGGCCCCCCTCCGTCCCGATGCGGGCCAAAGCCTCCCACTCCGGTCGCCTGGTAGGCCGCGTTAACCTGCCTCGCGTTGATCTGAATCACACTCTTCCAGCCCAGACCGATCACCATGTAGGGCGTGAACCGGATCATCTTGCAGCTCTCCGAGTCGGAAATCAACTGGTACACCGGATGCCCATTGACCAACTTCAACAGCTGATCTCCCAGCTCCACCACGCTATCCTTCATCTGGGAGGCAATTTCTCGAACCTCTTGCTGGTTTGTTAGCTCCATCGTGGCCGCATTAAAATTCTTCGCCGCCCGCTCAAGCAAGGCCTCCGCCAATTCAGGCGCCACACAAGACGAGACGTGGATATCCAGTTGATAGTGCCCTGCGGTCAAATCAAACTCATCACTCATGACTGAAGCTGCTACTCGTCAGTTTGCGTCAGGCAACGCCTTTACCGATCATGGAGCCCACCACGCCACGGAGCAAGCAGAGATGCTCAACAAAAGGAGGGCCACACTAGTCGCAATTCCTTTCCCAAAGTAACACCGAAAATCGGGCATTTTTTATCCATCGAAACGAAAACTTGTGCAAGAGGTGGTTTCGAAATCTGAAAGTCAGTGTTATCAACCTGAGATGGAACTGACAAAGACAAAGCTAAGCACGCGACGGGAACGAGGCAAGACCTTGGCTTCCCTCGCCATTTCCCTATTCGCCGTCAGCGTCGGCTCCGCTCTGGTTTGGTTCGCCGTGGTGAAACTGCCGGCGCTCTTTCTCAAATGAGTGAGTGAGCGGGGAGCGCATCGGAAGGTCCGCCACCGGAAGACCAAGGTGGGGGGAGAGCGCTCGCCGCCACTCGACAAGGTCTCCTCTTTGGCCTACTCCAGGAACGTGCACGCCATCATCTTCAACGCCCTCGTCTTCTGGCTGATTGTCCTCGGACAATCCCGGGCTCAGACGCCCTGGATTTCCACGGCTCACGAAGCCCTGCCTTCCCGTCTCGGGTTGCCCGAGATCCTGCGGTTCGAGGCCGGGGCTCAGGTGGTCACGGCCGACGATTGGGCGCGACGCCGGGAGGAGATGAAATCCATGCTTCTCCATTATCAGTATGGACGCATGCCCGACGCGCCCGACCGTGTGACCGCCAAACGGATCAAGCGGGTGACTCGGGACGACGGCAAGGGCCGGGAGGAGTGGCTCAACTTGATCATCGGCTCGAAACGCCAACTGGAGATGCGGATGGTCCTCTATCTGCCTCACGACGGGCCAGGCCCATTTCCCGTGATCATCCGTGAAGAGGGCACCCTGGGCGGCACCCGGCAGGTACCCCTCTTCCTCGAGAACGGCTACGCCTTCGTCGAATACGCCCGTCACGACCTGGATCCCGACAAAAAGGGAGTCGTCGGTCCCGCCCAAGCCGCCTTCCCCAATCACGACTGGGCCACCTTGGCCGTGTGGGCGTGGGGAGGCATGCGTGTCGTCGACTACCTCGAGACCCGCAAGGAGATCGATCACGCTCGGATCGGCATCACGGGCCACTCCCGCGGCGGAAAAATGGCGTTGCTCGCCGGCGCTCTCGACGAGCGATTCGCCCTCGTCGTGCCCAACGGTTCAGGAGCGGGCGGTGCCGGCGCCTCACGCATTCTCGGCCCCGGCGCCGAATCTGTGGGAATGAACGACAAGCCCCACTGGTATCACGAACGCCTCCAGTGGTTCGGCGGCCGCGAGGACCGGCTGCCCTTTGATCAGCATTTTCTCAAAGCACTCGTGGCCCCCCGAGCACTCCTCTGCACCGAGTCGACCGACGATCTCTTCGCCAACCCCCATGGCACGCAGCGAACCAGCCGCGCGGCCAGGGAAATCTACACCTTCCTCGGAGTCGACCCCCGGCGAAACGGATTGCATTTCCGCAGGGGAGAACACGCTTCCAATGATGCCGACTGGGAAGCCCTGCTCGAGTTCGCCCAATGGCATTTCTTTGGCCGTCCACCGGCGGATCCGGAGAAATTCTGGCAGTTTCCCGATCACGAACGCCCCCCGACAGTCGCGCCGGCCGCGAGTGAGCTTCGCTGGGTGCGGGTCGATGATCCTGGCAATCCTCCCGACACCGACCATTTCGGCGCCGGTGCTTTTGGATCGGTGGATCGCCCCTTCCGCATCGCCCACCGCAAAGTGAATCACCAGGAGTATGCCGCCTTCTTGAACGCCGTCGCCTCTCAGACTGACCCCCATGCCCTGTATCACGCGTCGATGAAGATCGAGCGCCAGGGTGTCCTTGGCGCCTACACCTACCGAATCCGCGATGAAGGTGCCCGTCACCGGCCCATCACCCACGTCGGTTGGACCGATGCCCTGCGCTACTGCAACTGGCTCCACCACGGAAAACCCGTCGGCCCGCAAGACCAGAGCACCACCGAGGACGGCGCCTACAAGATGAGCGAAATCTCTCCCCGAGCTGTCCGCCAAGCGGGCGCCAAGTTTTTCCTCCCCACCATTGATGAATGGTACAAGGCCGCCTACTACGATCCCTCGAGTGCATCCTATCGCTTGTTCCCGCTACCCGATCAGCCCTACGGCAATCACGGGTGGAAACACTTTAATCGCAGTCACTATGGCATGCTGGAGACCGAAGATGCTCTCTGGGAATGGACCGAATCCAGCGTCGGCCGCTCTTTCCGAGGCATCCGCTCCGATTCGTGGTTTCAGGGAAACAACCGCCAAGCTGCCGGGCATTTTTACAGCAATCCTGACATTGAGTTAGCCATCACCGGGTTTCGCGTCGCTGCTCGCTGAAAGGCCTGGCAGAAAGATCACAAGCACCCAAGAGTAAGAAGGACGAAGGAAGGCGACACCATGGATGATTTCGACCCCGTCAACTGCCCACTGAACGGCTGCGTGTTCATCGAGGCGAGTGCAGGCACGGGAAAGACCCACAGCATCACCAGCCTCGTCCTTCGACTCGTCCTGGAACAGCGCATCGATCTGGCACATCTTCTCCTCGTCACCTACACCAACGCCGCCACGGATGAACTCCGCCGCAAGACGCGCGAGCGACTGACCCTCGCATTACAACAGATCGAAGGAAACGCACCGGCGCCCGATGCACCGGATCTCCTCATCTGCCAATTGGTCGAACACCAGCGCATCGAGCCCGCCAGCGCCGCCGACCGCCTGAGACACGCGCTGCTCCAGTTCGATGAACTCTCCGTCCTCACCATCCACGGTTTCTGCCAGCGCGTCTTGCATGATCGCGCCTTCGAAAGCGGCCAGCTCTTCGATACCGAACTCGAGCCCGACGAATCACGCATCCTCCGGGAGGCCGTCCTCGATTTCTGGCGGTGCATGCTGCCTCGGCAGCAAGAGAGTTTCTTCGCCTATCTCAAGCTCCGACACCGCGGCTTCGATGATCTCATGGCGCTCACGCGAACCGCCGTTTCCCGGGCAGACGCCGCCATCCTGCCGAGAGCGGAGTTGAGTTCCCTCGCCACATTCGAGGAGGCCATGGGCGAGGTCGTGCTCGCCACCCGCCAACTCCTGGAGAACGCCCGCGACGAGGTGTTGCAAGTCATCGAAGAGGCGCCGTTGGACCGGCGTGTCTATCAAGCACGCCGCGTCCGCACCTGGCTCTCCCAAATCGAATCCTGGCTCAAGATCCCCAGCCCCCTCCCCAGTGCATGCGAGTTTCTCGATCGCTTCACCAATAGTGCGATCCACGCGGCCACTTCCGATGGAGGCAGCCCGGCCACCCACGAGTTCTTCGACCTCTGCGACCGCTTGCAGGAGATCGGCTCGTCCGTGGAAACCATGCTGGAGAGACAATGGATCCAGATCAAACGCGATCTTCTCGACTACCTCCGCGATCGCCTGCCGGAGCGCAAACAACGACTCAATCAATACGCCTACGACGACCTCCTATCAAACACGTTACTCGCCCTCAACCAAGACACCTCCGGATTGGCCGACTCCCTCGCGCAGCAGTATCCCGTCGTCTTGATCGATGAGTTTCAAGACACCGATCCCACGCAGTATGCCATCTTTCAACACCTTCACGAATGCAACAATCATCAGTTGCTCTGTCTCATCGGCGATCCCAAGCAGGCCATTTACGCTTTCCGCGGCGGTGATATTTTCACCTACACCCACGCCCGCACCCAAGCCGATCACCTCACCACTCTGAGCGAGAACTGGCGCTCTTCCCCTGCCCTGATTCGGGCAGTGAATACCCTCTACCGGTCCTCGCCCCGCCCCTTTTGGACGGGTGCGATCCACTACCATGTCGTTCGTCCCGCCTTCCTCGACGCCGAGCAGCGGCAGCGAACCTTTACCGGAGACGACCCCGGCTTCGCTCCCATGCAGATCTGGCAACTCTCAGGGGGACGCACGGCCTATCAAACAGACCAACTGTGCATCGAGACCACCTGCCAGGAAATCGTGCGTCTCATTCAGTTAGGTCGCGATGGCACCCTTGAGACCAACGGACGCCCCTTGCAACCCTCGGACATCGCCATCCTCATCCGCTCGCATTATCAGGCGACTGGACTTCAACGCCGGCTGCAGGAATTGGGTGTCCGCACCGTGAGCTATGACCGGCAGCATATTTTCGAAACGCCCGAGGCCGAGAATCTGGAGATCTTTCTCCGCGTCTTGGCCTCGCCCAGAGACGAAAACCTCCTCAAGGCCCTCCTCCTCAGCGAACTCATGGGAATGACGGAGCCTGCCCTCCAGGCTGCTCTGAGCGACGACGGGGAGTGGGGAACGCTCCTGGAGACCATGGCGGCCTACCGCGCGCAATGGAAATCCGAGGGCTTCATCGTCATGTTCCGCCGTTTCCTCCGCCGGGAGAACCTCCCGCAGCGCCTCTTGCAGCTGCCCAACGGCGAACGGCGACTGACCAACATTCTTCATCTCTCCGAACTCACCGAGGAGGCTCAGGCCAGGGGAAAACTGAGCATCCACGCCACCCTTCAGTGGTATCGCGACCAGCGCGAGTCCACCCTCTCGGAAGAAAAGGAACTGCGCCTCGAAAGCGACGACGATCGCGTCAAAATCCTAACGATTCACCGCAGCAAAGGACTCGAATTTCCCGTCGTCTTTCTCCCTTACGCTTGGGCCGGCCCCACCAGCACCCGCAAACCCGATCACGTGGCCTTTCACCGTGAAGACGACGAGGGCTACATGCGTTTTGTCGACGTGGGATCCGATGATTTCGAGGCCCACGCTGCACTGGCCCAGGAAGAGGATGCGGCCGAAGAACTTCGCATGCTCTACGTGGCCCTGACACGTGCTCAACACCGCGTCTACCTTCTCGCAGTGCCGGAATCGCCGAAGTACAAGAGTTCCAGCCTGGCCTATCTCTGGCACCATCGTGAAAGCGACATCGACAGCTCCCTGGCAGATGTTCACGAGCGCCTCAAGCGCTTGCCCGTGGCCAAGTTCCGCGAGGACTACATGCGACTCGTGGGCGCCAGTGAAGCTTCGATCAGCCTGCGCACCGGTGAGGGGCCGGCACAGCCGGCGCTCTCCTCAATCGAGGACTCGGCCGACTCCCTCGAAGCTCGCCGTTTTCACGGCGCCCTCCCGAAAAACTGGGGCATCACCAGCTACTCCGGACTCACCGGCCATGGAGCTTCCCATGATTCCCCCGACCGGGACTCGAGCAATCCCCTGCCCGTTCCGGAGATCCCGGCGACCCAGCTTTCCGGCATGGCAGCCCTCCCCCGGGGCACGCGCACGGGAAACATGCTCCATCTGCTCTACGAAAATCTCGCCTTCCAAGCGGAACCGGCCGAGATCCGGGACGAGGTCGTCAACCAGCTGACCGCCCATGGGCTCTCCGTCCATGAATGGTCCGAAACCGTCACCCGGCACACCCTCGACTTCTTCCACAGCAACCTCGGCGACTTCAAACTCGCGGACATCTCCCAAAGCCAGCGTCTCAATGAACTCGCATTTCACTTTCCCATCGCCGAACTCACGATGCAGCGACTCCAGAGCTTTTTTCGGGAGCATGATCTGCCGCAACGATCCAACCAGTTCGATTTCTTTCCCGTCGAAGGCTTTCTCAAAGGGTTCATCGATCTCGTGGCCGAACACCGCGGCCGGTTCTATGTCATCGACTACAAATCCAACTTCCTCGGAGATGAGGACGAGTGTTACCATGCGAGCCGCCTGCCGGACGTGATGGGCGATGCCAATTACGTTCTCCAGTACCATCTCTACGTCGTCGCCCTTCACCGCTATCTGCGATACCGCCTGGGCAGTTCCTACGACTACAATCATCATTTCGGGGGCGTTCTCTACCTCTTTGTCAGGGGGATCACGGAGCCCAGGAGTCCCGAATACGGCGTCTTCCGCGATCGGCCTAGCGCCCAACGGATCGAAGCCCTCTCCACATTGCTCAGCGAACAGGAGGATGCCGTCCATGCCTAACGGCCCATCGATCAGATCCCTGCAACAATCCGGGGCCCTCTCATCCGTCGACGTCCATCTCGCCGAATTGGCTGCGCGCCTGACTGAGGACGACCGGCCGTCCAGCCGGCTGGCCATGGCCCTGGCCAGTCAATGGCCACAGCGAGGGCACGTCTGTCTCGATCTGCAAACGCTTCACTCCGGACAACTCTGGGAAAGCGAGGACCAGGCCTTCGCTCAGGAAGAAGGCGTCAGTCTGCCCGATACCACCGAGTGGATCGAGGATCTCAACGCCTCACCAGCCGTTGGCGGTCCCGAAGCCCACACACCCTTCGTGCTCTGGCAGGATCGCTGGCTCTACTTGCGCCGCTACTGGGAATACGAATGCCAGGTGGCCCAACGCCTCCGCGCCTGGATGGAGAATCAAAAGGGCCTCACCATCGACGAGGGTGAACTTCGGGATCTCACAGCCGGCCTCTTCGGGCGTCCCGATTTTGATGAGAGCGATCTCCAGCAACTGGCCGCGCACCGGGCGGCCACCAGCCCTTGTTTCATTCTCACCGGGGGCCCTGGCACTGGCAAAACCACCACCGTGATTCGCATCCTTGCACTCCTTCTCGGCCTCGATCCCTCCCTGGAAATCGCTCTCGCCGCCCCCACCGGGAAGGCCGCCCTGCGACTCCAAGAATCCATCTCCCAAAGTCTCGCCATCCTTCCGGCCGACGAGACGACCAAAGCGCAGATGCCACAATCGGCACAGACGCTTCACCGCTTGTTAGGCTACCGGCGCCACCTCACGACTTTTCGGCATCACCAAGCCAATCCCCTTCCCCACGACCTCGTCGTCGTCGATGAAGCCAGCATGATGGACATCGGTCTCATGGCCAAATTGCTGCAGGCTCTCAAACCGGAAGCCCGTCTCCTCCTCGTCGGAGATCGCGATCAGTTACCTTCGGTCGATGCCGGCGCCGTCTTCGGTGCCCTCTGCGGAGACAGCAGCCCCGTTCCCCGGGTGGAACTGCGGCGAAACTATCGCTTTTCCGAAGACACGGGAATCGGCGGGCTGGCCAAGGCCATCCAGGGAGGCCTCGCCGCCAAAGCCGAGGCGCTCCTCCATGACGAGACCGATCCCTCGTGCCGCTTGGAACGCCTTCCCCAGGCCCCCCAAATGCAGGAGGCCCTCTGGGCGGCCCTCGAAGTTTTCCTCCAAGGCCTCATCGAGGTCGACCAACCCGAGGAGGCCTTTGCCCACCTCGATTCCTTCCGCTTGCTCTGCGCTCACCGGACAGGGCCTTTCGGTTCCGCCGCGATCAACGAACTCGTGCAGGATCTCTTCCTCAAACGGCTCCGTCAGCACCCGCAGCAGCGCTGGTTCCCCGGACGCCCCATCCTCATCACGGAAAACGACTACGCCACGGAACTCTTTAACGGCGATACCGGCGTCATCCTCCCCTGGCAGGGCAAACTCCACGCCTTCTTCAGGAGCGCCGACAGCGGCTTCCGGCATTTGCCGCCGGCCCGTCTCCCGGCCCACGAGTCCGCCTATGCCATGACCGTGCACAAGAGCCAGGGAAGCGAGTTCGACG
>JANQJH010000480.1 GCA_028281705.1 Verrucomicrobiales bacterium
GGTCGCCCCGACCCCGTGCCGGGGCGATAGCCCACGGAAACCCTAGGCACGCCGCCCCTTTTGGCGACGGCTATGCCCAGCGACAGCCATAAGATCTAGGCAAGAAGAACCCTGAATGTGATCGATCCCGAACATGCGATCCATTTTGATGGAGACGACGGTATCGACTGCGCGACGAGAGTCATCGTAGCCAGATTCCCAGACGGAACAGAAAATGAGATCGTTCTGAGGGTGGGGCGCCCATTCGCTAAAGGAAATGATTCCTCGAATCGTGCTGTCAGGGTCGAGCTCGAAGGGCTAGAGCAGATTCAGAGGCCAATGATGGGAATCGACGGCTTTCAGGCTATCGCTTGCGGCGTCGCTCTCCTCGTGTCCCGCCTTGAAGACTATGTCGAGAAGGGTTTATGTGAGTTCTACTGGCCAGGCACGGTCGATAAGTTTAATCCGGCCGATCTCCTACTTAAGCGCTTCGACCAACAGGACTAACAAGCGGATGCAGCTAACCCTTAACCCCTCAGTCACTTGTCCTGCGGAGCAGGATGCGCGCCTTCGGGTGGGTGGCTGATCCAGGACGTTAGCCTGAGGATATTCGCCGCAACGACGCTTACATGGGAAAGAAAGTCACAATTCTAGTCGGAGCTGGATCCACACTATCCGATGCCACATCAAAACCACTCAGGAAGCGTCCCCCGCTTGACCGTGGCTTCTTCAAGTCGTGTGGTGACCTCGGATTCCTTGAGAAGTTCTCCATCGAGGGATACCTGAAGCGGAACTATGAAATTGACCCAACCTCACCTGAGCATGATTCACTTGAGCGAATCATGGCTATTGTCTACGCCGATATTAACAATCCACGGCTTGAGAACAGTGCAGTCGGGGCATTTCGTACAATCATTCGGCTCTTTAACAGGCGCCTCGCCGAGACAACAAACGAGTTGAACCCAACGAATCGCACGAATCTCTACCAAGTAATCGCTAAGCAATTCCGGGAGGGGGTCGATCCGCGTGATCTCACAATCATTACGTTCAATCAGGATCTTCAGATCGAGAAGGTGCTCCGGCGGCTCCAAGCCACGAAGGCCTATGCGAAACTTGGAAGCATATTTTGCTTTCCTACTTGCTACAATATTGATGGTGCCCACAATCGATTATCCGCTCCGCCATCGAGCGCTGAGCGATTTGACAGCTGCGCTGAAGATGAGGACGGAATCTCGATCTTGAAACTCCACGGAAGTCTCAACTGGTTCTCGACCCACACTTCAAAGCGAGTTCCGAAGAACGCAATTCTAAGCCCGAAGAAGAACTTCAATATTACACCTCGCGTAGAGATTCCGGTGGGTATGACATTCCAGCGCGAGAAGAAGACTGTTCACACCTTCCCGTTAATTATTCCACCCGTGAACCATAAGGCTGCAATACTGCACAAGGACTTGCACCCAATTTGGAACACCGCGGAAAGTCGCCTAAAGAATTCAGATGAGATCATAGTCTTCGGATATTCGTGCCCAGCGACTGATTTCGAAAGTGCCAATCTACTTCGTAGAACAGCCAATGCAGGAACCAATCCTACCACATTCAGTGTCATCGACCCAAACCCCTCCGTCTTTCACCGCTATGTCGAGGTCACCAACCTCGATCATCTTGCATACTTCCGCAGTGCCGGCGCCTACATCGACAAAGGCTAACATGTCGTGGCACATCAACGTGCTGCGCACGTGAGTGCACTCAAGCGTTATCCCAAAAAAATTGTGGCTCCAACGCTTTCATCGATTCGGCGCAGAGCATCCAACGATTCGTTGGAAGTAGAGCACATCCTCGAGGCCGCCGCTCTCAAGCTCGATGGACTACCTGAACTTCTCGATGAGTTAGCGACCGCCGAAGGATGGAGCGACACTAATCAACTCCCGGACGGCACTCTGGTTGTCCCTTTGGCGCGTTGGGCGAGAGTCGCAAGCGCATATTGTCACGATGGCATGCAGGGATTGAAGGCTGTCTTGGAGGCGCCCGGTCATGAGTCTTTCGTCCTGGCGTTGCTCGAGGAGCTCCATTCCGCCGAAGCTGTAGATGCGATTATCGATTTCTTCTCTAGGACTCTCGATTCCCCAGCGGATGATCCGGCGCTCGTCCGAAAGATGGCGAGCACGCTAAATCAAATCCTGTGCTTTAAACCGGAAGTTGAGATCACTGCACCCACTCGCGATCGGATCCGTGTGTTCGTGACAGACTTACTCGATCACTGCTCCGACCAAGTCGAGAGGGCCGCGCCTGTGCTTCTTCTACGCGCTGTCGGCGACGATTCGTCCCTTGATCTGCTCGAGGCCTTGCCTCCATTTACTGATGCTTGGGAGACAACGATTCCAACAACCAAAAGGGCGATTCGGAAGCGTCTCAAATCAACGAAGGGATAACAAGCGGTTGCTACTAACAGGCTACCCAATCGCGTCAACCTAAGCAGTGAGTGATTGACTGCCAGAGGGTTGGACGCCTGCGCCTGTCGTGGGCGAGATGCCTCGGGTCGGGGGCGAAGGGCTCTTCGAGATTCGTTCCATTTCTTTTGAGTATGTAGTCCGCGAAGGCGTCACATGTCTTCTCGAGGCTGGCGCCGGCATCGTCGTCCGGGGCGGTGCGCAGGCGGGCGTGGGCCCTCATCCCGAGCACCAACAGCAGGGCGGTGGCGAGCACCAGCGCCTTGATGTGGTGCTCGGAGCTTCTGTGGCCGAGGGCTTTCGCCGAGTTGGACGACTGCTTGATCGCGCGGAAGGCGATCTCGACCGACCAGCGTTGGGCGTAGATCTCCCAGATCGAGGCCGCGGCGACGGCCTCCTTCGGGACGTTGGTCACGACCAGGCTCCAGGCGTCGCGCAGGAGCCCCTCCTTCGAGGGCGTCTTGCCTCGCCGTCTCGCCTCGCGCCGGCGGTGGCGCCGGTTGGCCGCGGCCTGGC
>JANQJH010000677.1 GCA_028281705.1 Verrucomicrobiales bacterium
CGGCTTGGCATAAGCCATACTGATACCAGAAACGATATCAGAAATCAACCCAAAAGTAGGCCTAAGAAGAAATGCGAAAACGCTCGGCAAGTGAGAGGAGGTCAGAAACCTTCCAATCCCGCTTCAGTTGACCGGTTCAACTGACCGAAACCACGACCTTTCGGAATCGCTGCAGGACTTGCAATTCGTTAATCCATTGACCATCCAGGGAGAACGATGCATCGTCGCGCCGTGAGTTCCCTCGTTACAGATCGCGCCTACACGGCCTACAATTTGGAAGTCTACAGCCAGATTTCTTTGCCGGGTTTTTTTGATCTCTCAGAGGTCCAACCTAGTAGGTTTGATGGTGAATTTGATGATCGGCCGGTGAACGTCGTTTATGGTTCGATTCCAGAGGAACTGTCGAGTGTTCATGCCCGAGGTGCCTGCTATCAAGCAAATGATAGAGAATTCCTTTTGCGCATCGACGGTGTCGGCAGCTACTTAGTTAGCAACGGAAACCAGATCGTTGTGCAACCGGATTCAGGAACTTCTGAGAGGGATATCCGAGTTTTTCTCACTGGCTCTGCGATGGGAGCGTTACTTCATCAGCGAAGGCTCCTGGCCCTCCATGCGAGCGCGGTTTGGTCGGATGCAGGAGCTGTGGTCTTTGTCGGTCCATCGGGAATTGGCAAGAGCACGCTCTTGGCTGAGTTTGTGCGGCGGGGTTATCCTATGATCGCAGACGATGTATGTGCCCTTACCCAGGACTTCCAGGGCCGGCAGTGTGTTCTCCCAGCATACCCACGGATGCGTCTCTGGCTTGATTCGGTCGAGAAACTCGGGCTCGATCCCGATACGCTTTCTGTTGCTCGAACAGGATTAAAGAAGTTCGAACGTCCGCTGCCACAGCAGTTTCGAGTGCGACCCGGGAGATTGCGGGCTATTTACGGAATCGTTACAAGTAATGTCGATGCCATCCGACTCGAGCCCTTACCCCAAATTCAGTCCTTCGGAACCGTCCTTCATAGCACTTATCGACATCAGTACCTCGACGGGATGAAGAATCGTCGTGATCACTTTCCTCAAGTGACGGCTGCTGCGGCAGTTGGAGTGACACGAGTGGTCCGCGGTTCTCGGGGGTTCAAGCTCGAGGACCTTGCTGATGCGATCGAAGCGGATTTGGCCCAGAGCAGATCAACCGGCTCTGCATCTCCAGCAGCCGATGTTTCTGTTGAATCAACTATCCGGTAGACATCTATGAGTGCGGTAGCTGCTCTCGTTCGTTTTAGGGCCTTTGATCATCTAAGTGATGATATTGTTCGAATGCAGGAGGCGCTTGACATTCATGGGCCGGATAAAAGTGGGAACTGGTGTGGAGAGAACATGGCCATGGCCTGGTGCGGGCGAGACGTGCTACTCGAAGATCAAGGAGATCAACAGCCGCTTCAGGGTGCCGATGGGCAAACTCGAATTGTTGCCGACTGCCGAATAGACAATCGTCAGGAGCTGGCGGAGACAATTGGAATGGATGTTCGCTGGGGAAAGCCTCCGCCAGATGTTGTGTTCATCTTGGCGGCTTACGACCGGTGGGGGATTGAGTGTGTGAATTACCTGATTGGGGCCTTTGCCTTCGCCATTTGGGATTCTCGAAAACGTCGCTTGTTTTGCGCGCGAGACGCAATGGGGGAAAGATCACTTTTCTGGCACCAATCTCCAACGTGTATCGGCGTAGCCTCGATGCCTAAAGGATTGTTTGCTCTAACAAAAGAGTCTCGAAGGGTGAACAAGACGGCTGTCCTTGATTATCTACTTCAGTTTCCTCAGTTGGACGATTCCACCTACTTCGAAGGTGTGAAACGTCTCTTGCCCGGCCAATGGCTCTTGGTCGAGGGTGATCAGATCAAGACGCACCGATATTGGAGCCCCGCTGACATCCGGGAAGTCAAGTTGGAAAGGGACGAGGACTATGCCGACGCCTGCCTGGGACTGCTGAAAGCAGCGATTGAAAGCCGGCTCCGACTCATAGGTTCTGACAACCCGGTAATCGCCATGAGTGGCGGCCTTGATAGCACTGCTGTTGCTTCTGTTGCCTCCGAGGTTCTCGAGGCAAAGAACGCTGAAGCACTCGCAATCACGATTGCTCCCCCACTTGATTATAACGGTGTGGCGCCCCCGAACAGCTTTGTGGATGAGTCCGAGCATGCGGCTTCGGTCATCGCTTCGCTCCCGAGTCTTCGCCATCTTATTGTGAGGCCGGGAATCGGCAGATTACTGGATGGTTGTAGTGCGGAACGACACCGCTATTCTGAGGTGCCAGCTAGTGGATTACGGCGTTCCGGACTAGCTGAGGACGAAACCACGGTCAGTGTCGAACACGGTGCAGGATTGCTTCTCAATGGCGGGCAAGGGAATGCAACGTACAGCTATCATGGAAAACAGCGATTGCCTGGTTTGTTGAGAAAGGGAGCGTTGCTTGCCTGGTTTCGTGAAGCTCTCGCGGCGGTGGACCAGCGCCATCAAACCAAGCGTGGTGTGATCCTCTCGACTTTTCTTCCCTTGCTGCCTCGCCCAGCTTTCAACTTTTGGGCATACGTGCGCCCAAACTGGAATTGGGCTCCAGAGGCCTTTTCTGCGATTAACTTGAGGACATGGGATTTGCAGGCGATCCGCGAACGTGCGAGGACTCTTGGTCTCGACGTTCCGCACCGGCCCTGGCACAATAGTCGAGCCATGCGGGTACAGATGTTGTCGACGGCTGATTTTGCTGCCAATCACCAGGGTGGAGAGGCGGCCTGTGGTTTAGTGTGCCGAGATCCCTTTGTCGATAGGCGGCTGGTGGAGTTTACCTTGGGGATCCCGGACGATCAGTACTTGAGAAAGGGGGAGACGAGGTTTCTCGCCCGGAGGATGATGGCGGGACGGCTGCCATCCAATGTCTTACAGGAGAAAAACCGGGGTTATGTCTATGCTGCGTGGCATCTTGCGCTATCACAGCAGCGAAGAGAAATTGGGAGTGAACTAAAGCGACTTGCCGGTAACGACACCGTTGCCGAATACTTGGATCTGCCGGCGTTGTTTCCACTCTTGGATCACTTGCCAGAGTCTGGATGGGAAACTCCCCATATGGTCAAAACCTTTCACAACAAGCTTCTCCGCGGACTTGCCATTGCCCGATTCATTGATGATGCCGAATCCGGCCGCCTTGGTCCTTGATCACATGGCTACTGGAAACATTTTCTGGCTAGTTTCCTACCCAAAGTCGGGCAATACCTGGCTTCGGATTCTTCTGGCGAATTATTTCCGGGGTGGGGCTGAGACGGTAGACATTAACGATCTGTTCGACTTTCCGCTTGCAGCTTCACGCCCGCTGTTCGACGAGCATTCGGGGCTTGAGGCGAGTGATCTAACGCATGACGAAATCGAGCGTTACCGCCCACGGGTGTATGAAGAGATGTCTCGGTGCCAGCGGGGGCCGCGCTTCCTCAAGACCCATGACACCTACCACACCACACCCTCGGGGGACCCGCTTTTCCCCGCATCAGCAACGGCCGGGGTCGTCTATCTCGTTCGCAATCCCTTGGATGTGGCTGTCTCTTTCGCGCATCACTCCAGGGTTTCCTTTGATGAGATTATAGAGACCATGGCTTGTGAGGAAACGAGTTGGTTTGCAGAACCTCAGAAATTGGGAGCGCAACTGCGGCAGCACTTATCGTCGTGGAGCGGTCACGTTCGCAGTTGGGTTGATGATTCCGATCTACGGTTGTGCCTGCTGCGTTACGAAGACATGCTGGTGGATCCGATTGGTACGTTTACCGAATGTCTTGCATTCATTGGAGAGTCTCCATCGCATTCTGAAGTAGAGAGCGCTGTTTTGCGCTCTGGTTTTGATCGGCTTCGAACCCTTGAACTAACTTCAGGCTTTGGTGAGAAACCAGCAGGCGTCGGCACCTTTTTCCGGAAAGGAAGAGCTGGAAGTTGGCGCGAGGAGTTGACAAAGACGCAGGCTGGGCGAATAGCCGACAATCACCGAGAAATGATGCATCGGATTGGCTACAAGGTCGAGGAATTGCTCCCGGTGGAAGCGGAGCGGCAAGAGACAGTCCGCGAGGAACCATTGCCAGGGAATTCAAGCGAGGGCTCTGATGGTTTATGAGTGCGATCTTTGGCATCGCGGATTTCGGTGGGCGAAGGGTACTGCAACCCGAAATGGATGAGTTCGCCTCCAAGCTTGCGCATTACGGGGTCGACGGAGTTCGAACTTGGTCCGACGGACGAATGGGTTTGGGGCAAGCCATGTTGCGGGTGACTCCTGAATCCATGAAGGAGTTGTTGCCTTCAGGGCCCGAAGAGTGTCTTGGACTGGACGAGAAGCTTGCGATTGTTGCTGACGCTCGCCTCGACAATCGCGATGAACTGATGGCTTCTCTTGATATCCCAAGGGCAGAGGGCCGCAGGTTACCCGACAGTCAGATTATCCTGGCTGCCTACGCGCGCTGGGGTACGGGCTGTGCGGTGAGGTTGCTAGGTGATTTTGCTCTAGCGATTTGGGACGGTAGAGCTCGAACGCTCTACTGTGCTCGTGACATCGCAGGGGCCCGACCCTTCTTCTACTCACGCATTGGGACGCGGATGATGTTCTCCAGCGATCTGGACGCGCTCTTGGAGGTTCAAGAGACGCCGCCTGCTGTCAATGAAGCCTATCTCAAGGGGCGACTTCTCGAACCCTTTTTTTGTCATGCCACGGAAACCCTCTATCGGGGATTTCTCAGCCTGGCTCCCTCACAGTGGCTGTTAGCGACTTCCCAGGGGACTCACGTTGAGACTTACTGGCACTTAGGCCAGCAGAAAAAGATTCGCTTTAGAAACGATGAGGATTACCTATCGCGTGCGCGTGATATCTTGTTTGAGGCCATTGAGTGTCGCATGAGATCGGCATTTCCGATAGGCTCTCATCTCAGCGGAGGGCTGGACTCTTCCTCTATCACGATTGCCGCCGCCGGACTTGCTCGGAAGCAGAACCAGCAGTTGCAGGCGTTCTCGTGGTCGCCTCCCAGGGAAGAGTGGAGCTATCAATCGGAAGATGAGCGAAACGTGATCCTTGCGGTTTGCGAACAGGAGAGTCTTGAATGTCATTTTGCTAGCGGGTCTCAGGAAGACCGGCTTAGAGTGTTGCAGCGCGCTTTGCCGTTTTTTGCACGTTTTCCGGTTTCTCCTACTCTGCAGAATGCGAGAATGGCGCAGGCGCGAGGGATCCGCGTGATGCTAACGGGTCACGGCGGGGATGAAACTTTCTCATTCCCACACGGTGAGCACCCTATGGACCATCTGATGAACCGAAACTGGTTCCGGTTCTGGAAGAAGGCTGGGGGCGAAGCCGCCAGTTCTGGCCGGAACACGGGATTGGTCGCCCTGCGATGGATCGCCGGAACCATGGTGGACCACTTCTTTCCGGCGCGGAGAAAGAGGAAAGAAACCCGGCGGATTGAAAAACCCGCGTTGGATCCCACGTTCTTCGACGGACGTTTCCTACGCCTCATGCGTTCTGTAAGTGCGGTTAAGCCACCTGAGTTTCCTGTGGGGGATCGATGGGGGTTTCAAAAGACAAGGTTGGCGTACGGGCACCTCGCAGATCGTATGGCCGCCTGGACGGCTGTCACGGCCAACCATGGAATCGAGTGGCGACACCCCTTTCTCGACAGACGTGTCATTGAGTTCTGTCTGGGCATTCCTCCATACCTCTATTGTGCTGATGGGCGGTCCCGATACTTGCTTCGAAGTGTCCTGGGCAATCGATTGCCCGAGGCGATGAGCCACCGGGACCACAAAAGCGAGCCGGGTAGAGTGAGCGCACTGACGGCTCTTGCCAGAGAATCTCTGGTCGCCTTTCTCCGTGCTGAAGTGACACGGGCACCTTCTGATTATCCGGTGGTTTCGCGAGATGGGCTGAAACGATTCCTTGAGAAGCATCAGGGCGGCGTACCTTGGGAGGATTGCCGTGGGGGATGGGCTCAACGATGGGATGCGATTCAGGCAGAGAGGCTCATTGCGGCTCGAAGAATCACCTTGACAGAACCTTGACCTCCGGAGATAAAGTCTCCTTTCCTATACCTTAGTTTCAATCAGACCGCGCAATGAATTTGGATCAACAAGCACACACGGAAAAGAACGAGGAATCTAGTAGCCAGGATTCTTTAGGGAAATACGAGTCACCCAAGCTTGCAGTGATTCGCCACCGGGACCACGAATCTGGTAGTCCGCTTCCCGTTGAGTTCTGTTGCCAGAGTTCGACAAACTCAGGTCCTACTGCCAGTTAGTTGAACGGGCGTGTCCATTACAAGGTATACTGCATGTGACGAGCTTCTTCAGTCAAAGCTGAGTCCGGAAGAGCTCGTCATGCTCAGGGTGGATGACGGAGCGTATTTTGGGTTAAAGGGCTCGTCCAAAGTGATTTGGGAAGCGCTGTCCACCCCTCGTTCACTCAACGAGATCTGCGATCTCGTTGTCGAGAAGTATCCGGATGTCGTTCGAGAAGTTGCCTTGGAGGATGCAAGATCGTTTGTCCAGGACCTCTTGGCGAACGATCTCGTGAAGGTCAGAGAAGATGAGGAGGCTGCCTAGAGCGTTCCGAATCGTTTGTTGCAAAGTTAGTTCCTTCCTGTCCTGTTCTGGAGCTGACCAGTTACTGCTCTTCCAAGTTTTCGTTCTGCTCGGCTTCGCTCGGGCTGCGATCCTCGTTCTTCCCTACAGTCGGCTGGAGCGCTTTCTCGGGCTCCGGATGGTGGAAACATCGAAGGAAGCAAGTGAGTGCGATCTTACCCAAGCGCGGCGAATTGCCTGGGCCGTGGCTGTGGTTCGACGTGTCACTCCCTGGCGGAGCAATTGTTTTCCTCAAGCGTTGGCGGCTAAGGTCCTTTTGAGATTCAGAGGTGTCCCCACCACGCTCTACACCGGATCCGCCTTCTCACCTGGTGATGGAGATTCTTTGAAAGGCCATGTCTGGCTTCGCTGTGGCCCGTTTTTTGTCACTGGAGGTGATGGGAGTGAGCGCTTCGGAGCCATTGCAGCTTTTGGAGAATAGCGACCGCTGAACAGAGATGTTAGGGTTTGGGCGAGTGGAGCGGAAGCGAGCGGCCCTTAGTTCCATGGTTCGCAAGTTGCTGAATGATCTAGAGTTTGCAGGTTGCGGCGGAGCTGACCGTCGCCGGGTGTTCATGCGTCTGCTTCGCATGGAACAAGAGCAGCCAGATCGTCTTCGGGACGGCGATCCGGCAGTGGAACGCGTCCTCATTCTTCTTTTGGAAGGTGGTGACTTGCCGAATCAGGAGTTGGCGAACCTGACATCAGCTCTGCTTAAGAGGCGGCTCATGACAAGGCTCTGTTCTGAGCAGGCCTTCAAAGAGGATGCCTTACTTATGGAACTTGAAGGCGATGCGCTCTTCTCCGCTAGTCTTCGATGGATGTGGAACGTTGATCTCGAGCTCGAACGCGTCTTGGGCCATCTTCGCAAATCTCTCCTGAAGCGTTGGCTAGGTGCAGATAGTAGGGGGTTTGCCTGGACGCGGCTTACGGCTGATCTCGCCTGCCAAGCAGACCGAAACGCCTACATCATGGGATCGGATGATGAAGAGGATCGGGCTCTGAGAAACTTGAGAGCAGATTTGGTCAAACCAGAGACCATCACTAGCGTGTCGAGAGTACTCGAGTCGCGCATGGCATGCTGGGCCATGTATCGCCCCCTAGCGGAGATCCCATTTTCGAAGGAATTGAGAGATCGACCTTTGAGCGAGTGGTCTGATTTCATGCGCCCACTTCTTTCCAAGCAGTGGAAGTTCGTGCGTGAACGATCTCAGTACTTTGATGAGATCTCCGTCTCGCGCGGTCCGATGACGCCAACATCTCAAGCGGTGGCGTTGCAATATGACGAGCGTCCCTACCATTGCTGGGATGCGCCAAGCGCCGAAGTCGTAGAGATTCGTGAACGTCTTGCTCGAGTCAACGTCTCGGCAGCGAGCCAACGGAACAGTGCGCATCGTAGTGATCGTGCAGGATTGCTCGTGGTTGGATGCGGAACGGGTCAAAGCGCTGTCGATCTCGCTCTGGCTCATCCAAAGACTATGGTTACTGCAGTTGACATCAGTCGCACCAGCTTGGCTTATGCTGCATGGATGGCGGATCGGTTGGATGTCTCAAACATCACCTTTGTGCACGAGGATTTTCGAGAGCTGCCGCAACATGGCCTCCGCTACGAACACGTTGAGTGTGTGGGCGTTCTCCATGCCTTGGAGGAGCCAGGTGACGCCTGGAGGATACTCGGTGAACTGATGGTTCCTGGAGGCACGCTGCATGTAGGCGTTTACAGCGAGATTGCGCGGCTGGGTGTCCTTCGGGCTCGGCAGGAGATCCAACGTCTTGGCGTGCTTCCTACAGATGACGCCATGAGAGGATTCCGTGATCAGCTTGTGATGACCGAGAGTTACCAGGCACTCTTAAACGGTCTCAAGCGTGCTCAGGAATTTTACAATCTGAGCCTTTTCCGCAGTTATCTCTTTAACGCTCTAGAGCACTGTTTCACGGTCTCCTCGATCGAGAAGGGTCTCAGGGGAGCTCAGTTGCAGTTTCTTGGTGTAGAGATTCCCCGCCAGCTTCGCGCCGCATTCGAACGGCGGTTCCCAAATTGTGTAGGATTGCAGAGTGTGGACCAGTGGAAGAGTTTTGAGCGGGAATACGCCGGAAGTCTGGCAATGTTCCTATTCTGGGCACGCAAAGAGGACTTCGCAGATTGAATTGCAACCAGAGTTCATCTACGATTCCGCCCAATGAAGATCGAGATGCCCGCTGACGAATCCATCACACGTGAGTTTTCCAGGGCAGGTTTTGCCCACGTCGCCGACTTGTTTTCTGCCGAGATCGCCGATACCGCCTATCGATATGCCCTTCTACGAATCGAGCGAGGCCACGGCATTACGGACAAGGGTGAGACTCCAGAGGGAGCTCGGGAAGAATATGGCGACTTTCTCATGGAAACCTTGCTGGAGCGGGCCCGACCGAGAATGGAGCGCATTGTGGGCAGGAAACTGTGGCCAACGTATTCATTCTACCGCCTTTACAAGGAAGGCATGGGGTTCCGCAAGCACCGCGATCGTCCTGCATGTGAATACAGTGCTAGTATTTGCCTGGGAAGAGATTTCTCTAATCTAACCGAAGACTACGATTGGCCGCTCTATGCGGATGGTACCCCAGTTCCATGTCCGCCTGGCGGTGGTGTCATTTACCTTGGCCGTGAAGTGACGCATTGGCGGACTCCGCTCAAGGGGATCCATCAAGTCCAGCTTTTCTTGCACTATGTTGACCAGAACGGAGAATTTGGCGATCGATGTCGATTTGACACGCGGCCTGGCTTGGGATTCCCAAGTGGAAGTAGAGATTCCGAGGCGGTAAAGCGACTCAGTGAAAAAACCATCTAGAATCGCTAGCCAGGTCCAACTTTTTAGATTGCTGAATCTTCCGGAATGTTGACAAGGAAAGTTGCTACAGTCTTGGCAGGGTTCTTGATCGCTTCAAATTCGTTTGGGCAGGGAGCCGATTCGGCAGTGGACTTCCAGCAGCAGATCCGTCCCCTGCTCGTCAAGCATTGTGTTTCATGCCACGGTCCTGAAAAACAGAAAGGGAATCTTCGGCTGGATCAGGAACGTTACGCGCGCCGGACGGGGAGCCTTGGATTGCCGGTTCTGGGTGCTGCGAGAACCGACAGCGAGCTGTATTCCCGCCTAACTAGCCAGGACGAAGATTATCGCATGCCTCGAGGAGAGACTGATCTCTCCACAGATGAAATTGAACTCTTTGGCCGTTGGATCGATGACGGCTCGCCCTGGTCGGGATTCGTCCTCGAACCTACCTCCGCAGCTCAGCGAAATCGCCATTCCTACTGGCGTGCTCGCGGCCTCGCGCTTGTTGAGTATGCCGGTGGTTGGCTCGCGGCCTCTGCGATTGTTGGCGGTATTCTGTTAGTAATCATGACTCGCAGGTATCTTTTGAGATCTGTGCCGAAAGAGAGAAATCGAGTTCCGGTCAGCTGGTTCCTTATCGTGTTTCTGATTATAGCTCTGGGTGGCCTTCGGGCGGTTTATCGAGGGCAAGGCGCAAGAACATCTGAGGAATGGCGTCAGAAACTTGAGCGTTTGCGGGCCGAGCTATCCTACGAAGATGAACTGAAGGATACCTCAGGGCCCAAAGCGATACGGCCTCTCCACCCTAGTCGGATGGGTGGGCGATACTATCGAGGCAACGATGAACGTGACCCTCAACTGTTCAATTCCGGGTTCTATTTGACGTCCACGTTCGACATTGAACTACGCAATGATGAAGGTGGTCGTCTTGCCTGGGGAGACCCCGTTCCTGACGCCCTGTGGTTAACTGTCACCATCTCTAGAGCTCAAGGTGCCAGTCTGGAACTCTTCTCTCCCGAAATCATGAACAGGGCTTTCATGAGTTCCGAGTGGATCAACGACTTGCAAGGGATGCAGATCAGCTCGGCTCCGGTTCGACTCTCTGAGATCGAGCCCGGAAATAGATGGCTGGCGAAGTTCCCGATTTTAGCGCCTATGTTAGATCAGCGCTCGACTGCCGAGATCTACCTGTGCTTCGGGCTTCTAGAAGGAAGAACTAATATGAACGCCAAGGCTCATTACGGTATTTTCTACGATATCTTCAATAGTGGTGGCGTGATCGGTCGAAATTCCGAACTTTGGATGGGCGCTATTCCCTTATCAGCGAAAGTCCTATACCCAAAGTCGGGTGAGATTTCACTGCCCGAGTGGTTTGATTTCCGGCCCATACCTCAGATTGAAGGAGCAAACTCTCAGGATTCAAAACTTTTGGGCATTGATGGCTATGCGTTCTGAAACAGACTATTTCCAGCAAGTCGGCTTGGAACTATCCCAACGATACAAACGAAGCGAACCTGCAGAAGATTTTCCGAATGTTGCTGCGGACGTTTTGACGGACATGCCTGCCCCTGCAGAGATTGATTTCTTGGCGTGCTCCGATTGGGCGCTGAGTCAAACACCGTTGCCAAGTCAGGTCAACTTTTCCTCAAGCTTTGGCGAACCACCTTTGGTCGTCTATGATGAACCTCGATTTTTCGTCGAATTGCTCGTTTGGTTCCCCAGTCGAACGGGGACACACGGGCACGGTTTCTGCGGTGCGTTCGTTGTGATTTCGGGCTACTCATTGGAAGCTGATTACGACTTCCACGAGTTGGAGGAACCTTGTCAGGGGGTGAAGTTCGGGAGCCTGGAGCCCCGTTCGATTGCGGTCAATCAGTCAGGGACCGTTAGGCGGATTCATCCAGGGCATCGCTTTATTCATGCCGTTGCGCATATGGGGAATCCATCAATGACCCTTGTCATTCGTACTAAAGAGAGTCGTGCACCCCGCCAGTACAGCTACCACGAAAACGGGGTTGCCA
>JANQJH010000678.1 GCA_028281705.1 Verrucomicrobiales bacterium
TTCAGGGTTTGGGTGCGCATGCCGGTGGCCAAGGTCAGCTGTTCGCGGGAGGCCGCCTTGAGCCGCTTGACAAAGGTACTGGCCTCGAGGCTGGCCAGAATCTCGCTCAACTGATCGGAGACTTTGGCAAATTCGGCCAGGAGATCGCGTTGTTCATTCACGCCGTCATCGAGCGCCTCTTGGGCAGACGAGGCGGGTGGCGGTGGTCCCGGTTCGGCACCGGGGGCGGCGGCCAGGCTATTGGTGGGAAGTCCAAAACTTCCCTTGCCGGGCGGCTTGCTTTCGGCGGGTTCTTGAGACTCCTGATCCTCTGGCGGATTCATCGTGCTCTCTGTCAGGCTCATGGAGGGCACGGGCGGCGCGTCGGAGGGCTCTTCCGAATCGGGTTTCTTCGGAGCGGCTCCCCCCGGCGGCGAGGTCTCGCCCTCCTTGATCTGGGGACCGCTCTTGCCCGCCTTGGCCACTTCTCCGGAAGTCCCGGGCTTGTCGTTCGGCTTACCGTTAGATGGTGAACTGGGAGCGTCTGCCTTGGCGTTGGCGGAGGCTTTGAGGAGGTCCGCCACCGAGGGCATCCGGTTGGCCGCGATGTCCTGTAGTGACTGTAACAGGGTCGCCCAGGACTCGAGGCGTTCGGCGTCAAACTCCGGGTTCTTGGTCGCGTGTTCCACGAGCTTCCGGCCCGCCTGATTGAGACTGCTGAGACGCTCGCCGTTGGCCGTTTCCGCCCGTGCCTGTTGGGCCACGCGGCGGCGATTTTCCGGTTGATCGAGGGCTTCGGCACTCAGGGCGCGGAGTTCCTTGTTCGTTTGGTGCAGTTGCTGTTCGCGCTCGTAGGTCTCCTTGGCGGCGTCTAGCCATTTGCCCAACTGGCTCGTGACCCAGAGGGCATGATCCGTTTTGTCTAGCACATGGAGAATGAAGCGCGCGCTTTGAGTCGGGTCGCGCCCCTCGAGGTAGTCCTCCGCCCAGGCACTGAGTTCCAGCGTCTGGGGCGCGACGCCCTCACGCGTGGCGCAAAACGTGGCCCGTGCACTGAGCTCCCGTTTCTCCGGTGCGCCAGCGGCCGTGATCTTCCTGCCGTGGATGGGAGGTGGCACCTCGCCTTCGGTTTCCACATTCGAATTGTCTTCGGTTTCGGTCTGCACACCCTGCCATTGCAGGCCGATCTGGCGGATGCCGAAATCGTCGCTCGCCGAGAGATCGAAATAGACCACCTCGGAATCGAGAACGACCTGCTCCAGCGAATCGCGGCGGGCGACGAGTTTGGGCGCCTCGTCACTCACCGGCGTGATCTGAATGTTAAGTGGGGCCAGAGCCCTGAGGCCGAGCTCGTCTTTCCAGTGAAAGGTCACCTCGCGATCCTCGCCGGCGGCGATGGGAATCGGCTCGGTGAGGAGCCGGGCGCCCTCGAGTCTAACAGAATTGCCGTCCATCGTGGCTTCCGCTAGAGCTCGCGTGATCTGCGCCTCGAACGCGACTTGAGCACCTTGGAGAACGCGGGCGGAGCCTCCCCGGAGGTCGATCACCGGCTCCCGTTCGTATTTCAGATAGTCCGGCAATGTGAGGCGTAGTTTGAGTCCCGCCAACTCCGGTCGGGGTCGCGGCTGCAACTGCACGGTCTCCCGCACGTCGCCGACCTTGATGTTGAGGGGAGTGTCCTTCGTCTGCGGCGGGAAGGGGATGGCAAAGCTGTTGTCCGAGTTCCTGGCCGTCAGGATGCTCGGCTGTCCGGGGATGCGGCCCTTTGCCTTGGAGGGTTCCCAACGGGAGTCGGGAGCGAGATGGACGGGAACGGTGAAGGGCTCGGCCAGCGGGACAATCAGGGGATCCGGCAGAGGATCGACGCGGGCAAAGGTGAAGCGCTCGGTATCGCTCCATGGCATGAGCCAGCGCGCCAGGGCGTTTCCGGCGGCCTCGTGGATAAGGAAAAAGGCGGTGACGATGAGGGCGAGGCTCGTGGCCGCCAGCCATCCCCAGCGGTGGTGCCGCGCTGCGGGCACGGCGTGTGAGAGATCTTGCTCCTTGACCGCCTCGTCCGCCTGGGCCATGGCCGCTTCCACGAGGCGCTCACTGCGTCCAGTGACTCGACTCTCTTCTCGAGCGAGTTCGACGATGCCCAAGAGCTGGTCGCCGAGCCGGGGAAATTTCCACCGGAGGAGCTTGGCGGCGTCTTCCAGACGGCGTTGGCGCCAAACCCAGCGATGCCATTTCAAGGGGAGGCCGAGTCCGGGGACAGCCATGCCCGCCACCAGAAGCCCGAGGCGAATCGCCGTGGGGGTCTCCATCAGGCGATCGAGTCCGAGAACGATGAGGTAGGAAACGGCCAGCCCAAAAAGGGAGGCGAAAAGGCCTTCGGCAAGTTTGACAATCCAGACGCGGCGTCGGAAATCCGCCAGCTTGATCGAGAGAGCCCTGGGAAGCTCGGGTGAACCGTTCATCGTTTCGCGAAGTTCTTGGGTTGTGATTGAAAAGCGATCCGTGGAGCACATTCCGTCTGGCCACGACGTGGCTGGGAGGGAGCCTATCACATGGCCTGAGGCGCGACCAACAATTTCATCGTTAGGCCTGAGATCTTTCGGCGCCCTTTCGGCGCCCTTGCGGCGCGTCCGCAACGGGGGGATGAAAAGGTGGAGTCAGATGAGCTAAAATTTTCTGGCCAAGCAGGGCGTCGAGCTTAGGGTGCGTCTTTATTGATCTGATGAAAGCGACCTTCTCGACTCTCCTTCCCATGACGATGGCTGGCGCATGGTGCCTCCTCATGGTACCTGAAGTGGCCTTGGGGAACGCGCCTCCTGCGGCACAGACGGCAGTGGAGGTGGGCCAGCCCCAGAAGAAGCGGTCTTTCTTTTCGCGTTTCCGGAAGAAGCCGGCGGCGCCTCCAGCCCAGGCCGCGCCTCGGCAGCCGGGTGCAGCAGCGGCACAGACTCGTCAGCAGGCTCAGCAAGGTGTTCCTCAGCAACAGGTCGTGCAGGAAGAGAAGAAGTCGAGATTCTCCCTGCGGATGCCGAAGCTGAAGATGCCGCGTTTGGATCTCTCGCGCGTCCCCAAGCCGAAGATGCCGAACATCAAGATGCCCAAGCTCAAGGTGCCGAAGATCCGGATGCCCAAGGTGAAGATGCCGCAGATGAAGGTCAAGATGCCCAAGCTCAGGTGGCCGTTCCGCCGGGGAAACGATGGCACGCGTCAGACCGTCCAAAACTACCCCAACGGGGTGCGCAACCCGCGCCTGGGGGGTGCTTTTGGGGTGATCCAGGAGAACAAGGTGAAATTCTACGAGATCGGACCGAGCCAGCCGTTCGGGCCGGATGAAGTTCTCAAATCGGGAACTTTGGTCACCATTCGGAGCAACGACAAGTCTTGGGCCTACGTCACTTTGCGGGATGGGCGTTCCGGCTACATCGGCTTGGATCAGGTCCGCCTGGCTGCCAAGACCGAGGTGCCCGGTTCCCTCTTGAGACCGGGACCGCGCGTACAGCAGTCCCCAACGCTCATTGCCGACGGTTCCGATCCCTTCCTCTTGGGCGCCGAGGGTGGGGCCTACGCGCCCCCGGCATTGCCCACGGTGGCTGCGGAACTGCCTCAGGTGGGGGCGCCGGAGGGGAATCCGCTGCTCGGGAGGAGCGTGGAGGACGAGGGCGTCCTGCCCTTGGAGACCCCAGTCGATTCGCCCGACGTGCTCTTTGACCCGCTCCTGGAGCCCCTCGATCCCTTGGTGCCGGAGATTCCGGGTGGACCGGAACCCTTTCTCGATGACCCCATCCCCACGATTGAGGAGGAATTGCGGGCCATTCAGGAAGCCAAGGCCAGAGAAGCGGAAGCGGCCGGAGCGAGTGGGGGTGATGATGTCGAGGGGGATGGCGAGGCGGCGACGGAAGGGTAGTTCTCAAGCGTGCGAGAGAGGGCAGGGTGGGCCGTTTCGCGGCTTGAAGGGGCCGTCTAACGTTGGCAAGGTGCTTGCCTCGACCGAAGAACGGGCCCATTCTGTAAGGATTGGGCTCCACGCTGGTTGTTCCAGCCTCGTCTCATGAAAATTCTGACCCCCGGATTTCGGCTGATTTTAGCGACCGCCGGCCTCTTCGTCATCATCGGAGGCCTGCGCAGTGCGAGCAGCTTTTTGATCCCCGTGGTCTTGGCGTTTTTTCTCACGGCACTCAACATGCCGTTCATCGGTTGGCTCCGGCAACGGGGGATGCACCATCTCGTGGCCGTCCTTCTCACTCTCTTACTCAATCTGTCGATCCTCAGTGTCTTCGTCGGCCTCACGGTCAACGCCATGATGGATTTCCTTCCCAAGGCGCCGTTCTACGTCGACGAGATGCAGGCGGATATTGAGGCCTGGGGAAACAAGGTCTTCGAGACGCCCATCCTGACAAAGACCGATCAGTTACAGGAAAGTAAGGAGAACTTTCTCGAGATGATTCGCCGGCTGACTCACCAGTTCAGCTACGAACTGCCGACAGCCAACCAGGTCCTGGACAACATCACATCGCTCACGGGAACGGTGTTCTTTATCTTCATCATCATGATATTCATGATGAGCGAGTCGCTCGTCATGCAGACGCGTTTTGAAGACATCAGTGAGTCGAAAGGACCGGATCTCGCTTTTCTAGCGCAGATTTCGAGGGACATTCAGCGGTACTTGCATATCAAGACCGCGGTCAGCCTGGCGACGGGACTGCTGGCCTCTCTCCTCACGTGGTCCTTCAATCTCGAGTTTCCACTTCTGTGGGGATTGTTAGCCTTCGCCTTGAATTACATTCCCTCGATCGGTTCGATCATTGCGGCTATTCCTCCATGTCTCTTGGCGCTGTGGCAGTTGGGGATGGTGCCGGCCATTCTTATCGGGACCGGCTATCTCTGTATCAACATGTCCCTGGGCAACTTCGTGGAGCCGATGCTTTTGGGAAGGCGCTTCGGGATCTCCACCTTGGTCGTCATTCTCTCGGCCCTCTTTTGGGGATGGGTCTGGGGGCCGATCGGGATGTTTGTCGCCATCCCCCTAACCATGTTGATCAAGGTCGTGCTCGATAAAACGGAAGAGTTCCGCTGGATCTCCGTGGCCATGGGCAAATCCAGTGCGGAAGTGTTGAACGGTGAGAACTGGCCTGAAGAAGAGACTTCCGGATTTGAGAAGAACGACCTCGACCTCCGTGTGGAGAAAACGAAGACACAGGGCAAGGCGTCCTGACTTCCAAATAAGTGGAGCCAGTGATGCGGACACTCGACGCCCCGTCTGCCTTTTTGTTTGCCGGAGGTCATCTGCTTCAAGAATGAGGTGCTTCCAAAAAACCGAGGGACTGAAGTCCCTCCCACATTCCAAGAAAGTGGCAGGGACTTCAGTCCCTTCGTTATTTGCGGGATGAGACCCGGAGAGTTGGGGAGCTTCCAACGAACCGTGGTGTGATGCAGAAGCCGTTATTCCTCCCAACGTGAAACCGGCATCTCGCCGCGAGACGCCGATCTCACCTCACCTTTTCCTATCCACCTTGGACGGGTGGCATGACGGCGAGTTCCTGGCCTGAGCCGATGGACGCCTGGCGATCGACGTAAGCCTGGTCCAGGGCGAGCAAGACTTGATCGTCCCAATCCCGGAGCTTGGGATAGACGATGTAGAGGCGCTCTAACACATCGGCCACAGTGGGCGATGTTTTGTCGTCCAGTTCCATCGTCATCTGGTCACTCTCCGTGATCTGGCGAAGGGTGGAAAAGAAGAGGATGGTGATGGTCATGGCGTGTGGTCGGCGTGGAGGACTCCAATGTAGGGCAGGTTGCGGTAGCGGCCTTGAAAGTCCAGCCCGTAGCCGATGACAAATTCGTCGTCAATCTCGAATCCGACGTATTCCGCCGTGACCTCCACGGCACGGGGTTTGCGCTTCTGCAGGAGGACGCAGATGCGGACGCTGGCTGGTTGCAACTCCTCCTCGAACCGCGATCGAATGGCGTGCAGGGTTCGTCCCGTATCGAGGATGTCGTCGACGATGAGGATGTGTTGGTCGCGGAGGTCGGGGAGGTTCTGATGAAAGGTCACCTGGCCGCTCGACTCCTTCTCTCCGTGGTAACTCGAAACCTGGAGCGATTCCATTTGCAGGGGCAGGGGTACCCTTCGAAGAAGGTCGGCCATGAAAATCATCCCCCCGTGGAGAATGGTTAGGACGGTGAAGGGGCTCCGACCGCGATAGTCTTCGGTGATCTCCCGGGCCAGGACATCAAGCCGCGATTGGATGGCTGCTTCGTCGTGCAGAATCGATCCCACGTCCCGGTTGGGATCTACGTCTCTCGTCTCCATGCTCTGACGCCAGCCAGTCGTTTTCCCGGGGCCGAGAAGAGGGGAGGGACTAAGCGGGCAGCTGCACCATGTTCAACCAGAACCCGCGCAAGGTCTCGGCCACCTTCATGAAGTCCTGCAGGTCCACCGGCTTGGTGATGAAGCAGTTGGCGTGGTGATCGTAGGCCGACTCAATGTCTTCCTTGGCTCCCGAGGTGGTCATCACGATCACCGGGATTCGCTTGAGCGACGGGTCGGACTTGATTTCCTTGAGCACTTCGCGGCCGTCTTTCTTCGGCAGATTGAGATCGAGAAAAATGATCTCCGGCCGCGGTTTCCCGGAGAATTCACCTTCTTTCTTCAGAAAGGAGATGGCCTCCTCCCCGTCAGTGACGACGTGGAAATCGGTCGGGATATTGCCTTCTTTGAGAATCTCCAGCATCAGGCGGATGTCCGCAGGATTGTCTTCCACGAGGAGAATGCTGGCTTTTTGATCGTTCACGATGCCGGTAAGTCTGGGATTGGAGCAGTAGATGAGTCTCTGGTGCGAGGTGGCACTCTCTACTATGCCCACGATCTCCTTGAACACCAGAATCAAGAAAATTTCTCGGGCCGTCCGTTTGCGGTGGCGATACGATCGCCCTACGGAACTGAGATCCAGCACGCAAATTGGCTTGGATCGCCGGTGCGGTTCCAATCGAGCGAGGCGAGGGTGAATCCGGTTTCTTCGGAAACGTCGTAGGCGGGCGCCTCGCCGGTGACGAAATCGTGAGGAAGCTGCTCAAAGATGCCCTCCGTGACAAGCTGGTCCAGGCGTCGGGGAAAGTTGCCATGCGCCAGGCGGTAGCGCTGCAGGCCGCAAACCACGGACAGAA
>JANQJH010000015.1 GCA_028281705.1 Verrucomicrobiales bacterium
CGCGAATCCGAAATCAGAACCCTGATAGAATCAGGGATTGCGGGGCTCAGAAGGCCCAAAATTGTCGATTTTTCCCGTTAACTGACGAACTTGGGCTAATGGAGACTAGCATGCCTCTTGGATTTTCTTGGACGACGTCAGAGAGAACGTGACCGTTTTCTTCGACGAGATTCGTTTCGTTCCCTAGTAGCGGTAGTGTTCCGGCTTGTAGGGGCCCTCGACGGCCACGCCGATGTAGGCGGCTTGGTCCTGGCTCAGGGTGGTGAGTTTGGCGCCGATTTTCTCCAGGTGCAGGCGGGCCACTTCCTCATCGAGATGTTTGGCGATGAGGTAGACCTTGTTCTCGTAGGTTTCCTTGTTGTTCCACAGATCCAGCTGAGCCAGCACTTGGTTGGCGAAACTGTTGGACATGACGAAGCTGGGGTGGCCGGTGGCACAGCCCAGATTGACGAGGCGCCCCTCGGCCAACAAGAAGATGCTGTGGCCTTCGGGGAAGGTGTACTGATCGACCTGGGGCTTGATGTTGACCTTTTGGATGCCGTCATAGTCCTCGAGCTGGCTCACTTGGATTTCATTGTCGAAGTGGCCGATGTTGCAGACGATGGCTTGGTCTTTCATTTTTGCCATGTGATCGATGCGGATGATGTCCTTGTTGCCCGTGGTGGTGACGTAGATGTCGCCCCAGCCGAGGGTGTCTTCGATGGGCATGACGCGGAAGCCTTCCATGGCAGCCTGGAGGGCGCAGATGGGATCGATCTCGGTGACGACGACCTGGGCGCCCATGCCGCGCATGGCTTGGGCACAGCCCTTGCCGACATCGCCGTAGCCGCAGATGACAGCCACTTTGCCGGCGATCATGACGTCGGTGGCGCGTTTGATGCCATCGAGAAGGGATTCGCGGCACCCGTAGAGGTTGTCGAACTTCGACTTGGTCACAGAATCATTGACGTTGATCGCGGGGACGAGGAGGCTGCCGGATTCGACCATTTGATAGAGGCGGTGGACCCCCGTGGTGGTTTCCTCGGAAACGCCTTTCCACTCCTTGACGACGTCGTGCCAGCGTTTCGGTGCGGCGGCGTGGACCTCCTTGAGCAGGTCCTTGATGACCTGTTCCTCGTGGCTTCCGGCCTCGCCGTTGACCCAGTCCGAGCCGTTCTCCAGTTCGTAGCCCTTGTGGATGAGCAAGGTGGCGTCGCCGCCGTCATCGACGATGAGTTGCGGGCCGAGTCCGCCGGGGAAGCTCAGGGCCTTATCGGTGCACCACCAGTATTCTTCCAGGGTCTCGCCCTTCCAGGCGAAGACGGGCACCCCAGCCTCGGCGATGGCGGCGGCGGCATGGTCTTGGGTGGAGAAAATGTTACAGCTGGCCCAGCGGACGTCGGCTCCGAGATCGACCAGGGTCTCGATGAGGACGGCCGTCTGGATCGTCATGTGGAGGGAACCCGTGATGCGGACGCCTTGGAGCGGTTTGTCGGCGGCGTACTTTTCGCGGATGGCGATGAGGCCGGGCATCTCGCTCTCGGCAATGGTGATCTCTTTGCGTCCGAAATCGGCAAGAGAAAGGTCGGCGACTTTGTAGTCGTTGTTAGGAGGAACACTCATGAATCAATACGATAAGAAATGGGATTCGGTTGTTAGGCGGAACTGGATGAAAGGCGCGAGGAGGATCAGGCGCCGGCGGCTGTCTTGAGCGCCTCCACTTTGTCTTTCTTCTCCCAGGTGAGGGCGTCGAGATTGTCCTCGCGACCGAAGTGACCGTAGTTGGTCGTCTCCCGGTAGATGGGACGCAGGAGATTGAGTTGCGTGATGATATCGGCCGGTTTGAAGGAGAACACCTGGTTCACTGCCTCGACGATTTTCTCGTCCGCCACCTTGTTGGTGCCGAAGGTCTGCACGCTCACGCTCACGGGATTGGGATAGCCGATGGCGTAGGCCACCTGGAGTTCGCAGCGGTCTGCCAGATCCGCGGCGACGATGTTCTTCGCCACCCAGCGGCACATGTAGGCCGCGGAACGGTCCACCTTGCTCGGGTCCTTGCCGGAGAAGGCGCCCCCGCCGTGTCGGCCCATGCCCCCGTAGGTATCGACGATGATCTTGCGCCCGGTGAGGCCGCAGTCTCCTTCGGGACCACCGATGACGAATTTGCCCGTCGGGTTGATGAGGATCTCCGTCTTGTCGTCCAGGTATTCGCCGGGAAGCACCTTCTTGATGAGATTCTCCGTGAGGGCGGACTGGATTTCGCCGTGAGAAACGCCGTCGGCGTGCTGGGTGGAGACGACGACGGCAGAGATGCGGGTCAATTTGTCGCCTTCGTATTCACAGGAAACCTGGGTCTTGGAATCCGGTCGGAGCCAGTCAAACACGTTGTCTTTGCGCAGACGGGTGAGCTCGCGGCCCAACTGGTGGGAGTAGACGATCGGTGCCGGCATGAGCTCTGGCGTTTCGTTCGTCGCGTAGCCGAACATCAGGCCCTGGTCGCCGGCGCCCTGCTCGTCCGTGGCCTTGCCCTCGGCCGAAGCGGCGTTCACACCCTGGGCAATGTCGGGCGATTGCTGGCTCAGGGCGTTGACGAACATGAAGGTGTCCGCGTGGAACTTACAGTCGTCGTTCGTGTAGCCGATCTCGCGAATGGCCTCGGTGACGGCGTCGTGGTAGTTGAAATAGGACTTGGTCGTGATTTCACCGGCGAGGACGACGAGGTTGTCCTTCACCAGGGTCTCGCAGGCCACCCGGCTGGCGGCGTCGTTTTCGAAGCACTTGTCGACGATGAAGTCACTGATGGTATCCGCGACCTTGTCGGGATGTCCTTCGGTGACGGATTCGGAGCTAAAGAGGGTGCGATTGGCCATGGAATGAATGCAGGTAGTTGAAGGATCAATAGGCTCTCTCAGAGAACATATTTACAAATCATGATATGTTGATACATAATTGGGAGACCCATGCCGTCAATCGTTAAATCGCTCCGTCTGATTGCCGATCCCACGCGGATCCGGATTCTGGCGCTCCTGCGCGAGGAGGAGCTTTCGGTGGCGGAGCTCCAGGAGATCCTCTCCATGGGCCAGAGCCGGATTTCAACCCAGTTGGCCCAGCTGAAGCAGGCCGGGCTGGTGGCGGATCGCCGGTCGGGCAAGCACAGCATCTATGCGGCCCAACCGCTGGCCAAACGGGGCCCCTTGGAAGCGGATCGGCTCTGGCAGGTCATCGCTCAGGCGGCGGGCGAGATCGATGAGGTGTCGCAGGACGCGGCGGCGCTTCGCCTCGTGCTGCGCAAGCGGCAGGACAAGGCGCGGTCCTATTTCAATGAGCTGGCGGGAAAATTTGGTCGGCACTACTGTCCCGGTCGATCCTGGAAGGGCCTGGCGGAGACCTTGCTCAAGCTCATGCCGCCACTGGTGATCGCGGATCTCGGAGCGGGGGAGGGTACGTTTTCCCAACTGTTGGCCCAGCGGGCCGAGCGGGTCATTGCGATCGACAACTCGGAGAAGATGGTGGAGTACGGTGCCGGTCTGGCGAAGGAACACGGCTTCCTCAATCTGGAGTATCGTCTGGGCGATCTCATGGACCCACCCATTGATGACGCCAGTGTTGACCTGGCGTTCTTCTCCCAGGCCTTGCACCATGCGGCCAAGCCTCAGCGGGCGGTGGAAGCGGCCTATCGCATTCTCAAGCCGGGAGGGCGCATCGTCATTCTGGATCTTTTGAAGCACCAGTTTGAGGATGCGCGGGAACTCTACGCCGATATTTGGTTAGGTTTTTCCGAGCTTGAACTGTTGGGTTTTCTCGAAGGTGCGGGCTTTCAGAATCCCGAGATCGCCATCGTGCACAAGGAAGAGGAGAAACCGCACTTTCAGGTGCTCCTGGCGATTGCGGACAAGGTGGCAGGGGCGTGAAGGGTGGACCGGCGGGACGCCGGTTTCAAGTTATTGTTAGTGTTTTGATCTTGGAAATGACCTCTGGCAAAGTAGGACGCACATCGGGCGGACAGGAGTGTCCGCATCACTCCAAAGCTAGGCTAGAGGATACCTAACGACGCGAAGTCGCTCGGGATGTCATCGGCGGCTTCGGAATAGCCAGGCATGATGGTGTCGAGAAGGCCGGGGTCGTCGCCAAAGTGTTTGGTGAAAATTTCGGCGAAGACGGCTCGGAAATCGGTGCGGCGGGCAAGGTAGCGGCCGCGTTTGCTGAACATGTCGCCGTCTTTCCAGGTGGCGCTATCACAGTTGTAAACGCCTCCGTTGACTCCGCCGCCGGCGACGAACATGGTGCTGGCCTCGGCGTGGTCGGTGCCGCCGCCGCCGTTCTCTTTCGAGGTGCGGCCGAACTCGGTCATGGTGACGATGATGAGGTCCTCCCATTGATCTTGGAGATCGAGGTAGAGGGCTTCAAACCCCTGGGCGATGTCTCCCAGGAGATCGGCATGTTTGCCATTTTGCTGGCCCTGCCTGCTGTGAGTGTCGAAGCTGCCGATGTTGAGGCCGACGACGCGCACGGGCGTGCGTTTCATGAGCATGGCGGCCTCGGTCAGCTTGTCGCCGAAGCTTCCGTTGGGGTAAATGGCTCCATTTTCCGGGGTGTAGGGGCCCTGGTCGACGGCGGATTTCAAGGTGCCGAGGGTGGTGCTCATGGCCTGCCCGGTCTGCCGGACGAGCTTGGCGTAGCGCGCGTTGGGAAGGCCGCCGGGGCCGGAGTAGAGGCCGCGCAGGCCTTTTCCGCGGGGCTTACCCGCGGCGGGGGCTTCGCCGAGGAATTTGCCGCTCTCGGCATCGTCGCCGAGGAAGGTGAAGTCTTCGGCTTCCTTGAAGTTGGGAAAGGGATGCGCTCCCTGGAGGGCATCGATCTGAGAGCCGGAGATGGAGGCGGCGATGAAGGCGTTCTCCACCGCCTTGAGGTCCTTGGTGGAAGCCAGTTGGCGGTAGAAGAGACCGTCTTTGATGCTCTTGTCCCGCGGGACGCCCTTCTCCCAGTAATCTTGACTATCGAAATGCGAACGCGATTGGTTGGCGTAGCCCACCCGATGGATCACGGCGAGGTTGCCGGGGCCGGCCGTGCCCGTGAGTTGGGTGGAGTGATAGAGGTTCATGAGGGGCGCCAAGGCCGGGTGCAGCTGGGCGAAGCCGTTGCCGAGATCGAGGCCGGCGCCTTCGGGGATGTAGAGTGAGGGCCGATTGGCCGCGCTGTATTCACTGTCACCGCGGGGGATGACGGTGTTGATCCCGTCGTTGCCGCCGCGCTGAAAGACGAAGAGCAGCTTCTTGTTGTCTCCCGGCTCCGCTGCATGGAGGGAGCGATTGAGGAGGGAGGGGTGAAAAGCGAGGGCGCCGCCGAAGAGACCGCTGCGGCGGATGAATTGACGTCTGCTAGGATTCGTCATGGTGTCGGGGAGGTAAGAAAAAGTGGGAGAGGGTCAGTCTATTGAAATTGGAAGTCGGGTGAGGCCAGGAGAAGGGCCGTCATGTCCCGCAGGCGATTGCGCTTGGTCGTGTTGTTTTGCAAGGCCCAGAGGCTGGTCCGGCAGTCTTCATCCGTATTGGCAAACTCGAGAAGAACGGCACGGTGATCTTCGTGAAGACTGCCCTGGAAGTAATACTTGTCGAAATGCGCGATGACTTCTTCGGGGGTGGTTAGCTGGTAGGCTTGGAAATAGCTCGTCGCATCCCAGTCCGTGGCACTGCGTGAGAGGCCGCGGCTCAAGGCCTGACTAAACTTGACGCGTTCCAGCAAGCCCTGGGTGTCCATCCAGCCTTCGCCGGCCTCGGGGAAACCGTCGGGATCGCCGCGTTCGAAGATGGTCATGCCGAGGTCCTCGTTGACCTCGGGAAGATTGTCATTGATCACTTCGGCGTCGAGGGCGCGCACGGAGCTATTGATGTATTCAATGGCACTCTTGACCTTGGAGCGGTAGGCCACGCCGGACCAGAAGCCGTTGGATTGATTGTCAGGGTCCACCAGCGCGCGGACGACGGTGGCGATGTGTCCCGGGCGAGGTGTCGATTGCCAGGCGGCGATGCCCTGGTCGACGAGTTCAATGAGCTCCGGGGGAGCGGTGCCGGCGTGATAGCTTTCGAGGCCGATCTCATCGGAGACAAGCTTGTTCACCAGTTTGATGACGATGAATTCGCGGGTTGAGGGATGGCGCTCCATGACGTCGATGACGTCGATGGCGTCATTCACCCCCGCTACGCCGCTGCGCCCGGCGGGGAGCCGGAGTTCGTGTTCCGTGCCTTCGAAGAGGATTTTCTCGTCCAGATCATGCTCGTCGGGGTCGAAGCGGAAGGTCCAGAGGCCCGCCGGGCTGGCATCATCGATGCTATTGTCCGTGTAGGTCCGGGCGAGGATTCGAGGCGCCAATGTCAGATCGCTGCTCCCGAGGCTCCGGTTGTGCACTTGAAAGGCGAGAAGGTTGGTTTCGGGAGAGGGCTTCAGCAGATGTTTGTAAGGCTCGAGGAAGATGACATCGTTCCCGTCATCGGCTTCGTGACTCCGGGATGAGCGGTCGAAGGCCGGCGGTTCGCCGTAGTTGCGCATGGAACGGCTGCGGCCGATTTCTTCACCGTTGAGGTAGGCCACGTAGCCATCGTCATAGGCAACATCGAGGACCAGCTCGTCAAAGGCGGTGTCTGGCGGCAGGACAAATTCATGCCGGGCATAGACGCTGAGATAGTTGCCCCGCATGTCTTCCAGGACAAAGGCGTCGTCGTCATCGCCATAACCGATCCCGGTGGAAGCCGGCGTCCAGAAGACATCGGCAAACCCGGGTTGCGCCCAAGAGGTGGTGGGATTTCCCTCCAAGTCGGGAGTGGGTTCGCGATCGCCTTTGTAATAGCGCCAGCCCGGGCCGAGATCGACCAGGGGCGTCTCCTCTTGGATGGTTAGACTGGGTGTGGTGTAAGGGTTGCGGGCTGACTCGGGAAACGGTTTCACGCCTTCGGGTTTCACCTTGCGGATGGTCCAACCGGTGAAACAGCGGGAGAGGACTTCGATGTCTGACTGGGTGTAGCGGTTGTCCACGCCGAAGGCGTAGAGTTCCATGATTTCCCGGGCGTAGTTCTCGTTGGGCTCGTCTTTGAGATTGAGGACGTTGTCCAGGTAGATCAACATCGAGGGGCTGGTGGCGCTGTAGAGCAGGAGGTCGCCGAAATAGCCGAGGGCGTTGTCCCGAAAAAACTGGTATTCCTGGAACTCCATCTGGGCGGACTCGATCCTGATCTGCCGCTCGAGCCGGTCTTCTTCGGCATCGGTCGTCATGAGCTTTTCGTAAGCTTCCAGGTCTTCGAGGTATTCCGTCAGTTTGTGATAGTCGGTGGTGAAATGGTTCTCCCAGAAATCTGCGAGGACGGACTGGAGCTGGCGCTCGGAGTAGATGCCCTGGGCGTGGACGTATTGCTGCAGGGCATCGATCCCGCGGATGGCCTGGTAGCTGGGCGCCGGGGCGTGATACAGCTGGGGGCTGAACGAGAGGTCTGAACTCGACGGGTTGGCGTTGTGTACCTGGATGGCCAAGACGTTGTCGCCCTGCTGAAGGTAGTCTCTGAAGTTCGCGACGGCGAAGTCGGCCGGGAGATCGTCGTTGTCCACGTTTCCTCCCGCCCTGGTGGCGCGGTCGTCGTGGGCCGGGGGATCGCCGGTGATGTTGGCCCGGCCGATCTCGTGACCATTGAGGTAGGCGACAAAGGCATCGTCGTAGCGCAGGCGCAGAACCAGGCTCTCCAGCGCGGCGGGATCGTCGACGTTGAACTTGTGGCGGGCGTAGAGGGAGAGATAGCCGTCGCTGCCCCGCATATCGTCGAGCACGGTGGCGTCATCGTCGTCGCCGTAGCCGATTCCCGCAGCCCCGCTGGCCCAAAAGATATCGCTGAAGCGAAGGTCTCTCCAGTTGGAGGGCGGCTCGTGAGTTCCCTTGAAATAGCGCCAGGTGGCGCCCTCGGCGATGATGTCCGTTTCTTCGCCGGGCACGGATGTGAGGAAAAAGGGCTCGGTCTTGGAAGTTAGGCGCGCGTTGCCGGCATCGTCAGCGGCTTGGGGATCGAGCTGCTCGTCGACGTAGGCCGGGATTCCGAGGGCCTCGACTTTCTCGAAGGCGCTCGGGGTCGGGCCATAGGTGAGTCTGTTTAGGAGGTGTCCGATCTTCTCGGTCTCCGTTTGGGGAGCGGGATTGGCTGTGGGATCAGGGTCAGGATTGGGATCGGGGTCGGGGTTCGGATCGGGATCGGGATCGGGATCGGGATCGGGATTGGGCTCCGTGAGGTAGTCGGCGGTCATGAGGCCGGCCTCGGTGAACCTGGCCGGAGGAATGGTTTCCGAGACACCCAGGCGAATGCGCACGAGCGCGAATTTCCCGGGATCGGGCAGAGTGAAGGTGAGGTCGGCGGCTCGCTCACCGTCCACGGGGCCGGCGATCATCACTTCCCAGGGCGCGTCCGAGGGAGATCCGTTGGCTTCCAGGACGGCGTGTTTGAAGCCCTGGGGGATGGTGGCCTGGACGACGAGCCTGCCGGCGTCTTCCAGTTCGATACCGGTGATCGCCGGGGAGGATTGGCCGAAGGCGGTGGCCAGGGGAAATGATAGACAGAGCAGGGCTGCCACCGAGCTGGCAAGGAATTTCATGGATGGAGAGGTGGGGGGATGTGCTGAGAGAGGGCGGGAGCGAATCGCCCTTCCAGGGGCTAAGGCATCTCCATAATACGGAAAAATCGGCGTTTTTCATGGATCAATTTGCGGAAGCTGATTTTGCCTGGGACAATTTCTGCAGGAACGGTCTCATTTTTCCACTCCGTCGACTCAAGATTGTCTGAGGATTGCAATGTGTAGATTTTGCCCTCGCGCGCGGCGGCCGAGATGACGACCTCGCCGGTCTCGCGTTCGTGTTGGATGGAGGCCAGCCATTCGGCGCTGGAGGGCGCGAGTTCGTAGTCGATCTCGAACTGGGGCGGGTCGGTGCGATGTTCTCGCGAGGCGAAGCGGCGCGCGGTTTTGGGGCGATCTTCTTCCTGTGTCATGAGGACCCAGCCATGATTCTCGTCCGGATCGGTCAACATGGCGTTGAGATCACGCAATCCTTGGCTGTTGAATTCGAAGACCGCCTCCCCCGTGCGGGAAATGGGCGTCTCGGCGGAGGCTTCCGTGGCGTAGTCTGCCCCGAGCAGCCCTCCGGGGAGGGACCACGGTGTATCCGGATGGTTCCGGGCGTTCCAGGTCGTCTCCCCGGCGCTGGCCGGCTGGCCCCCTGGGATGTCGCCTCGCTGTGCGCCCTCTTCCCAGGAGACGTGGACGCGATGGAGGGCAAAGGTGGAATCCCGGCGGCCGCTCTCGGGAGCCATGGTGACCAAGACCCGGTAGCGGGCGCCGATAATCACCGCGCCCGCGGGAATCTCGTTGAAAAGATCGACCCGAAAGAGCAGGCGGGCGCGTTTTTCCTCACCCATGGGACCGAGGGCGCCGGCCGGCAGATCGCGTTGCGTGCCCATGTTGAAGTCGGGATCGAGTTCGAAGAGGCTGGTGTCAGCCGCGACGAGCAACGTCGCGGTCGTCTTCGGGGTTTGTGCGTGCAGTGACAGGACGAAAACGATGAAAAAGAATAGCGCATGGACGATGCTGAAGGTGATGCGGTACATGGGTCTCGAGCGGGAAAACTCTTTTCGCGCCTACTTTTATTGGATTGTTAGCGATTTTGAGCCTGGGCAACAACTCGCTGGCACGGAGTAAAAATCGAGGTAAGAGAAGGACTTGTCACCGGCTTTTTCATAGGCCAATAGAAGAGATCTGCTGACCATCATGAAGGTTCATCAAGGAGCTTACACATTTTCGCTAGAATTGGATGTTCCCGTCGTCAAAGAGGGAAAGACGTCGTTTGCCTTGGTCGACGCCCTGCCCAAGAATCTTTCCAAGGAAGGGCTGAGCGACCTGAAGAAGTTGGTGGACCAGAACGCTGAAGGTGTCTGGGTCCAGTCCCGTTTGATGGTTGTGCTTGGCATGACGGCCCCGGAGGAGTCGGAGACGACCCCCTCGGTGGTGGAGGTCTCGGTGCGCGCTTCGACGGACAGCGATGACGAGGAGGAGGGGATCCATTTCAGCTGTGTGGCGGACAAGGATGGCCGCACCCGGGTTCATTTCGATGCCAAACCGAAGAAGGAGGAGGCCAAACGCATCTCGACCGCCTTCTGGAAGATGCTGCTCTCGGAGCCGAGCGAACTCGATGATTACGCCGCCGAGACAGTGGACAAGACAGGGGCCAAGGTGGCCTACGGTGTGCGCGACGGGCGATGCTTTTTTGGGGACCCGGATGATGACGTCGATATCCCGGCGGCGGCGTCGGGGGGCGGCGGGGGGCGAGGTGCTTTTGATGATTTTGATCCTGTGGGCATGGTCGAGGAGGATGACGATTGGATGCGAAGAGGTTGGGATGACGACGATGACGACGATGATGACCGGGGCGGCGATGACGACGGCTACGGTTTTTTGAGCGGTGGCGATGATGGGAGATCCTACTAGCGCTCGCTAAAATGGTCTGCTCCTGCTAAGGCACTCACGGCTCCGGTTCAGGGATCCGATGGTTTCCGCCGGTGAGTCGCCAGAGTTCGCTGGAGAAACTGCAGCCGGGATACGACGCAACTTTGTTCCAGGAGGGGATGCCGCTCGTCGGGGTTACGGATGAAATGGTAGGCGATGAGGTCCCCCAGGATTTCCGGGTCCTTCAGTTCCTCCAGGTAGGTCCGCACGTTTGGGGACACCATCTGGCCCGCTTCAATGAGATCCAGGGCCTGGCGGCGCACGGACTCGACGAGGGCTTGGAGGAGACTCTCGGGAGCCGTGGAGACGGATTCGATCACACCGACGGCTGCCGTGACGTAGGGCCGATCCGTTTGGAAATCGCTCAAATGGATCCGCTGAACGCCTTGAAGCAGGAGGTTTGAGCAGCCGTCGGGCTGGGTCACGCAGGCGCGGACGAAGCCCGCGGTGGAGGCGGAGTGCACGCAGGAATCGGGGCTAGAGGCCTGTTCGGGGCGGGTCAGGGTGCCGATGCAGAACATCCGATCTTTCCCGAGAGCATCGGCCAGCATTTCGCGGTAGCGGGGCTCGAAGATGTGGAGCGGGAGCAGGCAGTGCGGGAACAGATTGCAGCTCGGCAGCATCATGACCGGCATGCGGGAGGGGATGGAGGGACCGGTCGGTGCGCGCACAGTATCTGATTACGATCGGGAAGGCTTGATGGGTGATTCGGAGAAGACGACCTTTTCAGTTGCTAGGCGGAAGAAATATGATTCTATACCCGGCCTTCCACCTGAGAATTTCAAGGGTAGAAGACGATTCCATAGGCGAAATGAGTGAATTAAGCATCGAAATCTCTGACTTTCAGCAACACGAGAAAGACACCGGCAGCTCCGGCGTCCAGATCGCACGTTTGACTGCGCGTATCAACCACCTCACGGAGCATCTGGCCAAGCACAAAAAGGATGTGTCTTCACGGCGTGGCCTTCTCATGCTCGTGGCCCAGCGCCGTAAATTGCTCGATTACACCCGGCGTGAAAACGAAGAGCAGTATCAGGGACTCCTGAAATCGCTCAAGTTGCGCCGCTAG
>JANQJH010000087.1 GCA_028281705.1 Verrucomicrobiales bacterium
GGGCACCAGGTCCTGGACCAGCTCGATGGGCTCGCCCGACTGGTGCACCCGCCAGAGTTCCATGCCGTGGACGCCATCGTCGGCGGCAAAATAGGCATAGTCACCGTGCGCGCCAATGATGGCGGCTTCGCGGTCGGTGGGGAGTGAATCCTCTTCGCCCTCCATGAGATCCGTCAGGCGAACCGTGCCTTCCTCAGTCCCGTCGCTCATCCAGAGCTCCAGGCCTGTGTCCTCTTCGTTGGCCGCGAAGAAGACGGTGTCATCGACGGCCGTGAGGCTGCGGAAGGGGACGGATTCTCCCGGCTCGATATCCGTCAGGCGTTCGGTGTTCTCGCTCGAACCGTCGGTGACCCAGAGTTCGATGCCCTTGCCGTCTTGGCCGAGATAGAAGAAGCGATCGTCACCGTCGGCCACGGGCGGTTCAACGAGAAAGGAAACGGCCGCTCGAGCGCCGACGCTGACCATGGGAAACCGCCCGTCGTAGCTCCACAGCTGGTCGCCCTGGGAGAAATAGAGGTGGGAATTGGTCGTGCCCATGACTCGGACTTCACTGGCAAAAGTGACAAAGCGTGAGATGCTGTTGGGGCCGGTCGTGTACCAAGGCTGGATGCAGAGCGCGGGTTTGTTGATGACGAAGTAGCGTCTTCCCTCAAAGTTGACCGGGCGATCCTTGTAGGTCTCGTGGCGCACCATCAGTTCGGGCGTTCCGCCAGGGAGGCCATTGCTATGGAGCATGCTCAAGAGTGTGACGGGAGCACCGCTGACGGCGAGGAAGAGAATGCCGCTGTCCGTGGTGGTGAAGGGGAAATTGAGGCCCTGTCGCTCCGATCGGGTCGTGGGGTTGTCGTAGATGAGTGAGGGCGTGGAGCCGCCCGGCAAGAGGCTCCAAAGCCCTTCATTGTCCCGGAAGAACGTCGTTCCCGTGATTTCATTCGTGGTCAGTGACCAGCCAATGTCAACGGCGTCATCGGAGCGGATGACATCGCGGCGCCCGGCGATATCGAGATGGACGAAGGCGTGCTCGTTCTCCGCCGTGATGGTGAAGTACTGGATGTCCGTGGTTCGCGGCACGGGTTGGAGAAGGACGGCGCGTCCGTTTTCAATCGGCGTGCTATTGGCATCCTTGATGAGAACGGGGTTTTCATCGGCGGGACCCAATCGGTGGATCTCCGTGCCCACGGAAATCTTGAAGCTGGGGAAGAGGGCCCCGAATGGCGTGGGGTAAAGATGGGGGTAGCCGTCCTCGATCCCATCAATCTCCGTGAGCCATTCCTCTTCGTAAGTCTCGCTTCCTCTTTCGGTGCCGTCGCTCCGTGTTAGCCAGCGTGTCTTGTTTGATTTCGAAGAACTGGACGCGAGATAGACTTCGGTGTCATTCGCGATGGCTTGGTGGAAGTAGTGATCCTCGACGTCCTCGGGCAACCAATCGATCCGTGAGGGGCCCGTGCCCGCGTGGGCTTCGAGGGGAATATGCCAGAGTCGCGTGCTACCGTCGACGCGAGCCATGGTCCAGAGGGCGCCCTGAAAGACCGCGAGCGGTTCGGGAGACGAGCTGTTGTTGCCCGGATTGAGGTCGACTACGCGCTCGACCTGGTTGTCGTCGTGGGCCACTCGCCAGAGTTCGGTTCCGTGAACGCTATCGGATGCCTGGAAGAACAGAATGTCTTCTTCCACGAGAAACTCATCAGGATCTTCGTAGTCTTCCTCTTCTTTCGAGCCGAGAAGCAGACTGCTCTCAGGAGTGCCGTGGTTGCGGTAGAGCTGTGTCCGGCCATCGAGCCGTTTGGTGTAGTAGATGCTGTTGTTAGGCGCCAGAATCGGACGTTGCTCCATGTCGATGCCGGTGTCGAGGACGACGGTGCCGGCGGCCGTGCCATCGGTCGTCCAAAGCCCGGTGGTCGCCGTCTCGGGATGGGGGGCGAAGAAGACGAGGCGACCTTCGCCGTCGTGATGCATCATGCCGGCGAAGGAGCGCGCCCCCCCTCGCGGAAGGTGGAGGACGACGACGGAAGAGGGCCCCTGACCGATGCGCCGTAGATCCCAGCCGCCGTCGACATTGTCCAGCCAGAAGAGGTCGCCCCCGAGGCCGCCGAAGAGATAGTCTTCCCGTTTTGGAGGAGACCCGAAGGATTCATCGACCAAGGTCTGGCGGTGGGGAATTCCGTTGCTACGCCAGAGTTCTTTATCAACCCAGTAATAGAGATAGGGAGGTGCGGAGATTTTGAAAGCATCGGTTTCCTGGGAGTTTACCTGAATGGTGCCCAAGGTAGTCCCGTTGGTTCGCCACAGGCCTGCGGTCTCTTCCTCATGGCTCCCGAAATAATACGTGTCGCCGTGATTGGTCAGTCCTCCGGTGATGGATCCGATGGTAGGGAGGCTGAGTTCATCGAGAAAGGCGGACGTGACGTCCCCGTGAACGCGGCTCGAGATGGCGATGAGGAGAGGTAGGGCCAAGGCCCCTCGAAAAGGGTAAAACATGGGGTGGGAATAACTGGGGTAGGGGTAAGAAAGGCAAATAGAGAACGGCCTGGAGGGGTTGCCAAGACGCAAGGGCACAAGAATGAAAAACTGCTTGCAGCCGTGGCGATTCCGAGTACATACCGACTAGTTGGTTTATGCCTGAACTACCTGAAAAGAAACAGCGCCTCCTCGATGCCGGGGTGGAACTGATGTTGGCCAAGGGCTACAACGCCACGGCGGTGGATGAGGTTTGTTCCTGTGCCGGGGTGACCAAGGGCAGTTTCTTTTACTATTTCAAATCCAAGGAGGACCTCGCTTCGCAGCTGATCGGTCACTATGACGCCATGCGGAAAGGGCGCTTGGCGGAGATCATGGGGGTGCCTCCGGAGGATCCGCGTGATCGGGTATACGTCTTTCTCGATGCGGCGCAGGAGATGGTGGCCTGCGCGGCCGCGGACGGTTGTCCCTGCTGCTTGGTGGGGACGCTAGCTCAGGAAATTCATGTCGATCGGCCGGAACTGCGTGACGAGTGCTGTTCCAGATTCGAGGCGGAGATCGAACGATTTGCAGGGGACCTGGCTGCGGCCAAGGCGGCCCATGCTCCGAAGGCAAGTTTCGACCCCAAGGGGTGGGCCGATCTCTTTCTTGCACTCATTCAGGGTTCGATGCTCATCGGAAAAGCGCGGCAGGATTCGAGCATCGTGATCAACAATCTGGCCCACTTCAGGGCGCAACTGGAAGCCGTTCTCCCGCCGGCCTAGGCGCTTCAAACCATGAGAAGAGGCCATTCGTCGCGTGAAATCATTTCGCCAATTTACATACCAACTAGTTGGTATGTGATCAACCGAAACAAAGAAAAACAAACCATCAAACAGAAAGGAAGAGAAACATGAGTACCTGTTGCCAAAACACACCGTCCAATCCTGCCGCCACGGCTTGTTGCCAAGACAACACATCCTGTGGCTGCCCCGTGAGCGAGGCCATCTGTGACAATGAAGCTGCTTGTCCGGTGGAGACCGCGATCAAACTGAATACGAAGTCTCTCAGTGCGGCGATGCACGCCGTGCAGGTGGACATTCTGAAGGAGAAGATCCGCGACCAGTGGGGTCCCGTCATGGAACAGGAAGCCGACGCGGTCTTGGAAGCGGCCGGAGCCCTGTGGAAGGCCAATCTGACGCAGGCGAAGGCGAAGAAGGCCTTGCGAGAGAAGTTCTGCGAGATCTTCTCCAGCGTTGAGGAGAGTTAGTTGCCGTAAACAGACGAAAGAAACCCGTTGGATGCTCGTAGCGTCCAACGGGTTTTTTGTTGTGGGGCTCGGTGGCGGAGGACTGGGCGAGAGCCTGGGGTTTGGAGATCCCGACTCTTCAGATCACGGATTGAGGAGAATCGCGTGAATGATTGATAGATGCTCGAGGCATTAGTGTGTGGCTCCTAGTTAGTATTGACTAGGCTTTTCTAGTTAATAGTCGGGGCTCGATTTGGTATTGGCGCTCGATTGTCATTGGTTCGGGACGAGGTTACCAATGGATTCGTAAGGGGGGCCGATCTATCGAGAAAAGTTAGAGAGGTCCAATGACAATGTTAACACGATAATGGGTAAGACGGTCAACTCATCAACCGAGTGTTGGGCGATGTAGAGAGTGTTGCCGAGATCAACTAGAGACCATTTTGCAGAGTGTGTGGAGTTTAATGAAAGTCAGTCAGCATGCCGAGGAAAGGGGGCGATTCTGGGTTTCCGGATGGCGCTCACTGGAAGTCGATCAAGGCGCTATCTGCGTTCAGGTCTTCACCAGCGGAACTCTGTTGCTGGGCGGGATCGCATCCGTCCGAGACTGGGGTCTCTTGTACAACTACCTCTGTTCGATCTCTCGCTCCGGCGATGCTGGGCTGACGCTCTGTGCGAGCTGTTTACCACGTCTTTGGAGCTCGCTGCCGGAGGGATGGCCCATTGTCCGCAACCACTTGGGGAGGGAAACCACTGAACTTCCATGAACACAGTCAACTGCTCTACCATTGCTCCATCGCCCGTTGGTCACCAGGAAGCCAACGTCGTCTGCCGGGATGCTCTTGAAGGCGTCCTCCGAAAAGGAGCCCAGGCGATCCTGCAAGCCGCCGTCGAGAACGAAGTCGACAATTACACTCGCACTCATCGCCACTATCGAGATGCCAATGGGCATCGCCAGGTCGTTCGCAACGGCTACTTCCCGGCGCGAAAACTGCAAACAGGACTTGGCAGCGTTCCGATCAAGCAACCGAGGATTGACGACCGTCGCCCTGGCAAGCGGTTCGCCAGCACCATCCTTCCGCCATACCTTCGTCGAGTCTCGTGGATGGATGCCCTGATCCCGGCGGTGTATCTGCGAGGCGTGTCCATGTCGGAGATGCACGATACGCTGGTGCAGGATCTTGGTGGTGAGGCGGCCAGCTTTCTCTCGTCAGCGAGCGTGGCGCAACTCGAGAAGAAGTGGAGACTCGAGCGCAAACAGTGGAACGAGCGAGACCTTAGCAGTGCAAAATATGCCCACCTCTGGGCCGACGGTATCTGCTATTCCGTGGGGCGAAGTCATCTCAGCACCTATGTTGTCGTGATCGTCGGTGCCTTGATGGATGGAACCAAGGAATTGATCGTTGTCAGTGAGGGCCGGCGTGAGACCAAGTCGGCCTGGAAAAAAGTCTTCGAGGACCTCAAGCAGCGGAGATTGAAGATTCCATCGAAAATACGTATCGCCAAAGAGGTCTGTGGGTTTCTCGAGGCGCTAGAAGAGGAATACACTGGTATCGGCGAGCACGGCTTTTGGGTGCAACGATCGGCCAATATCCTGAAGAAGTTGCCGGCAACGGCACAGCACCACGCGAAGAAGTACGTCCATGAGATCTACATGGCGGAAAATCGGAGAGCGGCATTGGATGCTTATACAGAGTTTCTCAGACTCTATGAAGCCAAGTATCCACGCGCCTGCGCCTGCCTCAAGATCGATACCGAAGCCTTCTTGACCGTCGGCGGCCGGTCAACAGGCAACAATGGCAGCGCCTTTGCCCCAAGCGAATCTCGTTCGCACCTTCTGGTCAAGAGTGACGTCGTCTCGTCGGGCGCCAGGATGGCCTTGTCGACCATTGAAGGATTTTAACATAGCGCGTCCAGAGGGTTGCCTGTTCGGATATACGTTATTGCCTCCGCGACACCTCGCGAAGCTGCTCGGTGGCAAATGGTCAGGGCACCATTCCATTCCGGGGTGCTCCCGTTCTCTTAATCGTCGAGATTAAGTATCGCAGACCGATTGGCCAAAGCGAAGTTCAAGAGAGGCTGTTTTCCCGAGAGTCCCAACTTCTTCGCGATATTGCTACGGTGAGTTGAAACAGTGTGCGGGCTGATCGAAAGAGCCGTCGCAACTTCCTTGCTGGACTTGCTCTGTGCCACCTGTTTCAAGACGGCGCGTTCGCTCCGTGTGAGTTTTCCCAGGCCGGACTGTTTCTTCTTGAATCGTTGGGTGCCTTGACTGCGGCGCATCACCAGTTTTCCAAGAGAGGGACTGACGAAAGACTCTCCCATCGCGGCAGCGACGATACCCTTCTGAATATTGTCGATGATCTCGTCTTTGAGTAGGTAGACGAGGACGCCGCAGTTGGCGGCTTCGTTAAAGACTTCTTCGTCGTCGTGCATGGTAAGCAATACCACGGGAATCGGCGGATCGCGGTCGAGGAGCCGAACGGCGAGTTCGAGGCCATTCATCCCGGGCATCCTGAAGTCGGAGACAACGACGTCGACGGGATTCGTCGTCACAAAAGCCAGGGCTTCTCGGGCACTGCTGGCTTCTCCCACGACGACGAGGTGATCCTCTTCGGCAATGGCCTGGATGAGACCTTTTCTGACGATTGGGTGATCGTCGACAACCAGAATTTTTAAAGGGTGAGTCATCGTTGGCGTGAGGTAGGTACGATGAGTGGGAAAGGTGATCAAGAGTAGTTCCTATCGACCAGGATGTCTAATGAAGGTGCCGTGCTCTCCTTCGTCTTTCCAGCTTTTTCGGCGATTTGTCGTGGGCGTCTCGAGCCGAGTAAGTGTCTGATCTGGAGGGAATTGAGGAATAAGGTGGAGGTGTCGGCGTCGACTTCAAGAACGAACGAAGCCACCACCCAAGGCATTGATGAAAAACCTGGTTTACCTTGCACTCATTTTAGGAGGATTGGTCACCATGCGAACCATGACCCATAGCAAACTCCCGCAGGAGAACGGGAATGTGAACGCCCGGACATTGCCCCTGGATCGAGAGAAGTCGACCGTGCGCTTTGAAACGGCTACCTTTGGCCTGGGATGATTCTGGGGGCCGGATTCCGAGTTCGGAGTCATCGACGGTGTGCTGCGGACGAGGGTCGGCTATTGCGGAGGCCTCAAGGAAAATCCTACCTATCTCAATTTAGGCGATCATACGGAGGCGATTTCCATCGATTACGATCCCACGGTGATCCGCTACGAGGATCTGCTGCACCGCTTTTGGCGGGCACATCGCTGTCGCTCCTCCAACCGTAGCCGGCAATACATGAACGCGGTGTTCTATCGCAACGAGAAACAGCGTGAACTCGCCGAAGCCTCCCGATCGGCCGAAGCCAGGCGCCTCGGAATCTCGGAAGACGAGATCGAAACCAAGATCGTTCCATTCCACAAGTTTACTTATGCGGAAGACTATCATCAGAAATACGGACTGACGCGGTATCGCGAGATTCGCGCGTTCTTGAGTACCACCTACCCCGACGGGAAATCACTGGCAGATTCAACGGTGGCTACCCGGCTCAATGCTTATTTGAGTTCGGGACTGGTGCGGCACGGCGAGGCCTTGTTGAAAGAGTTGCCCTCCTACGGATTGCCTCCCCGTGTCGAGGAGGCGGTGAAGCGATTGGTGGGTGGAAGGTGAATCGAGCGGGGAGAATCTTCTGTTGTCCTCCGAGTTGACCAGGGTAATCTCGGAGCGATGAAACCTCACCGGAGTTCTCTGTTATACTGTCTCGGTTTGTCATGGGCTCTCTCGATGGGGCTGGGACCAGCCAAAGTCTTGGCCGAAGACAGGGACGTCTTCGATCGCGTGACTCACGCGCACGCGGACAGCGACGGGGTCAAGATTCACTACGTGGCGTTGGGTAAAGGGGATCCCATCGTCATGATCCACGGCTTCCCGGATTTCTGGTATACCTGGCGCGATCAGATGGAGGCTCTGAGCTCGGATTACCAAGTCGTTGCCATTGATCAGAGGGGATACAACAAGAGCGATAAGCCCAAGGGGATGGACAACTACGCCCTGGACCTCCTGGTCAATGACGTGGCGGCGGTCATCAAGGATCTCGGTCAAGACAAGGCGATCATCTGTGGGCACGACTGGGGCGGCATGGTGGCCTGGCAGTTCGCCATGAGCCATCCGGAAATGACGGAACGATTGATGATCCTCAACCTGCCGCACCCCCGTGGGTTGGCGCGGGAGTTGGCCAACAACCCGCAGCAACAGAAGAACAGTGCCTATGCCCGGCGCTTTCAGGAAGAGGGGGCCCACGAGGAACTCACGGCCGAAGGGCTGGCCTTTTGGGTGAAGGACCCCAAAGCCAAGTCTCGCTACATCGAGGCCTTCAAGCGGTCCGACTTTGAAGCCATGCTGCACTATTACAAGAAGAATTATCCCAGGGAACCCTATCAGGAGCCCAAAGGTGACGTCCCCAAAGTCCAGTGTCCCGTATTGATGATCCACGGGCTTGAAGACACGGCCTTGCTCGCACCCGCATTGAACAATACGTGGGAGTGGCTCGAGAAAGACCTGACCTTGGTGACGATTCCCGGTGCCGATCACTTCGTCCAGCAAGATGCCTCCGAACTGGTGACGCGAAGCCTGCGCATGTGGCTCGGTAGATAGATAGATAGGTTAGGCAGTCACTTCCCGGATGACGTGGCCATGAACGTCTGTCAGTCTGCGCTCAATCCCATTGTGATAAACGGTGAGGGATTCGTGATCGAGGCCTAGGAGGTGAAGGATGGTGGCGTGGAAATCGTGCGCGCTGGTGATTTTCTCGGAGGCTCGAAAGCCAAAAGGGTCGGTCGCGCCGTGGCTATAGGGCGCGCGCACGCCGGCTCCGGCAAGCCAGCAGGTGAATCCATGCGGATTGTGATCTCGCCCAAAGGTGCCTGCTTGGAACATGGGCATGCGGCCGAACTCCGTGGCAAAGACCACGAGCGTGGTTTCCAGGAGTCCGCGCTGTTTGAGATCACGCAAGAGGCCAGACACGGGCTGGTCGAGAATTTCTCCGTGAACGTCATACTGCTCTTTGAGCCTGCTGTGCCCGTCCCAGTTGATCGCTCCTCCCGAGGCATAGGCTCCATTGAAGAGTTGGACGAAGCGGACGCCACGCTCGATGAGGCGACGGGCGAGGATGCAGTTCTTGGCAAAGGCGGCCTTGACGCGGTTGGGACTATCGGCCCCATAGAGCCGATGGACATGCGCCGGCTCGGTCGAGAGGTCGGCCACGGCGGGGACGCTCAACTGCATGCGGGCCGCCAGTTCGTAGCTCGCCATGCGTGCGGCGAGGGCTTGGTCCCCGGGAAAGCGTTGGGCATGCGTTTCGTTGAGCTGTCGCAGAGCTTCACGAGCAGCTGCGTCAGTCGAGGCCGTGAGCGATGCCGGTCGCTTCAGATGGCGAATGGGTTTGGTGCTGCTAAACGGTGTTCCCTGAAAAGCAGCGGGCAAAAATCCGTTGGCCCAATTGTTAGGTCCCGACTGCGGCATGCCACGCGGATCCTCGAGGGCGACGAAGGCGGGAAGGTCTTCATTTTCGCTGCCGAGGGCATAGTTGACCCAGGCTCCCATGCTGGGAAAGCCGTCGAAGGCAAAGCCGGTGTTCATCACGTTCTCCGCCGGACCGTGGGTGTTGGACTTGTTGGTCAAGGCATGAAGGAAACAAAGATCATCGGCGAGGGCCCCGATGTGGGGCAGAAGATCGGACGTCATTTTCCCACACTGGCCCCGGTGGCGAAAGCGCCAGAGAGGCCGGGTGAGAGCGCCGTTGGGGCCTTGGAAGGAGACGAGTCTCTCCATTCCAGGAAGCGGCTCTCCGTGGCGGCGAATCAACTCGGGTTTGTAATCGAAGGTATCGACATGGCTCAAGGCGCCGGAGCAAAAAACCACGATGACGTTCTTGGCTCCTCCTGGACGGTGTGCCGGGCGCGCTGCATGGGGAGAGTCGGCCAGGGCTGGGCTTCCCCTGGCCATCAGGCTGGCAAGGGCGATACTTCCCAGGCCGGCGGCGGAACGCGTGAGAAATCCTCGCCGATTGGTGAGGATATCGATCCCGGTAGGTGATAGATGACTCATGGTAGGAAAATGAATTCGCTGGTGTTGAAGAGCACTCGACAAGCCTGCTCGAGTCCATGTTCCGCCGCGAGCTTGGTCAGGACCTGGACTTCATCAGCGGTGGGCTCACGAGAAAAGGCTTGTCGGACGGCGCGCTGGACCTGGGCGGCGGTGTCGTCGTGACTGCCGATCTCGGCGCGCAAACGCTGGGCAAAGAACTCCGCCTGCCTGACAGCAAAAGGGCTGTTCATCAGTCCCAATGATTGCAGTGGTGTGATTGACCGCGTCCGGCGCGGCTTCATTTGTCCGGCATCGGGGCAGTCGAAGTCTCCGAAAATGTCCACCGCTTGCATGCGGATCTTTCTCGCGTAAACCATGCGCCGCCACCCGTGGTGATCGAAGGTTTCGTGCGATTGATAATCTGACAGGCCACCCTGTTGCACGAAGAAATCGAACCCAACACCGCCTTGTCGTGGATTGAGTTTTCCGCTGACTGTGAGGATGCTGTCGCGGATGACTTCAGCCTCGACCCGTCTCGCGGGAAAACGCCAGAGCAATCTGGAATCGGCATCAATGGCGAGAGCGGCGGCCCGCGGGCGGCTCGATTGGACAAAAGTGGCAGAGGTAAGGATCCGGCGATGGAGATGCTTGAGCGACCATTCGTGATCGATGAGATCGAGAGCCAGATCATCGAGAAGCTCTGGGTGGGAGGGTGGCCGTCCCATCTCTCCCAAGTCGGAGGGCGTGTCTACCAGGCCGGTGCCGAAATGGTGTTGCCACAGGCGATTGGCGATGACACGTGCCGTCAGCGGATGACCCGGCTCGGTAAGATGTCGAGCGAGGGCCAGGCGCCGCGCGGGTTCGGGATCGGTGTCCTTGAACGCGAGATTACCGAGGAAGGCGGGCACTGCTGGCACGACCTCCTTCGTCCTTTGCATGACATCGCCGCGTTTCAACAGCCAGGTCGTTTCGGGTTTCTGCGAGAAACTGGCTGCATAGACCTGGGGGCCGGCCCGATGCCGGGCGAGACTGGCCGAGGTATTCCGGATGGTGGCATTGAGTGTCACCACGGCTTCGATCTCGGAATCGCTCAGACCCGGGAGATCCACTGATGCTGGGGAGCGCGTGTCATCCGGCGCTGGCAGACGATCACGCGTGTGGGCCACTTCCTGCCAGATGTCCCGATCCGGCGGGAGGACTTCGATCGTGTATTCGGTTGGGGAGCTAAAGCCTCGATGCCAGACCACGCGGTCGACGTGGACGGGTTGAGAAAAATCAATCCGAACCCAGGCGGGGCCGTTTTCGCCTGATCGCCAGGGGAAAGCCTGACGTTGATCGACGCTGCCGTCATTGAGGCAATCCGGATGTCGCGTCTGGTTTTCCAAGGCAAAGCTAGAGGCCGTGGCCTCGCTTCCGTTGGAGGCCAGCGCCACATTTTTGTCCGCCTGATAGATCTCCAATTCATAAAGTGATGCGGCTTGACCGTTGCTCGTTGCTCCAATGGACATCCTGACAGAACGGGCGAGAATCGGCGAAAAGTTTTCTGTTTCGCGGGCACGGAGCGGTGGACGCAATCCGTGAGTCTGACGAAGGGATTCGAAATCTTTTTCGAGGCCCCTGAGCTTCTCTTCAAGACTGGGCACGCGCATTGCCCAGGCATCGTTTTCCGGACCGCGCAAGCGCCGGTCGCCGTAGCTCAAGCCGGCAAAAATGGCCTGCATGCTGTAGTAATCCCGACTGGTGATGGGATCAAACTTGTGATCGTGACAGCGCGCGCAGCCAATGGTGAGCCCGAAGAAAGCCTGGCTCACCGTGCGAATGACTTCATCAAGTTCATCTTGGCGGGCTCCGCGCATGGCCTCCTCATCGCGCCCAATCTGGCCTGGCAGATTGGCGGGCCCGGCCACGAGAAACCCCAGCGCGGCATCTTCGCTGCAGGTGTCGCCGGCGAGTTGCTCCAGGAGGAACTGATCGTAGGGCTTGTCGTCATTGAACGCGTCGATGACCCAATCGCGGTAGCGCCAGGCGTTGGGCCGGGGCGCGTTGGTTTCAAACCCCACGGTCTCCGCCCACCGGATCACGTCGAGCCAGTGCTGAGCCCAACGCTCGCCGTAGCGCGGATCATTCAACACGCGGTCGACCAGCCGGGGCCAGGCCTGCTCGAAGACAGCATCGTCAAGGACGAAAGTGTCGATCTCTTGTTCCGCCGGAGGAACCCCTAACATGACGAGATAGAGTCTCCGTATCAGGGTGTGACGGTCTGCCCTAGGCGACATTTGCAGACCGTGAGCCGCCAGTCTTTCTTCAATGCGAGCATCGATATAGCAATTCGACGATTGAGAAAGATGCGCTCGAGCCAATGGGCGTCGTTCCATGGGGCGGAACGACCAGTGCGTCGTCTGAGCGTTGCCGGGAAGGCGTGCAGAGATCGTGAGAAGGCCAAGGAGTAGAACAAGAATGGCTCGGGCAGGTGATCTCCTCATGGGGTGGGTGGACGGCGGTGAGATCAGGATAACCCGGTAAAGACCGGTGTCGTCAACGGCAAGCCTTGGAGTCTGCGACGATTCTCGTTGAATCTCAAACAGCTAGCTTGCGCCGATCCTCCGCTTGCGACTATTTCAAGGTGGGGGCGATGGCACGTCTCGACGCTTTTTCCGATGAGTGGTCACGAATTTCGATCTGGGACGCCTATGCATGGGCTCTGTCTGGTAGCATGTCTCTTGATCGTGGGTCTCTATGTGTGGCTGGCGAGACGGTACCGGGAGACGCCTCATCGGGTGGCACTGGAACGATGGGTGGGGCTGGGCTGTCTCGCGACTTGGCTTGGCAATACGGCATTCTGGATGTGGCCTTCGTGGTTCGCCTGGGAACAGGCGTTGCCACTCCACTACTGCAATCTCGCGAACGTGTTTGGCGCCATCGCCGTCCTGACTCGCCGGCGACTTTTTCAGGCGCTGATCTATTTTTGGGCCTTGGCTCTCTGTATTTGGGCCTTTCTCACGCCCACGGTTCGAATGGGCCCTTTGCATGCCCAATTCTGGATCTTCTGGCTCTACCATCTCTTCATTCTGCTCGCCGTGGCTCATGTCTTGGTGGCGGATCAGTTTCGACCTGAGGGCCGCGATCTGCGACACGTGATGGTGTTCACTGCGATTTACACGGGCGTGCTCATCGTCGTCGATTACCTGGGAGGATGGAATTACGGCTTCGTGGGGCCGAGCAAACCGGAATCGACCACCCTCATCGATGCCCTGGGGCCCTACCCGCTTCGTCTTCTCTGGATTGTGCTACTTGCCGCCGTGGCTCTTTCGTTGTGCTACCTGCCCTGGTACGCGGCACGGGCCTGGCGCCGACGCCGGAATGCGCCTTGAACGTGTAATAACATCTGTTATAATGAGGAATGGTCCAGAAACTCAAGCTCACTCAGATTGGCAATTCCGTCGGTGTCGTCCTGCCCAAGGAACTTTTGGCCAAACTTCGCGTAGGAAAGGGAGACAGCGTGACTGTGACCGAGACCCCCGATGGCGTGATGTTGACGCCCTGGGATGAAGAATTTGCTCGCCAAATGGAAATCGCTGAAAACGTCATGCGCGAAGATAGAGATGTACTGCGAAAACTTGCACAGTGAACGAGCCCATTTGGATTTCTGAAGAAGTCGTCTTGGCTCTGCATCTCAGGCAACTCGCCGAGCACGGGGGAGGTGAAGGGATTCGTGACAGGAGTCTTCTCGAATCGGCTCTTGCGCGTCCACGCCACCTGTTCGCCTACGGTAGCCATTCGGTTGATCTTTGCCAATTAGCGGCCTCCTATGCTTTTGGATTGGCCAAGAATCATCCTTTTGTCGACGGGAACAAGCGTACCGCTTACGTGCTGATGCGTTTGTTTCTCATCCGCAACGGGATTGATCTCACCGCTTCGCGTGAAGATCGGTATTACGCGATGTTGGCCCTGGCGGCAGGGGAACACACGGAGGAATCCTTCGCCTCCTGGCTCCGCAAGCATTCTGCTCCGCTCGATGAAGCTTCGTAGCGCTCTATCACACCACTCGCTAGCGAAACACCTCGACCACGCCTTCGCGATGGCTGCAGGCATAGACGGAGAGGCTTCCATCCTGCAGGGGGCGTATTCCCGCGCCCGCTTGAAACGTTGTCTTCCGGCATTCAAAGCACTTGGAACTGTGTTTCCGGAGACGCTTTGAGAGGGGAACTTTCTGGCTCAGGCGCACTTCGAAGAGATCAAGCCGGTCGACCTCCTCGTGGCGGCAGAAGGCGGCGAGATAGAGATGACCATTGGTATCGCTGAGAAATTGAATGTTTTGGTAGGATCCGTAGTTAGGATCACACCAATCGTCGCGGTTGGCTTCGCTGGCCGACCAGGTCTCGCGTTGTTCGAAATCCAGTTCGTTGTTTGTCAGGGGGAGACCATTCGACTTGTAAAGATCGATGGTGGCCGAGTCCCAGGTGCCGACCATAAGGATGTGATGATCCTGGTAAGCTGTGAGGGCGACCGCGCCCGCCGTCGACCGCTTTACCTCTCCCTTACGCTCGATGTCGACCAGGGGAGCAATCGTTGCCGCCCCCGGTGGCGTTGCCTGCATGTCGAGGAGAAGGATTCTGGAGTGGTCCCTTGTGTGGTTGTCTTCGATGCCAACGGCGGCGAAACGTTCCTCATGGAGTTGAAATCCGCCCGCGTGCCGGAGCGGAGACGGCAGCAGATGCGTCAGGATGGAGTTCTTCGTCTTCGGATCGACCGTGAGGAAATAGGCCATCCCGGTACTGCTACCGGAAAGCAGGATTCGCCCATGCATCCACTGAACTCCCTGGAGATGACCGCCCTCGGGCAGCGAGTCTCCGGGGAGGCGAAATTGAATCGTCTCCGTCACTTGCGTGCCGATGGCCTCGATGGAGGAGGGGACGTCGTTGATTTGACCGCTTGCGGTTGCGAGGAGACAAGAGAGAGCCATAGAGGCGAGTTCCAGTGATCTCATTTCATCGGGTGACGTGTGAATTCAGCGCCTCGCTGATGGGGTTCATGGCTCGGTCAATGACGTCGTTGTGGCCGGCCCCTTCAATGAGCTTGAAGGTGGTGATTTCAGGGAATTCCTCGGCAAGTGTTCGGCCCATGGATGCGGGAATCATGGCATCCGCATCGCCGTGGAGGATGGTGACGTGGCCTCCCTGGTCGGCAAGGCGCCGGAGTGAGGCTCGATTGTCGAAGCGGTGACGGAGAAATCCGGTGAGGAGGGGAGTCACATAGCGCGCGGCCATGTCTTTCATTGAGGTGAAGGGTGACACGATGACGGCGCGCTCCATCCCCACTTCGGCGGCGATGTCCAATGCGG
>JANQJH010000095.1 GCA_028281705.1 Verrucomicrobiales bacterium
CCTCCTCCGCAAGTACCGCCTCCTCGGTCAGTGAGGAGAGGGTGGCCGCGTTGGAAGAGACGGTGGCGCAATTGCGAAGTGACCTCGACGCCCTGCGGCGCGACCTCGGGCTCACGTCGTCCGAGTGACGAAGATGACCGTGGCACGGTGATCACACGAATGAAAGTCACCTCGATCAAGCCATCACCGGTCCAAGAACTTCGCCACGGCTTCGGCGCGGGAGTCGACCTGCAACTTTTCATAGATGTTGCGCAGATGACTGCGGACGGTGTGCTCGCTGATGCCTAACTTGGAGGCGATCTCCTTGTTGCGCAGTCCGCCGGCCAGGGTCCGGAGAATCTCCTCCTCCCGATCACTAAAAGCGGGGCGGGGATCCGCATCGGGCGGCGATTGAAAATAGTTTACTAACAAGCGTGCCATTTTGCCGCTGATGGTGGCCGCGCCGCCGGCGATTTCACGAATGGATTCAAGCAGTTTCGCCGGGGGCGTTCGTTTGAGAACATAACCGCTGGCGCCGGCGCGGAGCGATTGGAAGAGGAGATCTTCGTCCTCGTAAAGCGTGAGCATCATCACGTTGACCTCAGGCAGGACCTTCTTGAGTTGCCGGACACACTCGATCCCGGACATCTTGGGCATCTTGATGTCCATGAGGACGACATCGGGGCGCAGGGCGGGCAGTTCCTCCAGGGCACGCGTGGGTTGGGCAAAGGCCACGGGACAATCAAACCCGGGCGAACCGTCGATCAACAGGCGGAGACTGTCGCGGAAGGCGTTGTCGTCATCCACCAAGCTGACCAGGATGTCGCGGTTCGGAGTTGTCGTCATGAGGGAGGGGTACCCGGATTTCCACCGAGGTTCCACCACCATCGGCACTCCGAATCGTAGCCTCACCCTGGAACTCTCGCAATCGCGAATGCAGATGCTCGAGACCGTTCCCCGCGCCGCGCTTCGCCTTCGGGTCGAAGCCCCTCCCGTCATCCTCCAGCCGCATCCAGAGTTCCGCATCCACCATCTCGAGCGAGAACCGCACCATCTTGGCCGAGGCATGTTTGGCCACATTGTTAAGCAATTCCTTCACCAGAAGAAAGAGGTGGTGCCGCAGCTTTCCCGTGACCTCCCGTTCCGGAAGGATCGGAGGAACATCGACCTGGCAAGGCATGGCCAGGGTGTCGCAGAACTCGAGAACGTAGCCCGAGAGATAAGAGGCCAAGCGGCTCAGGCTGTCGTTCTTTGGATTCACGGCCCAGACGAGTTCATCCATGGAGGCGGCGGCCTCGCGGGCACTCCCCGTCATTTCCCGGATGCGTTCTTCCTCTGCTCCCGATTGGGCCATTTCACCGATGAGCGCGATCCTCGTCAGGCGGGCTCCAAGATCGTCGTGCATGTCCTCGGCGATGCGCGTGCGTTCCCTGGCGATCGCTTGCACTTTCTCCAATTCAAACTGCTGGCGCCTGAGACGGATCATTGCCACCCGTTGTGTGAGTAACGCTCCGAGACCTAACAAGAGCAGGGCCAGAAGCGCCTTGAACCACCAGGTTTGCCAGACATGGGGCTGGACGAGAATGGAAAACCTGGCGGGGCGCTCACTCCAATCTCCGCGATGCGTCGCCGCGGCGATCTCCAGCTCGTAACGGCCCGGATCGAGTCCCTGAAACTCTGCCATTCGGCGTCCTCCGGCTTCGGTCCACTCCTCGCGGAAACCCCGGAGCCGATAGCGAAATCGTACCTTCTCCGGTGCTCGGAGATGGATGCCGGTGTAGCCCACGGAGATGCGCCGGGGTCCCGGAGGCGCGGTCACGGCGTGCGGCCCGCTCGCATCGGCGGCGAGATCCCAGGACTTGGTGTCGTCGATCCAGACCTCTTCGATGCGTGGTTCAGGAATCGTGGCGTCCTCGGCTTCCATCTCCGGTTCCGTGCGGAACAACCCGCGACGCGTGGGCACATAGAGCGTTCCGAGTTCACTGATGAAACTGCCCGGCTGATAGCCGCTGCATTCCAGCGACGTGAGGCCGTCCTCCTCATCATACAACACGGAGGGCACACGATCGATCTGGCCCTCCGCCAGGCGCACCAGATCGTCGTAGGCACAACGGAACACACCGCGTTCCGTTCCCGCCCAGAGATCGCCCTTGGCGTCCGCCAGGAGGGATTTTATGGTGATGTCAGGGAATCCGCTGCCGGAGGCAAGCACGGTCGTCTTCCCTTGGTGAAAACGGCAGACCCCCCTGGAGAGGCCGGCCCAGACATCCTCTTTCGGGCCCACGAAGAGACAGAAGACAGGCTGGTCAAAGAGGCGCCTCTGGCGGTCGGGCTCGATGAGGAAAAGTCCGCGCGTTGTTCCGACCCACACGTTCGGTCCATCTTCGGCGATGGAGGTCACGCCTTCGTTCTCCATGCCTAACCAAGCCGTCAGCAGATGCCTCTGTCCCTCCTTGAAAACCGCCAGGCCGTCATCCATCCCCACCCAGAGATGTCCTCTTCGATCCCGGTGGAGGCAGCGGACATTTTCTCCCTCCACGCCGGCCAGGATCTCGTGGCCGAAACGGGCGATCCTGTCTTCGCCGTCGGGAGTGATCTTCCACACGCCGATTCCCTCGCCCCCGATCCATCCGATGCCGCTGGGATCGACGATCAGAGATCTGATGTCGGTCACTTCGAAACCTTTGACTTGGTGAAAACGGTAGCCATCCCAGTGAATCAGCCCGTTTCCCGCCGTGGCCATCCAAACGTCATGGGTTAGATCCTCGACCACGCTATTGATCGGCACATTCAACAGGGGCTCGACCGGGCCCACGCGTTTGAAGCGTCGCTCGCGAATCCGCACCAGTCCGCCCCCATCCGTGCCCGCCCAGAGATTGCCCTCACGGTCTTCGAAGAGTGTGAGCACATGGTTCGAGGGCAAGCCGTTGTCCATGTTAAACGTGGAGACGCCATCTGGTTCGAAGGCATGCAGGCCCGCCCCTTCGGCGCCGATCCAGAGCCGCCCGGAGCGGTCGGAAAAGAGCGTGCGCGTCGCCTGAGGCGTTCCCCAAGGAAGGGCCAAGTCCTCTTGAATCATGCCCTGTGTGATCTTCCGGAGGCGATTTCCCGCGGCCACCCACACGCCGCCGCGGGTGTTGGCTAGCAGAGGTGTGGCTCTTTGCGGAGGAAAGGCAAAGGCGATTTCTGATTCTGTCAGAGCCGTTTGCCATTTCCCTTGATCATGGCGGCGCAAGCCCTCGACCGTGCCGGCCCAGAGGACTCCCGAATGGTCTGCCCAAAGATTCAATGGATGGGAAACGGCCGTTTCCAAGAAATCGCTTTCCCCGCGCAGATGCCCATCTTCCAAGACGAGCATCCCTCCCTTGGTCAATCCCAGGTAGAACCGCTCTTCGTGTTCGGTGAAGCTCCATATAGGGCTCACAGCGATCTCATCCGGCCAGGTTACCTCCTTGAATTTCCCCTTGTCGAGCCACCCGAGGTGCCCGTCTTGCGTGATGATCCAGAGCCGCTGCTGTCGATCGACGTGAAGATGGGCGATCGCCTTGTTCGGCAATCCCGGTAGACGGTCTCGGCCAAAATTGAGAAAGCGCACGCCGTCAAATCGCGTGATCCCGAGATCCGTGCCTAACCAAAGGTAGCCATCCTCCGTCTGGGCGATGGCGTGAACGGTATTCTGTGGCAGACCGTCCCCCACGTCCCAGACACGGAAGGCAAAGTCATCTTCGCCAGCCAGTCCCGTCATCCATGGGAGGATGCCGGTGATCAGGATGAACCAGTTTCTCACGCAGAACGACACGTCACGATGTTGCTTTTCGCCGGGCAACTTGTCGACGCCTAAGGGAACCCGACCGAGAGACGAAGAAAGAGGCGCGCTTCCGCCTCGGCCTCCGCGTCGATGAGTTGATAGGTACGCTCTTCCACGCCTCCATGTTCCGTTCTTTCCACGAGTTGCACTCCCGCGGGGCGCCATTGGCGCAGATCAGTGGAGGATTCGATCATTGGGAGCACGTCAGTCATGCCGATGGCCCAGGGGAACGAGAGGCGAACGCGGCCGGAGTCATCGAGGCCTACCTTCAGCATCCCGAGATCGGCCTTGCCCGGGCGGGTGGCTAGGGCGTACTCTAGCAAATTGTCGAGTTCATCCCCGTCCGGGTCAGCGTTGGGGAGGGCCTCCTCACCGCCCAAGGGAAACTTGAGCGCCTGCCAGGCTTCGTAGGTGGTCACTCCCAGGGGCCGAGCCACGAGGGTGACGGAGTCCGCGCCATAGACCACCTCGAAGTCGACTCGTCCAGAGACACCTTGAAGATGGACGGAGTCAAAGGTTCCCGTCACACTTTCCCCCTTGAGGATAGTGAAGCTCTCGCCCGCGGCGGGCAGGTAGTTGTGCAGGAGGCACAGTTCCAGTGCTCCATCGAGCGACATCGGGCCGTGGGTCAGGAGATGGTCATAGCCGACGCCCTGGTCCGGTCCGGCAATTTCTATTTGCAAGGTGCCCGCGGCTGTTTGGGTGTAGCCGTCAACCGTGAGAACGCCAGGGGAGTTTCCCGGCGCCACCGTTCCTCCGTTGATGAGTGTGCCGATGATGCGTCCGAAACTCTGAAACCTGCCTCCCCGATTCTCTACCGTGGCGGCGGTCAACGTGCCATTCATCGTCAGCTCACCGGCCTTTTGCACGAAATTGCCGTTCGCTTTGAGTGTGCAGCCATCGCCGATGACCATCACGCCCTCGTTGCAAATGTCAGAGGCACTCTCATAGTGGGCTCCATGGGAGAGATGAAAGATGCCCTGGGAGGCATTGACAAAGGTTGCGGCAAAGCCTCCTGGGGAAGGCAGATTGGTCAATGAGCCGTCGCCTCGAATCCGGATTGATCCCTGATTGGTATGGATGCCAGACATGCCCAGCTCGAGTACGCCGGCCGTATCCCATTCCCCGCCGGTCAGGACGTTCCCTGACGTTTGTACGATCGTGTCGATTCTCAACGTCGTGTCCTCGCCGACCCGAACGACGTTCTGATTGTCAAAACTCATCTGACTGATGGTGGCCAATCCTTGAGAACGACCGTCACCCGCCAAGAGGGTGCCGCGATTTTCAAATCGATTGCTTGGGCCGGCACTCACGATGTGGCCTCGGAGTTCGAAGTCACCCAGGTTGAGGACATCGTTATAGTCGATTCGTTGATCCGTCCCCTGAATCACGGTAGCGTGATTCTCGAGGCGTGGCTGAAAATCGATGAACATGCCTTCGGGGCTTTCGACGAAGAGGGTGCCGTGGTTGAGAATCGTGCCCTCCTCGCCACGCGTGGAGGCGGGTCCAAGACGGCTGCTTCCGCGGTTCACTAGAGTCCCATGGACCTTGGTGCTCCGAAAGTCTCCGCGGACATCGACTTCGAGGTGAGCTTCCTCGGCGACGGTGAGATCGAGAATTCTGACACGGCCACCACCGTGAAAGCGGGCGTCATCTGCCGTGATGCGAGTCTTGCTCACTTCCAGATCGGCCGTCTCCCACACGTCACATTCGCGCAAGTTCATGGCCTCATTCATTCTCATAAACCCGCTTTGCACCTGGAGGTGCGCCTCGTTGATATCGGTCTGCTCCCGACGAAAAATCATGATGCCGTTCCTGTTCTTGATCAGTCGTGTGTCGTTCTCGAAAGCGAGTTCCGGTCCCTCTCCCGCGCCGTTCAAGGTGCCGCTCCTCTCGATGGCGAGCAAGGCCTCTCCCTGGCTCTCAAGCAGGAGTTCACCGGACGGCGACTTCAGTGTTCCCGCGATCTCGATCGTTCCCCCGGGGTGGTTGCGAATCATCGTCTTGGGGGTCATCTCCATGGATTCGCCTAGCAAGCGCACGAGATCCCGATTTTCCAGGGCGCCGTCGAGTTTGAGATCGGTTCCGTTGACGACGAAAATTCCCTCGTTTTCCATGAGGCCCTTTCTCACAGTGCTCCAATCGCCACCACTCCAATCAAAGCGGCCGGCATTGTGCAGCGTGCCCTCGATCTCAAGCGATCCGGAGTTCAACACCAGGGCGGCGCCTTCACCGTTCAGATCAAAGAGAGCTTCCTGCCCGGACACTCGATAGGCCGCCCCGTCGATCACGATCCGCCCTTCTCCTACGGCGGTGAGATTGTGTTCCCGCACGGTGAATTCGCCCTGGGTGAATCGAAGTGAGGATCCGCGATCCACCACGTACTGGCCCCCTCGATGCATGCCGCCTCCGGCCAGATCCCACGTCCCGCCCATGGAATGGATTCTGCCCCCGGGTTCCTGATCATAGATGGCATGGATGCTTCGGCTCTCATCACTGCCGGCTTCCAGGTTGATGAGCCCTGCGTTGCGTATCCGCGGGAGAATCACGGAATCGCCGGACCCGACGTTCCCACCCCGGTAGTGGAACTCGGAGTCGAACAACAGATCGAGGAAGGCATTGTCTCCCAGCGTGATGGGTCCGCCGAGAACCTCTCCGCGGTTGGCGATTTCCAAGGAGACGTCCACGGTGCGCCTCTCCTCGCTATTGGGTAGGCTGAGTCTGGCTTCGGGCCCGAACCGGATCTCGCCGCCGCCTAACCAATCGCCTGCCCTCCAGACGGCTTCGCGTTCGACATCCAGGCTCTGGCGTACCACCAGATCTGCACCGGTGTCCAAGCGATCAATGCGTGAATCTTCATTGAGAGTGAGGGACGTTGCGGTGGTGAGGATCGAACCCGGATTTCCCTCCAACGTGCCGATCATGGCCGCCTTTTCATCCAGCAGCACATGAGCCTCGGTGATGGTGACGAGCTCGTCGCCACTCTCGCCGGGGGGCTCCGTATGGGGGATCTCATTCTCGTCCATCCAATTGGTCAAGTCACCGGCAATGGTGTGCCAACCGTTATCCCCGGCGCCGCGATTGAAGATGTACTGTTCCGCCACGTTGGGCACGCCCACGCGGCTTCGAATGATGAACTGGCGGTCCTCTTCGGTCTCCACGAGAAAGACGACCCGGCCATCGTCGTTCAGCGCCAGTGACCGGCCGCTTTGGCCGACG
>JANQJH010000099.1 GCA_028281705.1 Verrucomicrobiales bacterium
CGTCAGCGACGGCCCCTGCCCTTTGATCCCTTTCAATTGGGTGGTTTGGCCATTGTCGACCAAGGCATCCTTCTCTTCACGCCGCGACTCCACGGTCCCAACCCCGGGCCTCTGCCCGCCGGGGACCGCAAAGGGAGATTCACACTGCCCGGCAAGACAGCCCTGGCATTGCCCTAGTTTCTTGCTCATGGCCAGGAGTTTTTTCTGCAGGTTCTTGGCGGCCGAGAGCCGGCCAAGCCTCTCGTCAAACTGCCCCAGTTTGTCACTGATCGACGCCTTCATCATTTCGGCATTGGCCAGATCGGCATCCGTCAACTGACCCTTCGACTCGGCACGTTCCAGTTCACCAAGTTCCCCTTCCAATTCACCGACATCCGCATCCAGAGACTCCATCAGATTCGCCAGCTCTTCACTGGCGGCGCCGTTTCCGCTCTCGCCATTCTTGCCCTTGGTCCGCGCCTTCGAAGCCCGTGCCGCCGCCGCCATGCGATGCGCGGCCGACTTCAGTTTCGCCAGCTCCTTCTTGCGCTCGCTCAGTTTCGTCGCCTTGGGCTTCAGGCTCTTGAGGTCTTTCCCGGCCTCCTTGTACTTCTGCTGTTTCAGTTTCTTGGCCAGTTCCTTGTGCGCCTGCTCCTGGTCGAGTTCCTTCGCCAACTTGGCCAGTAGCTGTTCGGTGTTCTTCTGCGCCAGCTTGTTCGCCATCCGCGTGATCTTCTTTTCCAGGTTTGCCATCTGACGCATAGCTTCCTTCTGGTCTTTGGTCTTTTCCAGCTCATCGACCCATTTCCGAAGCTCGTTGGCCTGCAAGAGTTCTCTCTCTTCAGGATCCTCCACGCCTTTTTCCAAGGCTTCCAATTCCTCCAGGATCTTTTCGCTGAACTCCTCCGTCAACTGGAGGGTCTGTTCCTCCAGCGCAAGCTCTTGCTGAACCGCCAGCGAAGGTTTCTTGAATGCGCTTAAGGTGCAAGCCACCAGCAACACCGCACAGACAGTCGCCAATTTCTTGGGGTAGTGATAGCGCATCTGGGCGGGCTCCAGCTTCTTCACCGTCTTTTCCGTCTTGGCGATGTCGAGTTTTCGGAAGCCGTCCTGACGATCACCTCTAGCAAACTCTCGCGCTGAGATGACCGAATCCTTGAGATCGAAAAAGCCGTCGGCAAAATGCGCGGCATCGTCCTGCGAAAGTCGCCGTAGTAGACCCGCCACCATCGCCGCAAAGACGACCGTGAGCGCGGTGGCGGCATACCAGTAGGTAGGCACGCTGTGTCCACGCAAGATGTAGGTGAGAGCGATGGCAACAAGCACACCCAAGCCGATGGCGATGGACCACAAGGCGGCATTGATCGCTCGATGCCGGTTGAGACGGGTTCGCACCCGGGCGACAAAGTTCTCGATAGGCTCAATCTCTTTCATGATTCCATTTTGTTTCAGGCGGTTCAGCGTCAACGAATGCTATGGTCCGATGGGCGGGGCGCTCAAACAAGAGCGAATACGGGTAATTTCAAATCTATGGCGTGACTTCGACGACCCCGATGCTGAGATGGGGCTTGACTTCGGGCGGTGCGGCTTGACTCGTTTCCCCTCCCCCGCCCTCCTCCGCGGCCCGGGCACCGGGAAGTTGGTCGATCTCCTTCAACGGCGCGGGCAGGGCCTCCCACGTCTCTGCCCCGATGGCCGCCTCCGTGGCCTCCAAAGTGAGTGCGCCAAAGATGGCCTCGTTGGTCAGCTCATTGGCCACCAGAGCCAGATCGAAACTGATGTCTGAACTATCCAAACTTCGTTGATGGACTTCAACGGCCAGCACATGCTCGCCGGCTTCCAAGGATTCCGGAGCCACCTCAGCGGGAAAATACGTTTTTTCGGCGCTCCCCGAACTGGTGCTCGGCGCAAAGGTATCGTAAGCGATCTCACCCCCGGGAAGATTTTGCCTGACAATTTCCTCACCATCGAGATAGACCACCGCCCCATCATCCCGCAAGAGCTCCAGCCGGGCGTCTGCGATCTCCATGCCGGCGGGAATCGTAAAGCGGTGTCGGAAATACGTCGTGGTGAATTTGCTGTTCTCATCCGGCCCGAAACTCAATTCCGTGACCTCATCTCCATCGCCATAACCAAGTTCCCCCTTCCCTTCACTCCAGGCGGTGTCATCGAACTCTAGTTCTACCCATGCCGACGCCTGGTCGGAACCGTCGTCAAGATAGCGCCACATTGCTCCCTTGGAAATCAAGGTCTCCGGCTCCTGCAAGAGGCCTGCCGCGATCACCGACTGGCTCAAGTGCTCGATCAACGTCTCCTGCCGCGTTGCCAAGCTTTGTTTGCTCGCCAAGGAGGCCGCACCAACCGCGAGCCGGCCATAGGCCGCCGCCATCTTGTAGTTCTCTCCTTTGTGCTCATACCGCCCTAACTCCGAGAGGGCAATGGCCAGGTCATGATAACCCACTCCCCGGTCTTCCAAGGATTCGAAACGCGCCATGGCCGTGGGAATCACTTGGTCTACGTCTCCAGTTTCGATTCCGTCCCGGATCTGGTAATTGAACCGCAGGTTGGCGTATTCATTCTTGAATCGGCTGTTCAGCCGCTCTTGGTCCATGGCTTCGAGCACCGCCAGGGCATCCGCAGCGCTCGCCGTTTTGGCCAGTAGTTTGGCCTTGCCCAGGTGAAGCTGAGAATAGAGCGTTGACCCTCCCTCCTCCGGCAATTGTGCCATGGCGTCTTCGTAAGCACGGAGTGCGGCCGCATCCTCACCCGCCTGCAAGAGGCGTGAGGCCCATTCGGCTCCAGCGTGTCCCCCACGAGGCGCTGCTTCCACCAAATCCGGACCGATTTCGAGGAGTTCCTCCTCTGACAGCAGACTGTGCGAAACGAACCGGTCGAAGAGTGTCGAGTAATAGCTCTCATTTGTCGAGAGGCTCTTCATGATGACTTGACTCCGGCAAAATTTTAGAGCCAACGCCTGGCGTCTCGCCAGATCGGGTTTCGAGGCATTCATCGCCGAGTTGATCTCGTTCAACAAGTAGGAGGAAAACTGGAAGTCTGCGGTCAACGCCTTGGTTCGATCCTCCGCCTTCTCCCATTGGTCCACGGCGGCGCCGTCGCCATCCAACTGATCATAGATCCACGCCTTGCTCACCCAACCATTGCGGCGGTAGGAACTGCCTCGATAGGCCGAATCGAATTCCGGCGAGGTGAGAAGCGACGCCCAAATCGCCGTGTTCGCTTTTCTAGCTTCTGCCGTCCAATTCTTGGACTCGCTTTTCCAGATCTTATCGAAGGTCTCGAGAAGCTCGATCAGTGCCCGCGATTGATAGTAGCTATTCTGCGTCTTGATGCGCGCGATCGACGCCATCGTTGTCTTCATGAACTCCGGTCCTTCGGTCAGGGCATTCTTCATCCGCACTTCAAACAAGCGCTGCTTGGCCAGGCGCTGCGCCGGCGGCAGATTGACTCCGTTACCATTCCAGGTCATGGGAGTGATTCCCATCGAGGCTTTCTCAAATTGCCCCGCCAGCGCGGCGGAGGCGGATGATGACTCCGAGAGGAAGCTCAGGACGGCTTCACCAATCATGGGATTCTTGAACTCGTGGGCATCAAGCCGAACCGCCAGCGCCAAAAGACGCTGATCACGCGGCGACTGATCACTCTTGCCGTCCTCCTCCGTAGCCTGATTGGAAGTGCCTCCCTCCTTGTCCGGCATGGCGTAGAAAAAAGCCTCCGTGAACAGCTTGAGATCCTCGTTCTCGATGAGCTGCAAGAGCGGTTGAAGCCGTTCTTCGATCTCAGCATCGTAGGTAGCCGCAGAACCGCTCCGATTGCCTGAGCGCCAATCGAGGTTCGTCCAGTCCTTCATGATGATGCGCTTGACCTGCTCCGCCGGCGCCGATCGAATGAGGGTTAGGAGCCATCCACCATCAAGCTGAATGTTTGGCAGTGTCCGCATCCGGTTCAGTATCCGGCCGATACTATCCACGTCTCCAATTTCCGCGCAGAGACGAATCACCTCCTGTATCGTCTTCACAACGGAGGAATCGTTGCCCAAGTTACGGTTTGACAAATAGTGCCCTTTCCACATGCCCACGATGTTCGCCATGCCTTCTTTCCAGGCATCCGTCTTCTCCATGTCAAAAACCCACCGCATCAACAACGTGTAGGTATCGCCCCGAACGGGCAGACGTTTCGCCAAGGCCTGTTTCGTGAGGTCAAAGGCTTGCAGCGTCGATTCCAGCGGAAGGACGTTGCCGCAGTAGTTCACCGTCGCTCTGGCGATATCGAGCCTGACGACCATCGGAATCGTCTCGTCATCCAACAAGGCCGCCACATGGGCCGCCTCCGCCGTTAGATCACCTCCCGTGGGCTTGTCAAAGGGGAGAACAGCCACACGGAGCTTCTGCACGACAAGCAGTTCCTTCGCAAGATTCTGATAGTCACCCTCCATCGCCGCCGATTCGATCAAGGGAAGGATTGCCTTTGATCGATCGACGTCATTCCCCGACACCGCATGAAGATATCCAAAATAGGGATAGTACGCATAACGCCAGTATTTCTTGTCCAGCACGCCGGCCACTTGACCCAGGGTTTCATGAAAGACTTCGGCATCGACTTGCTTCATCTCCCCGGACTTTCTGTTCCGTGCCTTGTGGACGAGGCGCTCCAGGGAGTCGTCCAAAGTGGATGCCGAAAGCGATTCGACCTTTTGAGTCAATGCTCCGCTCTTCCCTTTCCGGCCGCTCAGGATATCGTAGATGAAATTCAATGCGGCTCCGTCCTGACCAGCTTGCTGGAGGACGTTTTGCAATAGATGGGAGGCAAATGTTCCCGATCCGTAAGAGGTGTGCCACTGCCCTGAACGCTTGCCGTCCTCAACCAAGTCCACCGCCTTCCAATAGACCTCTTGGGCGCGTTCCCGCTCTTCTGGCAACAAGACATTGAGGTACTCACGCGCCTTGTCGTTCAGCCGGTAAGAAGAATAGTTGAGATCGCTCAGCCGTTTCGCCGCCAGCAGGGCCTCAATCTCGTTCCGAATGCCGTCGCCCTGGCTGCCACGCACAAAGTTCAAGGCTTCCGTAGCCTTTTCCGATAGCTCTTTTGACGATTCGAGATTCTGGTAAATGTTCCGGTTCTTGAAGTATTGATTCAACTCTGCCAACTCGCCCTTCGACATTTTGGGGATGTCAGCATGATATTGGCCAAACCACTCGCCGTACCCTTCGGTAGAAACGTTCGCCGCCGCAGCGAGCAATCCCGCACCCAGCGTCTCCTTCTTCCGCAAGTGCTCGAGATAGCGATCACGCAGATCAGTATCCAAGCTCCTGATCGCACTGGCAATCTGCCAGAGAAACTCGCCGTAAGTTCGGAAACCTTCCACCCCCGCGACAAATCCGGTAACGTCCAATCTCTCGATCTGCTTGTCGAAATCGTTGAAGGCGTTTCGATCCGTTAGAGGGTGCCGGGAAGGACGCAGGTTGCGGCGATTGTCCACGCCAAAGAGCGTGGAGACCGCCTCCGCGTAGTGATCATAGACGACGAAGTAGAGATCCGGATCGGAGCAGAGCGAATTCAGCAACCGCAAGAAGGCATGAAGTGACGCATTGACGGTTCCGCTAGTCACCGAGTTCCGCTGGTAGTTCTTTTTGATCAAGGCCTCCCGCTTTTCCTCCGGACCAAGATAAATATGAGTCAATTGATCGAAGTAGGCCGTCAACTCCGCCTCGCCACGTTTCATTTGATGCACTGCCATCTTCTGCAGGAGTTGATACAGGGCCCCATCTCCGCTGTTTTGTAGCTTGGACTGTTCAACTACTTTGAAAATCATGCCGGTGATATCCGATTCGATTTGCCGCTCATCCCAGGCTTCAAAGACCTTCAGCAGCGCACGGTAATCCGTTCGTCCGAATTGAGTCATTCTCGCTTTCTCGAGGAACGTTGTCGCCACTTCGTCAAAAGAATCCTGAGGGCAGAAGAACAACTCGGCGTTGTTCCGGAGCTGCTTCGCGAGCTCCTTCCCACTCCGGCCGCGGCCGGAATCTTCCAGGGTCGCCACAATATCATCGAACAGTTGTCGTTCTTTCTTCCGGAAGGCATGGCGCACGATGAACTGTTCAGGCGTCCACATGGTCAGGAAATCTTGGTTGTGGTTGTAACTCACTGGACTGGCCAGCATCCCGACGTTGAAGCCCCGGGGCGGCTTGTAATCGAGCAAGGCCTTCTTCGCCAATTCATAGATCTCCTGCTCGTCACGTCCATCTTCGACGAGAAAACCGGACAGTCTCCGAAAACCCTCACGGGAAAGGCTGGGAACGTCCAGCATCAGACGGCAAATTTTGTCATGGGCCTGCCGGAGCCGTTTCCGGTATTTCTTTGCCGAAGCTTGTTGCGATTCGTCACGCTGGTAGATCGCATCGACAGCCTCACGCGTCTGATAGAGCTGGCCGATCGCGACGTTGTCCACCCTCGAGACCCGGTTCAGGTATTCGACAATATTCTGCGCCGAAGTCGAAGAAGTCATGGCGCTTCTGGCGATCATCCCCTTCTCTCGTTCGATCGCAGCACTAGCAATGGCTTCAAACATCTCCATTCGCTTTTCGAAAGGCAGCCGATCATCACGGATCAGATTCCTCAGCTGATTGGCGAGCGCTTGAAAGGGCCCGTCGCCGAGATCATTAATAAGTGCCAGACCCTCAGCGGTGTCCTCGGTCAAGAGCAACATGACCAAGCGGAGGCGAACTCCGTCATCTTTCGGCCGTGACTCCATGATCCCGCGATAGATTTCAATGGCTTGTTCCGTCTCTCCCAGAATTTCACACGCGTAGGCCCAATTGGCACGCTGCCTGTAGCCCTCGGTATCCCCTGGATCCACGGCGGCGAGAAGTTCGTCGGCCAATCCATACCCGGCGAGCTGCCCGAGCCAGGTCTCTTCATAGTGGCGATTGTTGAAGGCCGCCAGTGGATTCAATCCGGTCACGGCGAACCCCTTGAGATCATTGGCCAAGAGTTTCATCGCTTGCTCTTGTTTCCCTTCGCTCAGAAGTTTTTGCACCTGGGATTGAGACTGAGGCCGATAACGGGAACTTGAAAAGGGATTCATCGGAGCTGATGGCCTCGCCGTGACCATCTTCTTCTCGAGTTTTTCCGCTTCTCCCGACATCCCCAACTGCTCCATGGCCCCGACCAGTTCCTGGCGTTGTTGCAAGGAGAGCGTTCCTCTGCGAAGCCGGAGCGCCGCGTCCCGGCCTTCGGTCAGGGTGGCCTCATCGGGTTCCGTCGTTTCCAGAGTCCACGCCACAATGGAAGCATCCAGCTTCTGCCTCAACCCGCGCGTCATGGGGAGATACTTGGCCCGTTTGAGAATGCCAACCGCCTTCGCCGGTTCAGCCTTGACCACGCCGGCATGGGCGGCCGCCAGAATGTAGGTATCGAGGTTAGGCTCCTCCGCCTCCAGCATGCCCTCCATCTGTTTGACCGTCTCGTCACTCTCGGAGTCGATCCTGATCTGCACGAGCAACTTCAAAAGTTCCGAATCGGTGTGATCCACCGCCTCCTTGAGACGCTCCACATCCAGATTCATCTGGCGGGCATAATGGTTGTTCCTCGCCGATCCCAACATCCCCACGACCTGCGGAGGGACGCCAGGCAATGCCTGCGGTGGAAACGCGAAGGCCTGCAGCAGCGTTCCTCGGTTCGACCTGCCATAGATCGATCCAAAGAAGATGGCCCCTTGCCGACTCTTCATGGCCGTTTCCTCCATGGCGTCGTCGAGAAACTTCACGAAGCTGCTCAGATCCGTTCTCTGGCCCAGAGCCATCGCCACTCCGGGGAAGAGTTGGTTACGATAGGGGCTGTTCTCCTCCAAGGCGCCATACCACTCGATCATTTTTTCGGTCAACACCTGCCGCTGCTCCTCCGAAATATCGAACGTGGGCGCACCCCGATTCACACTCAGCCCTGCGAGAAGCGCGTTGATGACGAAATAGCTTGGATCCTCAATCTTCTCCAGAAGTTCGAAAGCCGTCTTGGCCGACGTTTCCCCGGCTTCGGATTCGGCGTCCGCGAAGCGAAGCGCGGATAGCGACGCCAGGAAGGCCAACTGCGGGTGGTCCTCCCGAAACTTCTCCACCGCTTTGGGCAGGCGCTCCACGTCCAAGATGGGTTCGTAGGAACTCTGGATGATCGCCATGGCAAGCAGGGCCTCGTTGTCGGGATAGTCTTCGAGCAAGAACGCGATTTGCCGACCCGACATGGAGTTCGGATCCGTATCGAGAATGAAGTCCTCGATGCCCGGGAACCGCTCCTTGATGATCTCCTTCGTTGCCTCCCAATCGTCCTCCTCGAGCTGCCGGCCAAGGGTGGTCAAGTGGGTCAGCGCGTAATCGTAGAGCGCCTTTAAGTTCGCCGGCAATTGAACGAGACTCTGCTGCATGGCCATGCCCCCGAAGCTGCCGTAACCGGATCGATGATGGCGGTGCTGATAAGCAAAGCGCGCGTTCATGTTCATTCCCATGAGCGGCACGAGCGATTTCGGGGCAATCGCCAGAACCATCTCCTGATAACTCCGTTGGCTCGCGCTCTGCCGAAGAACATTCGGTGAGGAGGGAACGGGCGCTGCGGAGATCTCCGTGGTGTTTTCTAACAAGGCGGCAAAGGCGGACGCCGCCAGTTCCGGCTCACCGTTTTCCTCGAGCGCAACGGCGTGGAGGTAACCGATCTGGTAGTGATCCGCGAATTGCTCCACGAGTTCGCCAAGGAAATCAACCGCGTACTCCCAATCGCCCGTCCCGATGATGGACTGAGCCAACTGCAAGGCGCCCTTGGCATCGAGATCCGCAGCCGCCATTTCGCGCAAGATTTGAAAACCCAACTCGTATTCGCCCTCGCTGAAATGCGCCTTGGCGATGCGCGTTCTCACCCGCCGGGAATCTTCCAGCGCCAGCGCTCGTTGCAGAGTATCGAGGGCTTTCTTGTAGTCCATCTCCGACTCCTCGACGCGAGCGATCTCGAGCAAGAGGTCGACATCCTTGGGTTTGATCCGAGCCGCCTCGAGCAAACTCTGACGCCTGCTTTCATAGTTGTTCTCAACCTGATGAATCTCTGCCAGAGCCAAGAGGGGCACGATCGAAGTACGATTGCCGCGCCGGCGCTCCTCGAACTGTTCCAACAGCTGCTTGGATTTCCCCGCCATCTCGGAAGCCGAGGCCAACTGCCGCACCCAGCGCAGCTTGGCACTCACACTTTCGGCTTCCTCGTACAACTGCATGTACATCCTCGTCGCATCAGCCAACTTGCCTTCTTCTCCATAGACACGTGCCAGGTTCGACCGAATATCCTCATTCTCATCGAACTGCTGATTGGCCCGCCGCAGCACGTTGATCGCGGCGTCGCTCTTCCCGTTGTCGAGGAGCAGACGCGACTCGGTGAGCCACGGCAAGGTGCTCCCCGGCGAAAGCTTCTTCCACTCGGGGATCCACTCCAGTGCCTTGTCGAGATTGTCGGACCGCGAGTAGAGTTCCACCACCTTCTGCACATTGGCGGTGCGGCGCCCCCCAGGCGACTCGACGAGGCGCACGGCGGCTTCGGCCGCGGACGTGAAGTCACCCCGCTGCCGATGCAGCCGAATCAGCTGGGCCAAAGCCAAGCGCGGCGCCTTTTCTTGAATGGTGGCCAAGACGGCTTCGGCCTTCCGGCTGTCGCCGATCCTTTCGTGAAGCTCCGCCAGTAAACAAACCTCCTGCGGCAGCTTGGCTTCGGTCTCCAGCCGCACGCGCAAGGACTCAATGCTATCGCTCTTGTCGGCAATCTTGGCTGCCAGGGCGACGGCGTTTTCCAGATCGAGCGGATCGTCCGCCAACTCCACGAGGAGGAGCGCCCAAGGCTGCGCTTCTTCGAGTTTGCCCAATTGAAGCGCCACGGTGCACAACTGTGTCAGGTAAATGGCATCCGCCTTGAAATCATCGTAGCGTCCCTGCAAGAGATCGTAAGCAGCCTGATGCTCCGCTCGCGTGGACAAGGTCCTCGCGATGCGAACGACATCCTCTCTCCCACCGCCCTCGGCGATCTCGAGCCACATGGCAATCGCCTCTTCGGTTTTTTCACGGCGATGGAGAAAGGCCGCATAGGTATCACGCACTCCCTCACTATCGGGAACGGCGGTGAGCACCTCCTGATAGACCGTTTCTGCCGCTTCCCAGAGCTCGTATTTTTCCAGAAGGCGGCAGGTTCTCAGGTAGGCATACTCCGATTTGTCAGATTTCGCCAAATACGTCTCCAAGGTCTGCTGCGCCGCTTCGTCGTCCTTGAGGCGATGTTGAAGTCCCGCCAGCTTGATCAACAACTCTCCGTCATCTGGGTGCTGCTTGATGAGGAGCTCCAGTTGTTCGATCGATTCCTTCACCATCTCCATCTTGGCCAGCATGTCGATGTACTCTTCACGGATGGCACGCTCCCCTGGCGTCAGCGCAAGGATTTCGGCGAAGGCCTTCTTGGCCTCTTCTTTTTCTCCCTGTTCGGCAAGAAGACCGACGAGTTCACGGCGAATACTGATGCGCTTGGGGTGCTGCTCTAGCAGCTTTTCGAATTGCGCCTTCAATCCCGTGAGATCGTCCTCTCTCCGAAACACTTGCTCGATCTGGGCGAAGATCTCCTTTTCGATCCACGTCCCATTTCCAACCTTGGCCAAGCTCTGCCCATAAGCCTCCAATCCCTCTTCCTTCTGGCCCGCGCGGTGATGAATGTCTCCGATGCGCATTTGCCGCAGCACGGCCAGGTAGGGATCCTTCGTCGACGCCAGCAAGTTTTCCGCCGTGGTCAGCGCTTCCTCATAGAGACCTTCGGCCAACTGGAGTTCGACCAGGTCTTCCTGTAAGGATTCATCACCGGCGTTCGTCTCCAACAACTTCGTCCAGGCGGCCTTCGCCTTCTCCGTATCCCCGTTGCGGGCGTGGAGACGTCCTTGGAGTTGTAAAATATCCCGCGCCAGCGCTTCCTTCGGATTCGCCTCCAGCGCCTTGTCCAGATCGGCGATCGCCGTGTCAAAATCCAAGGTCCGCTGTTCAACCAACGCCTTCTGGTACCAGGTTTCCGCACTCCCTGGATCCTTCTCCAAGGCCAAGCGAAACTGCTCCAGGGCCCGTACATTCTCCCCCTGCTTGGCGTAGAAGAAGGCCAACAGCAGCCGATTGCCCGTCGAGCCGTCCGCCTCCACCGTTGAAGAGAGGAAGCCCTCCAGATTGTCAACCGTCTCACCGTCCAGCCACGCATTGTAGAACCGGTCGAAAAGATAGCCCGGCGTGGGCCTCTTCTGCAGCACCTTGAAGTAGCGGAGTGCTTTTTCGTTCTCCCCCGCCGGTTCCTCCTGCGCCGCCCCGGAGCCAACCGCCAATGCCCAGGCGGCGACGAAACAACAAGAGGACTGGGCAAGCTTCAATCCCCACTTCAGAAGACGCTTTTGATTCGGTATTTCCCTCATAAGTCCTTGATTCTAACAGCTTCGCGGACGTTAACGAGGATCTCCCTCAATGCGAGAGAAAACCCGGAATCGCCCCTCATTGCCTGTCAGAAGAGGCAAAGCATCAAAGCCAACTCCAAACGCTCGCCCGATCTCCAAGGGCATCACCTCGCGGATCTCACCATAACCTTTTTAACCTCAACGACTTAACCGATCACCGATGCGCTGGGGAGAGGACGAACGGCCGGCTGCCGTGGAACGGAATGGGCACAAAAAGCCCCAGACCAGATCGAGCACCCGTTCGGTGCGCTGATCCAACTTGAGCCCACGCTTCCGTCCATGGCTGCACTTCCCGCCCGAGCGATCGAAGACGGCCAGGAAAAGTTCTTCTTTCAATGCGACAAAATGTTTGATCGAGTCGCCATCAGCGGACTTTAGACATGCCAAAACGAATCTGTATCGCAGCCGCCAACTGGAAAATGGCGATGACCCTGGACCAGTGCCGTACCTTTGCTCGTGAGTTCGAGCAGGAAATGGGAGACCTGCTAGGAAAGATCCAGGTGATCCTCTGTGCTCCCGCCACCGCCATGTCGACGCTGGCGGACGCGGTGAAAGATCTGCCACTGGTCGATCCTGGGGCACAGAACTCCTCAGCTTTTCCCGATCCGGAGCACAGCGGTGAACTTTCCGCTGAGCTGCTCGCCGACGCCGGTTGCGTCTGGTGCATGGTCGGCCACTGGGAGATGAAGGTGCGCATGGACAAGGCCGACGACGAACTGAACCGCGAACTCCATGCCGTCTTCAACAGTGGCATGCGCCCCATCATCCTCGTGGGGGAATCGGAAACTGACAGAGGTACCCCCACCGACGACCTCGTCGATCGCATGGAGGCCGTGCTCGACGGTATCACCGCAGAGCAAATCACCAGGGCCATGATGGTCTACGAACCCGAATGGGCCATCGGCGCCGACGAGCCCGCTCCTCCGGAATACATCGCCGAGCGAGCCACCTTCATGCGCAACTGGCTCATCCAACGATTCGGCGAAGAAGCCATTCACCCGATTCCCATCATCTACGGCGGAGCCGTCTTTCCCGAGAATGCCGAATGGCTACTGTCGACGCCTGATATCGATGGCCTTGGCGCCGGACGCAAGAGCCGCGATGCCAAAGAGTTCGCTAGCATCGCCAGAATCGTCGGCAAGGCTTTTGATCTCATCTGATTGAGAGAAAGTGGGAGGGACTTCAGTCCCTTCACTGCCTCCGGAATGAAACCGTAGCGAGGATTCCCCCTCTCTCGAGCTACGGCAATTCATCGGCCTTCGACACCGCTGAAAGCCTCATCAACCAAGGCCGCCTGAGCCTCTGAAAGGCGGACGTTCTCCATGGCTTCACGGGCGATACGCCGTTCGTCCACCGTGAGTGCGTTGGCCCAAGCATCAATTCGGTCCTTGTGTGCCCTCGCCACGGTGCGCGAGATGCTCTCGATGGCTTGATTACGAGGTTCCCCTTGGATTTCTTGAGTCACCCATTGGATCGCACCGTCGGGGTGCGTGCGGTACCAGCTTACGATGACGGCTTCCCGAGCGATGGACGCTCGTTCACCGTCAAGGCTACCGGCCCATCGGAGGGCCGCTCGAGGATCAGTGCGCACTTCCCGCTCCGCGATGAGATGAATCATGTTGTTCGGTGCGAGGTGACCATGCTCGCCGGAAACAAAGGCTTTGGCGCTCTCCGGATGTTGGGTGACCAAAGGGTATTGAGCGGCATTCATCGCCTTCCGCTGTGCGATGCTGTCCTCGATGCCGCCTAACCAAGCGCCGATGGCCTCGATGTCGGGCTCGGGTTGCTCGAGCCATGTTTTGAGAAAGGTTGTCGCAGCCTGGTTCTTCACCCCGCCCGGCGGTAGCCCCGAGATGATCCGAGCCCCCTCTTGCACATGGTTCCTCGCAATCGACCGAACGATGGCAGCGACCGCCTGGGCTCTCGCAGGCGCTTCGAGAAACG
>JANQJH010000114.1 GCA_028281705.1 Verrucomicrobiales bacterium
AGCGGGGCCCCCATCCGTGAGAGTCGCCTTCAAGACCATCTCCCTCCAGCGGGGAGAATCCCAATCTCAATTCGAGAGCGTGGTTCTCGTCGAACTCGCGTTTCCCGCGGACAACCCCAGCATCCTGCGCCACGGCCGCTGGCGCTGCTCCTGGCAGCGGCCGGCCCTGGACGAGCCCGTTCTCTCGAGTGTCCGGCTAGAGGACTACGAGGAAGTCGTGCGTACCGGCGAGAGCGGCGGATTCATCGAGGCCACGGCAGCCGTGCTCGGCGATCGGATTCAAGCAGAGCCTCAGCACGCCCTGGGGATTGGCGATTGGAGCCAGCGGCTGACCCGGATCGATGAGATGACGCTGCAGGGCCATCACGGGCTAGCCGTCGGCGATGTCAATGGAGACGGGCTCGACGACCTCTATGTCTGCGATGGCGGCGGTCTGCCCAACCGGCTCTACCTGCAGATGCCCGACGGCACGGTGCGCGATGCGTCCGCGACTTCGGGAGCGGACTGGATGGAATCCTCTTCTTCCGCCCTTCTCATCGATCTCGACAGCGACGGCGATCAGGACCTCGTGGTGGCGACCGTTCCCCTGATCCTTTTCTCGGAAAACCTGGGCCAGGGCCAATTCCGTTTCCGCGGCGGGCACGAAGCCGTCTCCACAGCCTACACCATGGCGGCGGCGGACTACGACCAGGACGGCGATCTTGACATTTACGCCACTAACTACTCGGGACGAAGCGCGACAAACACCATGGGAGCACGCGGCTTCGAAGCCAGAGCGCCACAACCATTCCACGATGCCAACAATGGCGGACGCAACGCCTTGTTAGAAAACCGCGGCGATTTTAGTTTTGTCGATGTCACCGATGAAGTCGGCTTGGACGAGAACAACCACCGCTTCAGCTTTTCCGCCACCTGGGAAGACGTCGATCTCGACGGCGATCAGGATCTCTACGTGGCCAACGATTTCGGTCGCAACAATCTCTATCGCAACAACAGCGGCCACTTCGCCGACGTCGCCGAAGCCCTCGGAGTGCAAGACATCGGAGCGGGCATGTCCTCCGATTGGGCCGATTGCAACCGCGATGGCCGGATGGATCTCTACGTCGGTAACATGTTTTCCGCCGCGGGAAATCGCGTGCTCTTCCAAGACAATTTCACCAAAAATCGCGACGACGATCTCATCGCCGAGGTGCGACGCATGGCCCGGGGGAATGCCCTCTTTCTCGCTACACCGAAGGGTTCCTACCGCGATGTCAGTCTGGCCTCGGGCACCTCAAATGCCCTCTGGGCTTGGAGTTCCAGTTTCATTGATGTGAACAATGACGGCTGGGAAGATGTCCTCGTGGCCAACGGCTACCTCTCCAACCGCAAACCCGATGACTTGTGAAGTTTCTTCTGGCGACAGGTCGTGTCGCCCACACAAAACTCCCAAGACTATGTCGATGCCTGGGGACGGCTCATGCAACAGGTCCGGGCCGGAGCCTCCTGGAGTGGCGGCGAACGCAACCGTCTCTTCCTCCATCGCGGTCTCACACCGGAAAGCGTCCCTCTCTTCGCCGACGTATCCGCCGTCTCCGGAGTGGATTTCCTCGACGACGCCCGCAGTATCGGCCTGACCGATTGGGACCAGGACGGCGACCTCGATGTCTGGCTGCGAAATCGAACGGCTCCGCGTCTTCGCCTCATGCTCAATCAGCACCGCGGCGTCGGCCCCGCAAGCGCCGCCACCGGGAAGCAGGATGCGATCGCGCTTCGGTTGCGCGGCACCAAGAGCAATCGCGATGCCATCGGGGCTCAAGTGACCGTCACCCTGGGCGATCAAGATGACGCACGGCCGCTTCTGCGAACTCTGCGAGCCGGCGGCGCTTTTCTCTCACAAAGCTCCAAATGGATCCATCTCGGACTGGGAGATGAAGGCGGAGCCATGGCCCAACTCTCCGTCCGGTGGCCTGACGGAACGGTGGAGCGATTCGATCCCGTCCCGCGCGGAGGCCGCTACCTCCTCGTCGAAGGTCACGGCAAGGCGCAACCCGTTGCCAAACGCCCAGCCGAGATTCTCCGCCTCGTGCCGCCCGCTTCGCGTGTCCGTCCTAATGCCGGCCGGAAGGCCACGGCTTCGGTCATCTTTCCCCGGAAAATCCCGCTCCCGCCCATCGCCTCTCTTCCCGATCATCGGCGCCCGCTCTGGCTCATGTTCTGGTCGGGCACCTGCCCCCATTGCCGGGAAGATCTCGAAGCCGTGGCCTCGGCCCGCCAAGCTCTGCAAGAAGCGGGGCTTGATGTGCTCGCCCTCGCCGTCGATCCCGACGACGATAGCGCGGGATCCTTGATGAAGACGCTCCAGTTTCCCTTCCCCTGGGCCATGGCCGAGCCAGAGACACTCTCTTTGATTCACTCTCTTCAGGCCGGCGTCTTTGATCAAACGCCCCCGGACGTTGTCCCCCTCCACCTCTTGATTGACCGAGAGACCAGTCGTTCGATGGTCGCCCTTTTCCGCGGCACGGTGAAGCCGTCCACCATGATCAACGCCCTTCCCCTAACCACCGCGAGCGACGGCCAACTCCGTGGCTACGCCTCGCCCTATGCCGGTCAATGGTACACCAAGCCCCAGCCTTCGGAGTCCTTGTTAGCCTTCCTTGGCGAAAAGCTGCAGAGACAACACCCCGAAGCGAGTGCCTTCTACTATGAAAAGGCCGGGATGCAGGCCCGCGCCGCCAGGCTATTCTATCAGATCGCCATGGAGGGCGGCGGCGCCTCGGACCCGAACGCCGCCGAATCCGCGCTCCAGAAAGCGGTCGAACTCGATCCCAGCTTTGGCCAGGCCCATAACAATCTCGGGGCCCTTCTGGCCAATCAGGGAAGGCTGGACGAAGCTCATTCCTGTTTTCAAAATGCCCTGCGCCATGATCCCGGTAATGAGAAGGCACGTCTCAACCTCAAACTCCTCCAAAAGATGCGCCAGCCATGAGATGGTCCACCACATCACTTGAACGTTCCCGCCTCTTTGGGCCGCTACTCGTAGCGCTCTTGGTCAGCTTCGTCGCGAGCTGCGGCAAGACCGTGCAGGAAATGCCGAGCACGCCGTCTGGCCTCCAGAGCAAGCCACTGGCATCTCGATCAGCCTCCGCCACCGGCCCCCTCTTCACCAAGCTCCCGGCTGAAGAATCCGGCATCGAGTTCGTCAATCCCCTCATCGCCGATCACCCGCTTCGACGCCTCTATGCGGGCGGCTATGCCGTCGGCGGAATCGCCATTGGAGATGTCAATGGGGATGCGCTTCCCGACATCTACTGCGTCAGCGGGCCCGAACCTAACAAACTTTTCATTCAGCAGGACAATCTATCATTTGTTGACCGTACCGCCCAGTCGGGATTGACCGACGGTGGCGACGACTGGGAGACCGGCGCCGCCATGGCCGACATCGACGGCGATGGCGACCTCGACCTCTATGTCTGTCGCTACGACGCGCCCAACGCCCTTTTCATCAACGATGGTGCGGGGAACTTTCAGGAGCGCGCCGCCGATTTTGGTGTCGATGTGAGCCAGGCCTCTCTCATGCCATCCTTCGCTGATTACGACAATGACGGCGATCTCGACCTCTACATCCTGACCAACCTTTACTATCGGGAAAACGGACTGCCACTGGACGCCACCTTCATGGCCGGTAACGAACTCAAAGTGAAGTCGGAATACCGTCAGTGGGTCGATATTCGACCAGCGGGAATGGGCATGATGCACAAACGCTACGAACTTTACCCCGTGGGTCAACGCGACGTTCTTCTGCGAAACGACGGGGCGAACGCCAGTGGCGACTTGACTTTTAAAGACGTCAGCGGCTACGCCGGCGACATCGGTGTCCATCCCGGCAAGGGACTCTCCGCCGCCTGGTGGGACTACAATGAGGACGGCTATCCCGATCTCTATGTCTGCAACGACTTCGAGGACTCGGATCGTTTCTATCACAACAACGGTGACGGCACCTTCACCGATATCATCAAGGCATCCGTGCCCCACACCCCATGGTACTCCATGGGCTCGGACGTCGCCGACTTCGATCAAGACGGCCGCCTGGACTTGCTCGCTCTCGACATGGCGGCGACCTCCCACTTCAAGCAGAAGACGACGATGGGAGACATGTCCTCCAAGCAGCACTTCATGGCCACCGCCGAACCGCGGCAGTACATGCGCAATAGTCTCTTTCTCAACACGGGCACACCGCGTTTTCAGGAAGCGGCCCACATGGCGGGGCTCGCCAGTTCAGACTGGAGTTGGGCCGCCAAGGCGGGCGACTTCGACAACGATGGCCTCGTCGATGTCTTTGTCAGTAACGGCATGGCGCGGGCCTTCACCAACTCCGACATCCTGCGCGATATCACTTACAACATGCGCTTCGGCAAGACGGACTGGGAATTGTTCGAAGACAAACCGCCGCAGAAGGAAGCCAACCTCGTTTTCCGCAATCGCGGCAATCTCGATTTCTCCGAGACTGGCGTTGCCTGGGGCCTGTCCCATGAAGGCATGAGCTACAGCGCAGCCTATGGCGATCTCGACCGGGATGGCGACCTCGATCTGCTGGTGGCCAACCTGGATGAACCGGTTCACCTCTACCGTAATGACTCCAACGAAGGCCATCGGCTTCTCATCGAACTCCGCGGGACCCGGAGCCATGTTTCCGCCTTCGGCGCTCGCGTCGTGGCCCAGGCGGGCGATCGCACCTTTGTCAGATCCATGAATCCCCATACGGGTTTCCTCTCCTCAAACGATCCCGTGATTCATCTGAGCACGGGCGACATATCGCACTTGGACAAACTCACCGTCTATTGGCCGAGCAGGATCGTGCAGGAATTCGACGACGTCCCAATGGATCGCTGGCTCATCATCGAGGAATCCGGCGCTCCCCCCTCATCACCGGGATCTTCGGCTCAAGAATCGACAAACACGCTCTTCACCCGTTTAGCCGCCCCCTTGGGTCTCCGCCACGAGGAGCGTCATTACGACGATTTCTACCGGCAACCGCTGCTTCCGAACAAGCTCTCGCAGTTAGGCCCCGGGCTCGCCGTGGCCGATGTCGATGGCAATGGATGGGAGGATCTCTATCTTGGAGGCGCCGCCGGATTTTCCGGTCAGCTGCTCCTACGACATCCTAACGGGAAGACGGACATCGTCTCCGCTCCCTTCATCCAGGACAAGGACCACGAAGACATGGCGCCCCTCTTCTTCGACGCCAACGGCGATGGCCATGTGGATCTCTACGTCGCCAGCGGGGGCGTCGAGTGCGAACCGGGTGCCTACATCCTGCGCGACCGGCTCTATTTGGGCGACGGTAGTGGCGGGTTCACTCAAGCCATCGATGCCCTCCCGGATTTGCGAGACAGCGCTGCCGCCGCCGCCGCCGCGGATTTCGATCGGGATGGTGACGTCGATGTCTTCGTTGGCGGACGCAGCATTCCGGGCAGTTATCCTTTGAGTCCCACCAACCGCCTCCTGATCAACCGCGGAGGCTCTTTCGAATCTCAGCCTGAGACCGCCGTGGCCTCCACCGGGCTCGTCACCAGTGCTCTCTGGTCCGATGTCGACGGCGACTCCTGGCTCGATCTCCTCCTGGCTCACGAATGGGGCCCCATCAAGGTCTTCCTCAACCGGGAGGGCCGGCTCGAGGAGTCGCGTGATACAGGCATCGATCACCTGACAGGTTGGTGGAACAGCATCACCCCGGGCGACGTCGATCGCGATGGGGACATGGATTACGCCGTGATGAACGCCGGTCTCAACACGAAGTATCATGCCAGCGCCGACCAGCCCGCCCTCTTGTACTACGGCGATTTTGAGGGCGACGGACGCATGCATCTGGTGGAGGCCGAGTTCGAGAACGAAACCCTATTTCCCATGCGCGGACGGAGCTGTTCTTCCCACGCCATGCCGCATTTGAAAGACAAGTTCCCCTCCTACCAAGGCTTTGCCCTGGCATCGCTGTCGGAAGTGTTCCCGCAGTCGGCCTTGGACTCCTCCCATCGCTTTGCCGCCACCACTCTGGAATCGGGCGTCCTCCTCAACGACGGTGTCGGCCGCTTCACCTTCCAGCCCCTCCCGCGCATTGCTCAAATCGCACCCGCCTATGGCGTGAGTCTCACAGATTTCGATGGCGACGGCGAACTCGATCTCTACATGCTGCAGAACTTCTTCGGCCCCCAGTTGGAGACCGGCCGCATGAACGGCGGCGTCAGTCAGCTGCTGCTCGGTCAAGGCGACGGGCGGTTCGTTCCCGTTTCCCCGTCTCAAAGCGGTCTCGTCATCCCGGGGGACGGCACTGCCCTCGTCGTCATGGATCTGAATCAGGACCAGGCGCCTGACATCGTCGCCGCGCAGAACGACGGTCAGGTGGTCGCCTTCACCAATAGGAACACGGGACAACGAACCTGGCATACCATCGAGCTGCATGACAAGGACCGGTCCCTCGCGGGCACCCGGGTTCAGATCCGCTCTGGCGATCGCCTCATGCTCACTCGGGAGATCTCCGCCGGCAGCGGCTACCTCTCACAATCGACATCGACCATCTACTTCACCCTTCCTCAGAACGAAAGCGCCACCGCCTCCATCGCTTGGCCGGATGGAACAACGAGCAAGGTCATTCTCTCTGGAAAGACATCCAGGAACCGCGTCAATCGCCCATCTCAATGAACCCCCTCCTCTTCCTCTCCATCCTCGGCCTGGTTCTGGCCTCGGTTCTAAACCTGCACGCCGCCAAACCTAACATCGTCCTCATCATGGCGGACGACTTCGGCTACGAATGCGTCAGTGCCAACGGAGGCACCTCCTACAAGACTCCGGTGCTCGACCGCATGGCGGCACAAGGGATGCGCTTCGAACACTGTTATTCACAACCCATCTGCACGCCATCCCGGGTCAAACTCATGACGGGCATCGTCAATATCCGCAACTACGTCAAGTTCGGCCTCCTCGATCCCCAGGCCACCACTTTTGCTCATATTCTCAAGAAGGAAGACTATGCCACCTGTGTCGTCGGCAAATGGCAGTTATTGGGCGATTTCGAAGGCCCCAACCATTTTGGTTTCGATGAATACGCCCTTTGGCAACTCAACCGGAGACCGAGCCGCTATCCCAACGGCGGCCTCGAGATCAACGGGAAGCACGTGGACTATGACAAGGGCGAGTACCTCCCTGATATCGTGAGCGACTACGCCTGCGACTTCATCGAGCGTCACAAGAAAGAGCCCTTCTTGCTCTACTACCCCATGATCCTCACACATTGTCCTTTCGAGCCCACGCCCGATTCAGAAGACTGGGATCCCAAGAGTCCCGGTTCCAAGACCTACAAGGGGGACGCCAAGTACTTTGGCGACATGGTGACCTACATGGACAAGATCATTGGCAAGCTCTTGCAGAAGCTCGACGACGAGGGCCTGAGCAACAATACCCTGGTGATCTTCATCGGAGACAACGGCACGGACACACCCGTGGTGTCCACCATGGGTGGACGCGAAGTGGCCGGCGCCAAGGGCAAGATGCACGACGGCGGAAATCGCGTGCCCTTCATCGCCCACTGGCCGGGCACCATCCCCAAGGGTAAGGTCTCCCGCGAAATCGTCGATTTCAGCGATTTTCTACCGACATTCTGCGAAATGTCAGGCGCCACCTTGCCCGACGACATCGATGGCAAGAGTCTGCTCCAGACCCTCAAGGGCAGTGAGGAGAAGCACCGCGACTGGATCTACATGTGGTACTCCCGGGACGGCAAGAACAAGGTGGCCAAACAGTTCACCCGCAACCAACGCTACAAACTCTACGGCTCCGGGAAATTCTACGACATCGAGAACGATGTCCTCGAGAAAAATCCACTCGCCGCTAACGAACGCACTGCCAATCAAGAGAAAGTTCATGCCATGCTCCAAGGCGCCCTCGATCGCTATAGACACCAACGCCCGTCCCATCTCGGATTGGAGACACCGAAAGAGAAAAAGAAGCAAAATTAGAGGGTAGAGATCGCAGGAGTTTCACTCCATGAGCTCTCCCATGGATGTCAACGAAAGACACGGAACTCACGAAAATGGGGAGACCTGGGAAAAGGAGATCTTTGCCTTCCCCGTTGATCCAGGCCTTGAGGGCTGTCCGAGAAGGTGCAGCGACCTACCAACTACTTGCCGCCACGGACCCAATCTCTCTTTCGTGCCTTTGGTGTCTTTCGTTGACCTCGATCACTTGTTTCCTGAAGCCCCAAACTCAACCAACCCTGCGACTTCGGAAGCTCTACGACACCGAGAATCGCGCTCAATGAGCCTTCCCTTTGATGTCAACGAACGGCACGAAAGGCACGAAAGATTGGGAGATCTGGGAAAAAGAAGATCTTGGCCTCCCCGTTCATCACGTCCTTGAGGGCTGTCCGTGAAGATGCGGCGACCTAACAACTACCTGCCGCCATTGATCCAAGCTCTCTTTCGTGCCTTTGGTGTCTTTCGTTGACCTCGATCACCTGCTCACTCCACCGCTTGAAAGCTCTCCACTCCCTCGGTGATCTCGATGCGGGCACCCAAGGAAATCCCCTTGGAACGTTGCTGGATTCCCGATCCCGGCCAACGCACCTTGACTTCCTCAATGGCGATCGCCCGTCCCAAGCCGATCTCCTCCCAGAGCGGTGAACCGCCAAAACTGCTCACGATCCCCACGTGCCGGTGAATCTCCCGACGCCCTTCCGCCGTCCTCACGACGACGGTGATCGCGGCTCCGATACCGTCGCGGTTCGAGGTCTTCCCCACCAGTTTGATGGTAAGTGCCTCATTCTCCGTGCCTGGATTGAGGAAGAGCGCGTTGTGAAACTTGTCGCCCGGGAAAAAACCGCCTAACTGATGGTAGAGATCCTGATCGCCATCGCCGTCGAAATCCAGAATGGCGACCCCGTGTCCCTTTTGCAGATGCCCCAGCCCAGCCTCGACCGTTCGATCCTCAAAACGCTTCCCGCCGACGTTCCGCAGGAGCACATTGGGCATCAGCGTCTCGTAGAGCGGGTCGCCCGTCGCCAGATAAATGTCTAACCAGCCGTCGGAATCGAGGTCTCCAAAGTTCGCTCCCATGGGGAGGTAGACGTGATCCAGACCGGCCTCACTCGTGACGTCTTCAAAGCCGCCATCCTCACCGGTATTCCGATACAGCCGGGGCAAGGTGGCGTCGTGGGGCTGACCACGGTAGTCCGCCAGAAGATCAGCCGGCGTCGCCTCGTAACCCGTGACAAAGAGATCCAGCCAGCCGTCATTGTCATAGTCGAAGAACCAGGCGGCAAAACTCCGTCCGCTGGGCTCACTCACGCCCAGCGCCGCCGCCACATCGGTAAACTTGAGCTCACCGTCATTCCGGTAGAGACGGTTTCTACCGACATTGGAAACGTAAAGATCGAGATCCCCGTCCCGGTCGTAGTCGCCGGCCGCGACACCCTTGCAAAAGCGATCGTTGGTCACCCCCGCCTCCACGGCGCGATCTTCAAATCGACCGCGGCCATCGTTGATGAAAAGCTGCGAGGGAAAATCCGAATCCTGGAATCCCTGGTCCTTCAGTGATTCATTGCCGACGTAAAGATCGAGATCACCGTCGGCATCAAAATCCCCCCAGACCGCCGTCTGGGTCGGATAGGAAACCTCGGCCAATCCTGACATGCGCGTCACATCCGTGAAACGAGCAGGCTCACCGGGACGCGAGGGCCCGTCATTTCGCAGCAGGGAATTGCGAATGCGGCCGGATTGGCCTAACCAGGCGCCGCGCAATACCAGGAGATCAGGATCTCCATCGTTGTCGTAGTCTGCACTCAGGAGATTAAGGCCGCCTAACTGCACATCGAGATCCGCTTGCGCCCCCCTATCGGCCCAACTCCCATCATCGCGTCGATGATAGTAAATGAGCCCACCACGGGGATCATAGGTGGACGTGATGATGTCGAGACGCCCGTCGCCATTAAAGTCCGCCACGGCCACCCCGCCGCACAAATTGAATGCATCCAAGCCCAGGGCGGGTGCCTTATCAATAAAGCGGCCGAACACGGGCGCTTCCGGTTTCCGCCAGACTTTCTCCGGAATACGATAGGCCGGCGGCACCGACTGGGGGAAGTCACCCAGAGCCATGGCAGAGAGATTGAGCAACCACTGGACCAAGAGATCATCCGGATTCTCTTTCAAGATCTCGCCCAGCAGTTGGTGAGCCTGCTTCGCCGGACGTTTCTCACGATGCACACCGCCATTCTCCAGGGGAAAGACGCAACAATCGGGCCCGTGCTGGGCCACGCAATTCGCCACCTCCGCCTCTCGCAGAAAGGCCATGGCAAGCGCCTTCAAGAATGATTCCGGCGGCCGCTGCCGGAGCCGCCGGTACTCGGCGAAGACATTTTGTAGCACCTTCAAGGCCTCATCCACACGCCCCAGACGCAGAAAATGGTAGGCGAGTTCCACCGATTGCTGCGATCGAAGCCGGAGGGAGGCCCCCGGTCTCTCCAATTGTTTCTCAAGCGGACGTATCTGGGCCGTCCCGAAATAGGGATGCGAACCGCGCTCCAGTCCCTCGGCCACGATGAGAAACTCCTGCCGGATGATCTCTCTAACAGATTGGGAATGAACCGGTAATGATGATGCAAGGCAGGCCAACCAGATGGCCGTCCGGGCAATGGCCCATCCCCCGTGCCGACAACGCCCATTCTGACCCATGCGCAACATGTCTCCGACGATGGGATCTCCGCGTCCGATTGACGAGGAGAATCCGGTTTCCTGGCTTGTCTCGCCCCTGGCAGGCCCATTATTCTCGGTTTCGACCATTCAACCCGATCCACCTCAACGAGTCACTACCCACAATGAAATCCACTCTCTATAGCCTCTTGATTTCGGTCGGCCTCATCGGCCTCAGCCCCGCGGCTAACACCATCCTCTTCGGTACCGATCCGATCGAGGAAAATGGTGGCCCGGACGGTTGGGATGGCATCGCTGTCCTGACCACACCCATCGCCGGACCTCCCGGTGAGACCCTGGGCATCATCAGTTCGATCAACTTCGTGGCTGCGGAAGACCGCGTCGATCCTGCCGGATTGCTCACGCCTCTGCTCGTCAAGGAATCCGGCGGCGAATTCACCATCGCCGGTGTCGGTGCGCAGATCGAAGTCCTCGAGGGCGGCATTCACGAAGACGTACCCTTCAATCTCGTCGAAGGCACGGACACCGTCGACTTGAGTGGAAACGACAACTTTCACATCGCCATCGCTCAAGAGCGCAAGGACACGGGAAACAACCAGGCCGGAGGTATCGTTCCCTTTGCCGGTAGCGGGGGCAAGGGCATGTTTTACTTCGACACTCAACCGCCGCACGAACCCAAGGTCGGCGATGTCGTCGAGGCGGGTCACGAGTCCGGAGATGACGGCCGGCTCTATCAGTTCAACTTCGCCATCGAGTTTTCCGACGATGATCCCAATGCCCTCTTGCCCCGCACGGTCGATCTGGGGCAGGTGCCCTCGACGGAGCCGCACCCCTTCACCATTGATGTGCGCAATTCAGGTGACAACAACGAGCTCGTGGTGGAATCAGTCGAAGTGACAGGAGGCCCTCAGGCAGACAGTTTTTCCGTCGTCGACTTTTCCTCCACGGTGGAGCCTCGTGGCACGGGAGCGATCAATCTGCAGGTCGACACCAAAGGCGTGACCGGACTCTTTCAAGGAGTCATCCAAGTGAGAACGAATGATGCCACGGAGGACGATCAGGTGGTCGACATCGAGATCAGTGCCAGTGTTCTCAATCTCTTGGGCCCCGCATCTCGCCTCACACTAGACGAACCCGCCGGGGCGACGGAACTGATCGACAACACGGGCTTCAACCGGCACGGGACCCTCAACGCCTTTGACGGGACGGCGACCTTGGGCGAGCCCGGCTTGAGTACGGAAACGGGCACCGCGATGAAGGTCTCCGGCGGCGGCGGCGCCGGCATTCCCGGGGCCTCCTTTGAGGGAAGCCTGGACGAATTTACCATCGCCATCTGGGCCAATGCCGCCTCCCTCGGTTCCCTGGCCGACCAAAGTTTCGTTACCCTCATCGGCATGGGCGAGGAAACACCTTTCTTTGGACTGCTCTCCGCCGACGGTGAACTGCTCTGGTTTGGTGACGTCAACGGCAACGCCGATGTCGTCTTTGCGACGGACACGACCCCCATTTCGGTCAACACGACCCATCACCTCGTCATGATGCGCTCCGCTGCCCGGGCTTCCATCTGGGTAGACGGCGTGGAAGTCGCCGGCATGGACAATCCTCCCGGGATCGACGACACCCAATTGAGCACACTCTACTTTGGCGGGTTCAATGGAGCACTGGGATTCGATGGCGTCATCGATGATGTCCAGGTTTACGATCGCGCCGTACCGGGCGAAGACATTGTCTTTCTCCACGCCAACCCCGGAGCGACTCTGCCTAGCGATGACTGCATTGATAGTGACGGTGACCGGCTGTGCAACGATGATGAAGAGGGACTCGGCACCGATCCCCTCAATCCCGATACGGATGGCGACACCTTGGCGGACGGCGACGAAGTGGAGATTCACCTAACTGATCCGCTCAAGGCGGACACAGACGGCGACTTGCATGACGACGCTCGCGAACTGGCCAAGGGCTGGGATCCCAATGACGCCGCTGATCCGGGATTTCCGCCGGCCATTCGCGCCGGCGATCCCAATGAGCCCTTGGTCGCTCGCGCTGCGGTCGACGGATGGAGTTCCATCATGGTCATCGATGAAGAGCGGCCGTTTAACCTCGGTGCTCCGTCAGGCGTGCTGCAGGACTTCGAGTTCTGGGTCGGCGCCGCCGTGGGACGTGTCACCCCGTTCATCGCCGAACGCACCGCCGACAACGCTTTTATCGTGAAAGCCATTGGCACGACGCGTGTCGTCGATGTGGACTACGACATCGATGACGAAGCCACCGCCGTGAGCTTCCCCTTCGACGATAACAATAACGCGGTCGAGGTCCTCGATGGATGGGTGGCCGGCTTCACCGTGGCCGATCCCGATGGCAGCAACAATGCCGGCGCCGTCATTCCCTTCGACGGCGGCGGAGGCGACATGTGGCTCACCGGAGGCCCGGCGCCTGAAGAATCCGCCTCCATCACGGTGGGCGAAGCGCCCAATACGGAGGGGACGAACACCGTCTTCGAGGACAGCCTGGCGCGTCTCTACGCCTTCGCCATCACGGCTCAAGCGGGCGAAGGTCCTCCGCAGCCAACCGACCGCAGTGAACTCGGCGCCGTGGCCATCTCCGAGGGCGCTCAAACCGCGGCCGGCCTGGTGGACTTCGGGGAGCTTACGGGAGACACCACCTATGAGTTCTCTTTCAATGCCATCAAGGGCGGACCCTCCACCGCCATCACCGGAAACGACTCCTGGGGAATCAAACTCGATCAATGGAACGAACAGGGCGTCTTCGGCACCACGGAGTTCGGGGTGGCCGACAACATCTTTGAAGCGCTCGATGGACAAAGCGTGGCCTCGGTGTTTGGCGAGGACGTGCATGTCGTCCTGGTCAATGACACCGCCGCCGGTGAAACCCGTCTCTACATCAATGGGGTGCAAACCGGTGTCTGGGCAGGGAACTTCGAACTCGCGGGCGAGGTCAATCTGATGGGCGCGCGCATCGCCAACCCAGTGGATGCCATGGGCGACGGCAGCGTCATGCACGGGTGGGCCACCTACAACTCCGCCCTCTCGGACGACAACATCGCGGCTCTGGTCAACCTCCCCTTCCCCTCGGGCGGAGACCCGGGCGGCCGGCCTTTTGTCCTGGAAAACGTGGGCCTCAATGACGACGGAGCCTTCACCATGACGATTCCAGACGGCCAAACGGCCAATGTGGAGTATTCGACCGACCTCATCAACTGGGAGGTCATCGCGACGGACGCCTCTGGCACGGTCGTCGAGACCGATCCCGATCGCTTGGCCGCGCCAGAAGGCTACTACCGGGCTCAGTAGACGGACAGACGAAAACCAGATTCATGCACGGAGAGGGCGAAGCTTGACGGCTTCGCCCTCTGCGGCCATGAGGTGCTCTTCTCCTCCGCGCCACCTGCCCCGGTTGCGGGTTCACCCTCGAAGCCCTAATCTATACCCTGCCGGAAGCTTCTTCTCCCCCATCATCCCTGCCCCTCCATCTCTCATGATTCTTCGTCAACTCCCCTGGCTCGCAGCCATCGCCATCAGTTTCACGAGCACGCATGCTTCGCTGCGCATCAACGAGTTTCTTGCGATCAACGCCACGGGCGCGGTCGACAAGGACGACGACGCCTCTGACTGGATCGAACTGCACAATTCCGGGGACACGCCGGTGGATCTCACCGGATGGTATCTCACCGACGATGCCGACAATCTCACCAAATGGCCGATTCCCAAGGGCACGATCGCGGCCGGCGGCTTTTTCCTCATCCATGCCTCCGGGAAAGACTTCTCCTCCATCTTCAATCCCGAGATCCACGCCAACTTCAGTCTCGATAGCGACGGCGAATACCTCGCGCTCGTCGAACCCGACGGCACGCAGATCGCCCACGAGTTCGCCCCGGCCTTTCCCGAACAAACGCGAGATGTGTCCTACGGGATGACCGGCGACGGCGAAACCTTCGGCTACTTTTCCACTCCCACCCCCGGAGAAGCCAACGGTTCCGCTAGCGAAGGACTCGTGGAAAACGTGCTGTTCAGTGTCAAGCGAGGTTACTACGAGGAACCGGTGACCTTGGAACTGACCACCGAGACGCCGGGAGCCACCATTCGCTACACGCTCAACGGCAAGGCGCCCAGCCTCTTCACTGCGGATACTTACACGGACCCTATCACGATCGACAAAACCACCACGGTTCGCGCCCATGCGGTGAAAGACGGATTTCTCACCTCCCGGCTGAAGACCCACACCTATCTCTTTGCCGCCGATGTGATGCACCAGGACACCATGACCACCAGAGTGACCGAAGACTCCGTCTACGGCCCCCTGATTACCGATGCGTTGTTAGAACACCCGGCCGTTTTGCTTGTCACGCCCGACACCAATATCAGCAAAACGTCCGAAGATCCGACCTCGGTCGAAATGATCTTCCCCGACGGTTCCGACGGCTTTCAAATCGATGCCGGTGTCAAACGGGTCGGCGGCCACAGCTTGAACGCCTACCCCAAGAACAACATGAGGCTCTACTTCCGGAGCGAGTATGGGAAAGAGAAACTGCGTTTTCCCCTCTATGAAGACCACCCCTACACCGATGAAGCGGCCGATTCTTTTGATCAATTGAATCTCCGGGGAGGCTCTCACGACAGCGCCTTTTACCTCGGCGCCAATGCCCAGTCCCCGAGCAACGCGCAATACCTTCGCAATCGCTGGATCAATGACATGCAGTTCCTCATGGGTCACGAGTCACTTCGCGGACGCTGGATTCATGTCTATATCAACGGCATCTATTGGGGGCACTATCAGATCCTGGAACGTCCGACCCAGAGTTACTTCGCCTCCTATCTCGGGGGCGACAAGGAGGACTATGTGGCGGTGAACAAGGGCCAGGGCGTCGGCAGCAGCGACATGAGCGCGTGGAACGCCATGCGCGCCGCGAGATCCGATTACGAGGAGTTTCAGCGCTGGGTCGATATCGAAAACTATGTCGATTACATGCTGCTCAACTACTACGCTGGCAATGATTGGGATTGGAATCCGGAACAGAACTGGGCCGGAGGCGGTCCGGTGGAACCCGATACCGGCGGGATGAAATTCATCGCCTGGGATTCCGACATCATCTTTCGCCGAACGAACGACAACAATCTCGGCAAGCCGGGTCCGCACAGCATGTTTCCCACCCTGATGCAGAACGATGAGTTTGCCACCTACGTAGCCGACCGCATCCAAAAACACTTTTACAACGACGGCCTCCTGACACCGGAGCGGGTGGCGCAAGTCTACAACTTCCGCGCCGAACAAATTCGTCTCTCCATCGTTCCCGAAACCGCGCGTTGGGAAAACGGACGCTGGACGCGCGACAATCAATGGCAAGCGGAACTCGACCGTCTCAACAATGATTTTTTCCCCAACCGGACTGCTGAGATTCTCAGTCAATTCAAGTCCAAGGGATGGACGGGGGCGGTCACTGCACCGGGCATGAGCCAGTGGGGCGGTTATGTCGAGAGCGGCTTTGAGCTGAGCCTAACCAAAAGCATCTTTGCCCGCGGCCATATCGTCTACACCATCGACGGCACCGACCCCAGACTGCCGGGCGGCGAAAGGGCTCCCCAAGCGATCGATTACGGCGGCGCTCTTACCCTCACGGAAACCACCGTCGTCAAGGCGCGGGTGACGAACTCCGACGGCTGGTCCGCTCTCATCGAGGCACGCTTCGTCGTTGATCAAGTGGCCGCCGACTCGGAGAACCTGACCATTTCCAAGGTCAACTACCGGCCCGCCGCCGCCACTCCCGAGGAAATCGCCGCCGGATACGCCGGTCGCGGCGACTTCGAATTCATCGAGCTGACCAACCTCGATGATGAGGCGACCATCGATCTGAGCGACATCCGCTTGAACGACGGCGTGACCTTCGCCTTTGCCGAGGCCTCCATCCGTCATCTCGGCCCGGGAGAGCGCCTCTTCATCGTGAAGAATCCGGAGGCCTTCGCCGCGCGCTATGGTGGTGATCTTCCCGTCGCCGGCGCCTTTCGGGGAAGTCTTTCCAATGATGGCGAACAGCTCCGAATCGTCAACGAGGCCGACTCCGTGATTCAGGAACTCACTTACAATGATGCCGAGCCCTGGCCCACGGAAGCCGACGGAGACGGACGCTATCTCGTCCTCAAAACCACGGAGAAGGCGGAACCGGATAATCCTGACCAATGGCGGGCGAGCAACGAAGGCGAAATGCCTGGCGATACCGGTGTGATCGATCCCAACCCAACAGGCCGCACTTACGCCGAGTGGGCCCAGACTGCCTTCGCCGAAGGAGCCGATGCCAGTCCAGAAGCGGATCTCGACGAGGACGGTTTTGAGAATCTCCTGGAATTTGTTTTTGCCACCGAGCCGGCCGACCCACGCTCCGCCCCGGTCTTCGACATCACCTTGGAGAACGCCTCCGTAATCCTGACAACCACCGAACGTGCGGACGTCACCGGAGTTGATCTCGTGGCCGAGACCTCCTCCGATCTCGTGACCTGGACACCGGTGACCAATGCTTCAGTCACGCGCCAACCGAGTGAGGCCAACCCTGAAATCGACGACGTCGACTACACCCTGGAGCGACCGGAAGGCGATGCCCACTTTCGTTTTCGCGCCTCCATGCCCTAACAACTCTCATGAATCCCGGCTCCGTCTTCTTGCTCATCGCCGTTGGATTAACGCTTTCCCATAGCCAGGTTTTCGCCCAAGCGTCCGGTTCAAAAGCGAGCAAGAAGGCCTTGCCGGCTCACGTGGCGAAGTCTGTCCGTCAATTGACAGACATTCCCTACGCCGGGACGAAAAATCCGAAACAGACGCTCGATCTCTTTCTCCCTGCCGTCCGCGCCGGGAAGCAGCAAGCGAAGCTTCCGGTAATCGTCTACATTCACGGAGGCGCTTGGCGCCAGGGTGACAAACGGAATGGGCGCAGGCCGCTCACTCCCTTTGTCGAATCGGGAGCCTACGCGGGCGTGAGCGTTGGCTACCGGCTGAGCCAAGAAGC
>JANQJH010000123.1 GCA_028281705.1 Verrucomicrobiales bacterium
TCCACCATCGCCGAGGCAGGCTCGGGCGTCCACTGTTCAAGATCGTCCGATACCTCCAGGGCGAAATTCAGGCCGGCCTCCGAACTCAGCCGGAAGGTAATCTCGTAGACGACGGTGTCACCCTCGAGCACGCGGGCCACCTCGGCCCCCGGCTCCGCCGTTCCGAAGGCCTCGACCAGCAAATCGTCGACTCCCCCGCTGCCCGGCTCCACCACCACCTTGGCCATGTGGGGCGCACCGCCGGCCGCCGCACTCGCGGACCAACTACTCCCATCCTCGTGAGCCCCTCCGGCAACGAGATCGTAGATCAGAGAGTGCCCCTCGGACAGCACCGGCCACGGTTCCTCAGTCTCGTATCGAAACTCCGCGATGGTGTTGTTCCTCGGATCCTCCAGCTTGATTGCCTCCCCCTGGTTATCCAGACGCGTGCCCTGAGCGAACTCACCCACAACTGGCAGGCCCTCCCCGTAGGCCGCGTCGAAGGCCACCCGATCGCGCACGACGAGCACGTGACTCTGCGGTTCGATCGACGCGCCTTCCTCAAACGCAAAGTCAATCCCGCGGGTAAAACGCACACCAGCCAATTCGAGAACCGCATCTCCCGTGTTCGTCAGCTTGATGAACTCGGATCCCCTCGCATCGGGAGCCGCCAGGAGTTCGGTGATCACGAGATGCCGCTGCCATTCGCTGGGATCCCCTTCATAGATCTTGGTCGCAATGATCTGCCCCTCGCGGTCCACCAGACGGATCTCCTCCCCTCGACTGGACAGGCTTCCCTCATAGTTTCCCTGGACAAACAGCCGCTGCCCTCCGGATCTTCCCTCACTGCGCGCGCGAAATGCCGCCACGTTCTTCGCCACGTAAAACTCGTTCCTTCCCGCGGCGAAGAGCGACCCTGACGGCACCACCGTCCCCGGACGAAACGTGTGCTCCACCGCCCCCTCCAATCGCCACCCCGAGAGGTCCACAGCAAATCGGTTAGGATTCTTCAATTGCAAATACTCCTCGTCCTGATTTCCCGAGGCAGGGGCAAACTCGATCTCGCCGATCGTCATCTCCACCTCCTCCGGCATCGGACCGGGAATGTCCACCAGGCCGCCACGCTCGAAAAAATCGCGCCGATCGATGAGATACTCCTTCTTGATACGCTCCATCGTTTCCGCCATCCCATCGCGGGCACCCGGGAAATGGGACTGGTTCCCCCATTTCTCCCGATCCTCAATCGTGTCCTTCTCGAAGAGTTCCTTCAACTCATCCAGTCGACGATCGAAGTAATCGGTCGCGAGAAACTCATCGTGCATCGTACGCAAGCGACGCAAGAACATGTCCCGCGGACGCGAGGTGGTGAACATGCGATCAAGCAATTCGTTCGTCTTGCCCACATGAAGGGGAAACTTCCGGCTGCCGATGAAGGGATGCACGGCATTGGGATTCGAAGCGCCGCGGCGCTCTTCATTGGCCAGGATCCTATCCGTATTCAAGGCGTCGGGACCAAAGGTGAGATCCAAATCCCATGGCGTCATGAAAAACTCACCCGATCCCTCGGTATCCCGGTAGAGAAAGTGATTCTTGTCACTGTTATCAATGTTCTGCGTCACGGCGATCCCTGCCATGAAGTTGATCTGCGCCGGGATATCCACGTGATCCATGAGAAAAGCCTCCAGCTCGGTGCCGCCCAGCTTCAAGCCGGCGATGAAGGCTGACACGTCCTCCTTGCCTTCCTCGCGCCTCGTCTTCTTCTCAAACGAACCCACTCCGGTATAGGTCGATCCCGGGTTCGCCTTGTAATACGCCCCGTCGGGATCCAGATCATTCCTCCGAAGAAAATCACGATCACATTGTTCGACGAACAGCGCCACACTATAAAATTCACCGTTCTGATGAACCCGTAAGGGAAAGGTGATCGGCGACGGCGTCCCCGAATCCTGATGCAGCTCGGTCGTCATGATCGCCCGGGCATACGATTTGTCCGTGTAGGTCGCGTTGAGATTGAACTCATCCACCCGCGGCAAATCCGGATCGAACTTCAAATGATGATCCTCAGCAAACTCCACCTTGAAACTCTTCTTCGGCCAGCTCCGCGCCGTGCCCCCGCGAAGCCGGGTGAAAATGTTATCATAGAGTTCACCCTCAAAGTAACAGGCGCAACGCACGCCCTGCGCGGTCTCCGCATCCCGGGGATCCTCGATAAACCAGTGGAACACCTTGAGCTGCGTCTCAATCGGATCGTGGGCCAAGACTGTGCCCGTGTACTCCTCACTCTCGTCATCGGGAAATGTCGGGAAGCGCGCCTGGTTGCCCGCCACGTCTTCCACCTCGATGGCCCAACGCACCAGGTGCCCCGGCTTGAAGGTCAAACCAAACAGGGTGCGATTGGAAATCTGCGCCGTGTAGACCCCGTCGCCCGCCGTTTCATCCGGCGCCACCCCGTCGTCGAGCATCGTCGTCGTGACCTCACCCTTGAACATCACTCGGGAGAGCAATCGCACCTCGCTCACCGCAGCACTCGTCTCGCGGATAGTCGCCGTCACCGTAAGACGTTGATTGGGATCCGCCGGCTTGGGAAAGTAATCCGTGCCTTCGATCACCGGAGGCGGGGTCTCATTGGTCTCACCGGGCGTCGGCGTGACCAACTCCGCGAATTGAGACATCTCCGAGCCCACGATCCCGTAAGAAACATCCCGGCGCTGCCCCGGGTACTCCGGATCAAAAGCCGTGATCGCCTCTCCATCGGGATCCAAGAGCGCCAGGTACTCGCCGCTTCGGTCTAACTGAAACCGCGTATGGAGGGGCGCCCCCGGCTCCGCCCGATCCTTGCCCGAGGCATAGACGATGAGATAGGCCTTCGGATCCAGCATCACCTCCGGAAAAACAAACTTCACATCGTCCGGCGAATCCGTCAGTCCGTACCCCGCCAGATTCACGGGCGTATCTCCCGAGTTGTGAATCTCGATCCAATCCGAGGGCTCCCCATCGTCATCCAGCATGTGTTCACCGCTGGACGAGGCGAGGAACTCCGAGATCACCGGTTGCGCCCAGACGGACAGCAGGCCCGCTTGGAAGCCGATGAAAAGAAGAACAAACGTGGCAATTCGAGGGAGCATCCATCGAGCCTATCACGGCCCCGGTTGCATTCAAACCATGGATTTTCCCCCACCGCGAGCACTGTTGCACAAAGGCCGCGCCGTTCTAAGCTAAGCTGCTCCAATGAACTTGTCCCGCCATCTCCCCGCGCTGCTCCTCGGCGTCGCCCTCGGCGCCTCCGGCAGCGCCGTCTTCTGGCGCAGCGGGGGGGATCAGGCAGCTTCGAGCGGGGCTCCTCCGAGCTCGCTCCCTGGCAGCTCCTCCTCCCTCTCCAAATCCGCCCCGCCGAGCGATCATCCACTCAAGCGTCGGTCTCCGGCTGCAAAGCCCGCACTGGTGGAGAGCCTCAAGAAATTGGAAAAATCCCCGCACCCCCTCCTGCGATCGGCCGAGCTCACCCAGTTAGGCTACGACGCCGCCGGAGCCGACATGAACCACGCCATCACCCAGCTGGATGCCATCCGCGACCGGGCGGGTAAGCTCGCCTTTCTCAAAGGGGTCTTTACCCGCGTGGCCGAAGACAAGTCACCCTATGAAGCCATCCAGCGGGTCAAACGTCTTTCGAGACATCTCGAACCCGAGGGCTACAAGGCGCTCATCTCCCAGTGGACCGGCCACGAAATGTCCGCCCAGGCCAGCTTCCAGGATATCTACCGCACGCTCCTGAGCAACAAAGACATCTCACAGGAGATCAAGCAGGCCTGGCTCCAGGCTTACAGGGATCACACCTCGCGCAGTCAGATGCTCGCCGAGTATGCCGGATCGCTCGTCGGTCGATCTTCCGAGGACGCCCTCGCACTTGGCCAGGAATTCTCCGGCTGGGAACGCCAGGAATTTTACCACACGCTCACCCAACGCTGGATGCTGGATGACCCGGAAGCGGCTTGGACCTGGATCACCGATCATCCAGGCGAACTCACGAGTAACACCGTCGCCTCCGCCTTGGACCTCTGGACTCAGAAAGATCCTCAGGCAGCCCTATCAGCCTTCGAAAACCTCACCGAACCCGCAGATCGAATCGCCGGAGCCGCATCTCTGGCGCGATACAAGGCGTCCATGGAAGGCACGGAAGCCAGCCTGGCCTGGGCCGACAGTCTTCCAACCGCGGCAGAACAGGACGCCGCCCACGACGCCATCTACGTCGCCACCCCACGCGGGATCGGCGCCGTGCTCGACAAACTCCACGACTCGCTCATCATCCGCGACACCTTGCCCGGCACTCCCGCACAGCTGGCCGGGCTGCAAAAGGGAGACCGCATCGTCGAAGTCGATCCCGGCGACGGTCAACTTCGGTCCCTCTCTCACAGCCAGGGCCTCACCGATGCCATCAATCTCATCCGCGGCGAACCCGGCGCCCCCCTGCGCCTCCGTATCCTTCGCAGCGGTGGCGAATCCGAGATCATCGACCTCAATCGGCAACAACTGATCTTCGAAGGAGGCCAACCGTGGCCCGGCAACCGCAGCCGTTAGTTAGTCCAAGTGACACCAGCATCCCGCCGGTCCGATAAGCCGAGCCAAGTGATGCGGACACCACTGTCCACCCGCTGCGCGTCCTCGCTTGCAGAAGTCCATCTCCAAGATCATAGCCCAAACTAACTAACGGATGACCGAGTGAGCGCGGGTCGGCATACGCGTCTGGGGGTCTCACGCAAAGTCGCCAAGGCGCCAAGATTCAAAACTTCTTTTTCGGTTTCACGACATCGCTGGGCCAAGAAACAACGAGGCACGGTTTCCAGATCTTACAATCCGGCCAGACATTTGCGGCTTTGCGGCTTTGCGTGAGACTACCACTGCCCCAAAAGAGAGTGTCGGAGGGTTGAAGGACAAACAAATCCGCAGATTGAACCATCACTCACCAAGAGCTCGAAACACCACGATGCGGACCAATCCCACCGAACCATCAACAGTCGACACCATCGTCTCCGTTTCCGTCCCCGCACTACCTTCCACTGAGCCTACCGTCATCCAGGAATCAGGCATCAGATCAGCCGTCATTTCGATCGTATAGATCACATCGGGGACGCTCGACCAAACCACCCTAAGTTCTTCCGAGTCTAACCTGGCAACCTCGCGGATTTCCAACAAGGAAAGCGGATCGTTAGGGTCCGTCCGCGCGTGAAATTCAGCCAGGGCAGTCCTTCCATCGAGATCGACATCGGATTCCGCATCTGTGGGATCGTTCGGATCCAAACCGTTTTCCCGCTCCCAATCATCGGCCAATCCGTCGGCATCTCCATCGACCGAAACCGGCTCAAAAACGGCAACCAGCATTCGATCCGCCGTCATCGCGACCTCAGTTTCGGGTGCCTCCGCCATCTGAACACCGTCCCCCTCCCACCGCACAAATTGAAAGCCGTCTGCCGCCACGGCGCCAATGACGGGACTCGTGCCATCGTCGAACAGGCCATCACCACTCACCGTCCCGCCGTCCTCGGGAAGGGCCTCCAGCGTCAAAGCCCACACGCGGACAAAAGAGGCTCGAACCTCCCGATCCGAATCCAGCGACACAGTCGTGTTTGCCGAATCCGGGTCTGCCACGCCCTCTCCCTGCCACCCATCGAATCGAAATCCGTCACCTGCCACCGCCGCCACTGGAGCCTCGGTCCCGTCATCGAAGGTACCGCCACCGCTCACCGTCCCGCCTTCCACAGGATCCGCCAATACCGTCAGTGTCCGTTGAATCTGCACAAACTGCGCCGTC
>JANQJH010000166.1 GCA_028281705.1 Verrucomicrobiales bacterium
TCAGGATCCCGGAAGTGATTGCGGGTGGAGCGGCCTTGCACAGTTGAGCGGAGAGAGCTCCGATGATGGCCACCGGTGGAACGATGTAGCCATCTCTTCGAAGGATGGACCCAAGTTTTTCCAGCGCCCGGGACGACTGCTTGCGGCACGCGACCTCTGACTTGCCGAGCCGCCGTCCGATTTCGCCGAAAGACCGTTCTTCGAAGTAATGCCAGAGCAACACGTTGCGATCCGGTTCTCGCAACTTGTGAAGCGCTTCATCGAGCCAGGGCGTTGCGTTGTCAGGTGGGACGGACGGCGTCCCTTTCGATTTGAGCTTACCAAGTTTTGCCATGCTTGCGCGCTTGCGGTTCTCGGTTTTCATGACATCGCGGGCGACGTAGCGGGTCGTGACGTAGATCCAGCCCGTGATGGACGAGTGGTCGATCAGTGATTTTGCCTTGCGGGCCATGAGCGCGAAAACATCCTGGGCGACTTCCTCGGCGAGTTGTGGGCTAGCGGTGAGTCGCAAGGCGCTTGCATAGACCAGGCCGCTATAGAATCGCACCAGTTCTTCGAATGCCCGTTCGCACCGGCTCTGGGCGTAGGCCTTGAGCCAAGCCTTGGCCTGCTCGTGGTCTCGATTCCGGGATTCACTCATGGTCCCTTATGCAATGGATCGGAGGGGAGAAATCGTGACATCAATTCTCATTTTTTTCGCCTCGGCTCCGCGCCGGCGACCCCCACTCTGGGGGAAAATCATGACCAATCGACGTGCGTGTGTGTGTAAACATTCACCGGAGACATGGCGAGCTGAGGAACTGCGTGGAGTCTCGACGTAAGGAGTAGGTCCAGACATCTTTGACCGGCGATTTCTGTCGGTGATGCCGATCGTACTTTCCTCTCCCTTTGGTCTGGCCCACGCAAACCCAGTTCGCTGCTTTGTAGCACGTTCCGGCAAAGCGTTCTGAGTCCACGAAGGTCTCCACGAGCACAGGCCTAAGCCCATAGGCCTTCTCCCAGTCATTGGCCACCCGTTTGCTCAGCGTCCCCAGGATCTTACTTGCGAGGTTCTTGGAGTTGACCCACGGCAGGATCAGGTAGCGCGTGTTATTGATGATCAACGGCAGCCTTTGCTCCCGTTGCTCTGGTGTCCATCCGATCCAGTGATCACGGCAAGCCACTTTCCACGAGGCCGCTCCGAAGCTTATCAGCGCTAGCGCTTGCCCTTTTGCGCTGATCCAATATCTCAATTGAGATCCGACCACTGGAGTCCATCCCAGGTAATGATAGTGGCTCAGATAACTTCGCCACTTCGCATTGCGTTCGCGATTGGCACTCGTGATGATCTCGATGCTCAGTTCGCCTAGTTGATCGACTCGTTCCACGATGGGTGGATGGTTCAGCCCCATGGCTTTGTCTAGCATGGGCGCCTCTTGCTCATGGCGCGTCCGATTCCCGTTGCCATTGCGGGCGCGAGGCAATTGGATGATCCCGCTCTCGTGCATTCGCAACAGCACGACACGGGCTCGCATCGTTTTAAGTTCGCCGTTGGGTCGGCGCCAATCGATAGCCACACACACTTGCCGTGCGATCTCTGCCCGGCTCGCTTCATTGTTTGCGCCAATGATTTGCCGGATCTTCTCTAGCTCATGTCTGCTAAAATAGCGTCCGCTCCATTTGCCGCCCTCTTCATCTCGATGGTTGGCGTCTCCCGTGTTGGCGGTGGCATCGCCAAGGGGTGGCTCATTTCCTGGTGTTTTGCTTCCGTCATGTTCCATGGCATCCATTCTTTGATGTCTTCTTTGTCAGGCACTTTGCCTCCCAGGCGTGCGCAATGATCGAGGTAGTGGCTCAACCAGGTTCTCACATTGATCCCGCAGGCCTCTAGGGTGGCAAATAGGCTAAAGAGGTACTCGGTTAACTGGACACTCCACTGCGCTCCACTTCCGTAATAGTTCTTGCGTCCCACAGCGCCTCCTCTCAAGGATCGTTCGCCCGCATTGTTGTCCAGCGGGATATCAGGGAAGTCCAAGAAAAGCGTCAATCCACACCAATGTCGACGGAGGCTGCGCAATACCTTGGCTTTCTCCTCGCGGTGTGCCAACTCACGATAACGGTTACGTTTAGCTTTGGCGCCTTTTACGCGCTTGCTCGCTGAGGATACCTGTTCGTTCTCTAATTCGGCTAACTCTTCTTCCCAGCGCTTCTTCATCTTCTCTACTTGCTCCTGGAGCGAGCGTTGCTCCTCGCTGGCCACCACCTCCACTTTCGCCTCTAAACAGAGTCCCGGATATTCCTCGCTACTTTCTTCAAGCTTCTTTTCCCGCGACTCGTAGCGTCTATAAAGTTCGCCGATCTCCCCGATCCAGCTCAAGACCCATGGTTCTAACTCGCGATCATATTTCTTTGAAGCACCCAGGAAGTCTCGACGCACATGGGCCCAGCAGAACACCATGATGATGCCTTCGTATTCGTTCGCCAGCTTCTTGTAAGCGCTGTAACGATCAACGACCAACACGCCAATGACATCATCGGGAAAGTGATCCATGGGCACCTCCGTAGCTCGGCTCGGCCGAATGACGTAGACGACCGCATCCTTGGCCCGAAACACCCACAGTTGCCAGCGCTCCCGGTCATGTTTCTCTCGGGGTTCACCGTACACGGGCCAGCCGGTTTCGTCAGCGTGCCAGAATCCAGCTAACTGATTGCGCTCGACTATTAGCTCATATATTGGCTCAAACAACGGTTGGAGACGCCGCAATCCTCCATTGAGAACACCTGCTGACATGCCGCCCTCTTCTCGCAATGACCATGCGCGGGCGAAGTGGTTACAAGGATGATGCAGATAGTATTTGTCTAACAACACCTCGAGCCAAACGGATGTCCCATAGCGGCTCCTGGGGATAATCGAGGGGGGCGCCGCAGCTTCAACAATGCCTGGTGAGTGAGAACATTGACAACTTTTGCAAGCACGTTCGTGCTCGAAATGTTGTTCGTAAACCGTGATCTTATACTCGATGCGCGAAGAATGACGCGCAGGGAACTCGGCGTAGGGAAGCCCACATTGGGAGCAACATTTCTCGTTCTCTGAGAGGGCCAACGAATGATGAACCTGCGGCAATCGAGGTCGCTGCTTTCTCGGGTGCCCTTGATGGCCTGGTTGCGCGCCGCGCTTGCGTTTGGGCCGGAGCCGATCGGCACCGGCGTTCTGAGATGTCTCGCCTTCGGTATTCCTGGAAACTTGCTCGGAGCGGTTTTGTGACTCGGATTTACGTCCGAATAGTTGGTGTTGAAGATGGCGAATATCGGCTTCAAGCCGGAATATCTCCTCTTTCTGATTTGCTTCCCGCTCACAAGCTTTAAGGAAAAGCCCACGATAATAGGCTGCTGAATAACGCCACCCACCTTTAGCGACGACAGAGAGCAGAACCGGATCATCGATATGATCGGCCAGCCAACCAGGAAGATCCGCTTCGGTTTTGGGAGCACGCTGGCACACGGCACCGTACGTAGCTCAAGAAGGGCCCTGTCGCCAGCTTTTTCTTCTGCGAAATACGGAACCGCCGTCTTCGGTGAATGTTTACGTGTGTGTTTGTGTAACTCGTTAACCATCAGGTTTCTGTGAGAAAATTGAGAGGCCGTGCGGAATTTTCTGGGGATTCGATCTAAGATTGCGGGCCGCCGAGTGTCTTATAGACTGTGAAGTATCTCGTGCACTCGTTCATTCTCGCCGGTGGCCCTTCTGGCAATTTTTCGGCTGCCAGATCATCACAGCTGAGTTTAGTCACTCCCTTGCACCACGCGGATTCATGAGCGTGATTCGCTTGCCGCAAGGAAGATCAAGTAAACGCAGTCGTCATTCTCCCCAAGAAACGAGACATCAGACCAGGCCGAAACCATGAAACAGATTATCGTGAATGTCGCCATCGGAACGGTGGCGGGAGTTGGAGGATTCACTTGTGGGATGATCCTCTCCCCATCGAATGACGCCCCTTCTGGGTCACCCGTTCACGGAACGGTTCTCTCAAATTTGTCAATGGCGGCACGCCATTCCGGCGCGGATTGGCGCAATGCGAGAAGGTCGGAGACTCCGATAGATCTCGGCGTGCGCGATCTAACGATCAGCTCCTATCAGATGCGCGACGCCCTGGGGCGAGCCATGGCGCAGGAGAATCCCGTGGTCCGGATCGCGGAGATGTCCCAGTTGCTAGCAAACCTCGACGAATCCAATCTCGATGCCGTTTTGGAGGCTTACAAGTCGCTTCCGGTCCGGGCGGACAACAAGGAGGACTATAAGATGTTTCTCCAGGCATGGGCGCATTTCGATGGAGCCGCCGCGATCAAGTACGCCAGCGAGGAACTGAAGGCCCGCGGATTGTCGGCCGGCGAATTGCGCCGGGCAGCGATGCCCGGCTGGGGGGCGAGCGATCCGGAGGCAGCGGTCGCCTGGCTGGATGAAAAATCGAGGGCGGACGCTGCCGAAGATGGAAAAGAAGTTCAGCCGGGTGACGTCGTCAAGCCTCGGGCAGACTACGCCGCTAAGCTGATCAAGGGTTGGGTGACCAAGGATCCCGAAGCGGCAACGGCGTATGTGAAGGAGAGATTTGGGCCGGGCAAGGAACGAGAGACGCTCGTCGGGATCATTGCGGCGAATCAGTTCAAGGACGGCGTTGGTCAGGCGGTGAACTGGGCGGAGTCGTTGAGCGATCCCCAACTCAAAGAGGAGGCGTTCGAGGAACTTGCCGAGGATTGGTCGAGCCTCGACCCGGCGGCGACCGGTACTTGGCTGGCGGGGCACATCAATGAGACCTATGCCAAAGAAGCGGTGGAGGATCTTGCCCGCGGATGGGCTGTCAAAGATCTCAATGCGGCGGTCGGCTGGTTTGAAACCCTGCCGGACGGTCTCACAAGAGGGACGGGGATCTACGAACTCATGAAGATTTGGACGCCGCAGGACACCGTGGCATCCGGTGAGTGGCTGGCCGCACTCCCGGAGGGCTCCGTGTCTCGGGACATGGGAGTGAGCGCCTATGCCAAAGAGATGTCGACTGACAATCCGGAGGCGGCGGCTCAGTGGCTCGATACCATTCAGGATCACGAGACGAAGGTGGCGGCGGCTCCCACTGTGGTGAAGAACTGGATGCGCCACGATCCGGCGGGCGCTCATGCCTGGGCGGAAACGAGCGGGCTTATTGATGAAGAGACGCTCTCGAAGATGCAGGTAAAGATCGAGCAGCTAAACGCGCTTCCAGTCGATGTCCCGCTTGAAGCGATTTCATTCGGTAACGGTTTTGAGGCCGCTATCGGGCGATGACCGCTCAAGACTCACCCCTCGACCTTTCGGGTGTACTTCCAGATATCGGGGGCCAGCTCCTCGAAGCTCCAACCCCCTCCATTGGTGGGAACGTAGGATGATATGGGGATGTAAACGTAGTAGCCGCTCTCCATACCTTCGACTCTTTTCATGGCGATCGCCACGTTGACTCGATCGCTGTAGACTCGCTTGGGCTTCAATTTGGTGAAAAGCTCCGGCCACATCTCCTCCGGCAGTTCTCCATCTTGCCACTCCAGCGGTTTCTCCATGAATCGCTTCATGAATGCATCGCGGATGGCTTCCGGTTTTGGATTGAGGCCGAAGTTGTCTACCTTCTTCTCAATACTCAAGGTGCCAAATCCCTCGATTCGTTTCAGCTGAAACCCGGTGAAGGTGGTTTTGTCTCCCTGGTAGCCGATGGTCACCGCATCGCCTCGCTCAATGGTTTTCGCTTTGGCCATCGTGCCGATCCACCACTTGTCACTCAGCGCTTTGAGTTCTTCGCTGGAATGCCCGCCCGTCGGCACGCCCTCGATATCATCGCGGCCGAAGTAGGGAATGACCTCGAAGACGCCCTTGGTGACTTTCGCCCGGACCACCTGTGCCGGTTGCCCGAAGACCGATGAATCGGCGTGATCGCCCGCCGTGGTAATCACGCGGGCGCGGACGAGGGCGTTGCCCACCAGGGTGATCTTCTCTTTTTCGATGCGTATCTCGTCGACACGGTCGATCTCGACGATGGACGAATTTCCTCCGGCCATGGCGGCGCCTGGCACGGTGAGAAGAAGGAGGCCGACGAACAGTGGATTGAGCTTCATGGGAAAAAGTAGGGTGAAACGCGATTCTCCACAGTAAAGGTTTCGTAAAGGCTTGTCGCCTTATCCTGGAGTTCGGTCAGATTGGGTGACCAAGTTTGGGCTCAGGCCCGTTGTATAGGAATAGCCTTTCGTTTCATGAAGACGCTCCGCTCCTTCGCCCCGTGGTGGCTGGCCGTGGGTGTGCTGGTGGCACACGCGCAGGACCGGCCGGCCCAACCCCTTATCCAGATCCTGGAACCGGAAGATGGTGCCGTCTATTTCGACCCGGCCTCCATCGGGATCGAGGCCACCAGCTTCGTCCCAGGGGGCTACGTGGATTCTCTTGAAGTTCTCGTCGATGGCGAGCGTGTGGGGTCCCTGAACTATTGTCCGCTCAACGCGAACTGCCGCGCTCCACAGGAGGGCATTCACCTCAATTTACCCCACTTCTACCTGACCAACAAGCGAACGCCCTCTCCTTGGAGCGGGGCGCCCTCGGGCTTCTACACGCTCACAGCTAGGGGCCTCCTTCCGGGAACGGAGGACGAGTATTTCGAGAGTGACCCCGTCCGCGTCGCCATCTGGAGAATGGCGCCCGAGCGGCCGATCCTGACATTCATGCAGATGGAATTCAACGAGGTCTTCCAAACGGGCGAGCGGATTCCCCTGGAGATTCGGAGCGTTCTTCCCAGCGGGCATCTCTCTTACGCCGAGGTCTTCGCCGATGGGGAACGGATCGGCTACGCCTCCGACTGCCCGCCGAACGCGTTTTGTACGGGGCCGGCTGTGGGGCAGCGCAGCACGAAGCTGACGTTTTATCAGGATGGCGGCGAGATCAGCGATTGGGGTTATTGGACCGGAGTTGAACCGGGCGGTTATCATCTCACGGTGAAGGGGCAGCATGAGGATCATGGGATGTTCGAGAGCCAACCATGGCCGGTGATCGTGACCGACTCGAGCGTGAGTGAAACACCCGCATTCGTCCTCCCGGTGCCCGGTGCCCGATATCACCTGGGCGAACCGATTCCCATCGAGCTCCGGATGCGCGTCCCCGGTGATCGTGGTGTGGGGAGCCTGTTGATCACGGCGAATGGCGAAACGATTGGGTATGTGTCAGAGTGTCCTCCGAACGCGGACTGCGGTTTGCCGGAGAAGGGGACCGTGGTGCGGCTCGTGTTTTATCCCAATGACTTGGCTTTTCCCGATAGCTGGGGAATTTGGAACCAGGCCTCTCTGGGAAAGCACGAGTTGGCGGTGATGTCCGAGGATCCGGAGACCGGTGAGTTGACCGAGCTGCAATCGCTTGCGGTGACGGTGGTGGCCCCCGAGCTGTCACTCCTTACCGGGCCCAACGGCGGCTTGACGCTCCGGTCGACCCCATTGAACCTCGCTGTGGCCAATCAGTTAGAGTATTCCGAGGACCTGATCCAGTGGTCCTCCATGGGGCCATTCCCGGAGTCGGGGAGCATCTTGCTCTCTCCGCTTGAGGAGCCGATGCGGGAGGCGCGGTATTTCCGCCTTGCCGTGTTGCCCGAGCCTTGAATGGATGGCTTCGGAACGGGAAATCGGAGACGGGATACAGCAGCTGCTGACTCTTGTGGGGAGGGTTGAGGGAGATGGCAAAATGATTGCGGGCAAAATGATTGAGATCTGAAATTCGGGATAGGTCGCAGCAGTCCTTCATTTTCTTCTGCTGATTTCTTTGTCCATTGTGGCCCGCTTTGCTTACGGATTTCGGACTAGTTCATGAGTCGAACCTACTTTTTCTGTCATGAACGCTTTTCATCCTCTCTCGGACAAACTTCAGAATGCGCTGTTGAGATTTGGCGCCTACCAATCCGTGCGTTCGGGCGAAGTGCTGGTGCGGGAGGGGCAGCATAGCGACACGCTGCGGGTTGTCCTCTCGGGGCTGCTCTGTGCTTGCCGCGATGGTGGCGAGGGCACGCTCATGGTTCCCGAGGATCGAATGATCGGAG
>JANQJH010000226.1 GCA_028281705.1 Verrucomicrobiales bacterium
TTGAGACCATGGGAATGAAACGAGTTACATCGGAATTGGATGATCTCGTTTCATTCCCATGGTCTCAAGATGGTCTAGCAGGTGCTCGGAATCACGCTCAAGCCAGACCGTGACGACCAAGCGCCGAAGAAGATCGCCGTCAAACCCATGCACGCGTTCAGATATGACCTTCAAGATTTCGGGAATGTCGTTTAGTGAAGCCCGTTGCATGAGTGTCAGGAGGAGCTGTGCCTGTTCTGCCAAAGTCGAGGCTGCCGTGATAGCCTCGGCCAAAGGCAAGGCAGACATTGGTTGCATTTGGTGGTTCAGCTCTACAAGCGGAGAGCGAACTTTGGGGGAGATGACGGCCATTCCTTGACGGTTGCGCCTACCCATCTCCAAGGCTACCCCGGCGAGAAAGGCGAGGACGATCCATTTCATCGTGCCTCCTCCTCATTCATTGTCAGTGACTCGAGGCGTTTCTCGAAAGCCGCCGCACTCACAGAATCGTAAGCTCTCCAGGCCTTGGTCAGGCCTTCACTGAATCTCGTTCGGACGAGTTCTCTCGCAAGTTGGTCATTCTCAAACGCTGCTGCAGCGATATGTGGGGCATTTGCACCCCAGAAGGCTCCAAGAGAACTTAGATCCAGCGGCTTCTCCAGGTCAGCACGAAGGCGATTGAGAAGCTCCCAGGCCGCATCAAGGTCGGTCATGCCGACCTCTGACACGGCGTGTCTGTACGCGGTACTCCGATAGTCAGACGCAGGGGAAACCTTGGCCAACCACGCGATCGCGTTCTCAGGCTCCAACTTGGCCCAATGTTTGAAAACTTGGACGGAAGCGGACGCTCGTCGGTCTCTATTAGAGATGCTCTCCACGCCAGCCGCCGCGCTTGTGGGATCACTTTGCGCCCAAGCCTCGACCGTCCTCGAGACGTGGCGCCCTTCTGAAACCTCCCATTCGAAAGCGGCTTTCGGGTCAACCTTTGCCCAGTGTTCGGCTACCGTCCCGAAGATCGAAGCGCGCTCTCGCTTGCTTTTGATTTCCCTCGCCGCTTGGATGGCTAAGTGAGGGGCTTCCCGTGCGAGTATCTGATAGACCCATTGATGACAGTTTCTCGCAATGAGTGCCTCTTGATGCTCTAGCATAAAATTTAGGCAGCGTTGCGGATCACTTTTCGCCAGACCCATCAGGAGCCGACTTCGGATGTAAGGTGAGGCCTCTGTGATCTCCGCATCGGGCACTTCCTGCCCGAATGTCGTGACAAAGTGGGCGTAGCGGGGATGACTTGGCCTGAAATAGGCCTGAGCGCTTTCTGTGTCTCGAGCGAGCCATTCACTGATCGCGATGCGTTCGATAACAAAGCGATAGCTGTTAGGGAGTGTTGCTAGTGAATCGAAATGCGCGGGCAGATCAGCGATCGGCGTGCTTTTCCAGAGAGCGATCTGTCGAGATAGCGAGCTGCCCAGCGCACGTGCTCTGACCGTACTCGACCGGACCAACGCTAACCGAGTGCCTAGATCCTCTCGTCCTGGCAGAGAGACCACGTTGGACCGTTCTTGAAGGCAAGCTGTAGAGAAGCCGTAACCAGACACACTCGCTAAGATGACCAGTAGCCAGTGCCGCATGGGGATTGGTAGCCGTTTCCAATACTCTAGGAGTTGGTTTGGGAGGGATCTCACGGGAGCAGTTTTCTGGGAAGGTCAACTTGATCGTCGGAAGTTGCTGCTAGGAAATTGACAGATAGAAGTACGAGACGAATTAGGCGCCCACGATGGAATCCGGCATTTTCATTTACGATGTAATGTATTGCATCAAACAACTTATCGAAGTGCTCGCACATTAGGTTGTTTTCTTGCGTTTGATTTCCCTTTTCGATTCTTGTGAGATTAGGAGCGTTCCTGCAAGCCAGGAATGTTCTTGTCCAAACGAAAACCAATCCAATATCAATGTTACCCGTCCAGCATCGTCCGATTCTGAGGATAGCGAGAGAGTTCTGTCCTGCCCAGTAGTGTCCTCCTGATCCTGATACCCAACACACAGTTTGAACAGGCCAGAGGTCTTCGTTCAGCGCGAATCAAGCTGATTGTTCTTCGCCCATTCTCCTTTATGGATAAACATTCGGTCAGGCGAGAAGTCGACTTTGAGCGCGATCCTCTGCAATTCGGCCCTCTTTGGCCCAGGTTCTACCCCCAGAACAACTTGCAATGATTTTATCCCTCGAATCAAAGATTTAGTCGCGTGATCAGGCGAAATCCACAAATAGCGCAATGTCTTGCTCCGTTTTAGAGCATTCAAGTTCTTAAGTCGCTCATTGTGTTGGCACTCTAGCTGCTCTAAGGCGGGTGCTTGCCCCAAGGCCGCGATGTTCTCTAGACTCTTATTTCCACGTACAGAGACAGTCCGAAGTTTTGGTAGACTTTGCAGCCCGGCGAGGGTCTTTACCGAAGTTCCATTGAGCGCAAGAATCTCGAGACGTTTCAAGGTAGGTATCTCGGCTAGGCTCTGAATAGGGCAACCTCCAATGACCAAGTGTCTCAGCCCGGTAAGAGTCCGTATCCCCTGAAGACTCGTCAGATTCTGACAATCGCCGAGATGAAGCTCTTCCAGATTCGGCAACCGCCCCAATCCGACCACGTTGACAATTCCGGTGCCGCTGATTCTCAAGTTCTTGAGCGATCGCAGCTCAGCCACCGCTCTCAAGTCTATCATCCGCTTAATCCCCGAGGAATCGTAGATGAAAAGTTCTTCCAAGGCGGGAAGGTTACGCAACCCATCGATGTTGGGCAAGTTTCGCATCTTGAAGAACTCAATGTACTCAAGCTTGCGCAGGTTTTGAATGCCTATCGTATCGGTAAGCTTCGCGCAATCGTGGATATCAAGCGCCTTCAGCGTCGGATGACCCTTCAGGCCAGCAAGGCTCACCAGCTCGTTGCAACTCGAAACCCAGAGTCTCTCGATCTTCAGCTTCGTAATCCCATCGACATTCTTCAAGCCAGAGCACTGGTCTATCTGTAGGAGCGTTATTTTGGGGAGCTTGGCCAGATGCGGTATGGCCTTCTGAAGATCAAAGCGATCGCTCTGAGTCACATAGACGTAATCAACCGCATCGTTTCGGAAAAGCACATCCATGTCGATGAGTTCCTTGCTGAGCTCTTGTCCCTGACACAGCAAATCCCCGGTAAAGGCCATACAAACCAATGCCGCCAATAATAAATTATTAGCCCTCATTCGTAATGAGAGTAGAGCCTCAGGGGTTCTTGAGTCAATAAATTTTTAGCGAAGAGATTCGTGCTTTGTTTGTAGAGATTACGGGTATTGAGGGCGCATTCTGGTCACGATTTTAGTCACACGGGCGTATAGGGCAATAGAGGTCGATGAGGGTAGTCGGCAGATCCGTGGGGGGACACAGACGATCTGGTCCGCTGTGGCTGGCTTATGGGTGACCAATCACAGATGCCCCAGCAGCTGTATTTTTATCGGGTGTAATCGGATATTTGCGGGTGCGATTGAGCCCGAATCGGGTATTTTCGAAATCATGCCTGCCGAACTCCCCATCGAACTCCCGGTGTCCGGAGAGACTCTCCGCCTGATCAGTGAGGTGGATCGCTACCAGGGGCACTGGAGCGCGATCCAAGGGCTCTCTCCAGAAAAACTCTCTCACTTGCGTCAGATCGCGACCATCGAAAGTGTTGGTTCATCCACCCGAATCGAGGGTTCGAAACTCAGCGACGCTGAAGTGGCGGAAGTTCTGGGGCGCTTGCAGGTCGAATCCTTTCGTAACCGGGACGAACAAGAGGTAGCGGGCTACGCCTATGTTGTGAATCTCGTCTTCGCCAATCACGCGGAGATCCCGCTCACCGAGGGCATGCTGTTCCAACTGCATCGAGATCTGTTGCGACACAGCAGCAAGGACGAGCGGCATCGGGGTGTCTACAAAACCCTTCCCAACCATGTCGCCGCCTTCGATCCCGAGGGGCGGGAAATCGGCATCGTCTTTACCACCACCAGCCCGTTCGACACACCAAAGGAAATGGAAACGCTGCTCGCGTGGCATCGACGCGTGGAGCAGGAGCAACTGCTCCACCCCTTGCTCCGCATCGGGATCTTCATCGTCAAATTCCTCGCCATTCATCCCTTTCAAGATGGCAATGGTCGGCTCTCGCGGATCCTCACGACCCTGCTCCTGCTGCGGGCGGAGTACGGCTACGTTCCCTATGCCTCGCTCGAGGCAATCATCGAGCAGAACAAGGAAGGCTACTACATGGCCTTGCGACGCACTCAGACCACGCTTGGAGATGAGACTCCTGACTGGGACTCGTGGCTGCACTTCTTCCTGCGCAGCCTCCAGCGCCAGACTACTCGACTGCAGGAGCGCTTGGCGAACGAGGCGCTGCTAGAGGACACCCTCAGCCCACTCGCCACAAGGCTAGCGCGCCTCTTCGAAACCCACGAAACCCTAACGCTCTCCGAAGCGGCTGAGCGGCTCAACGCCAACTCCAATACCCTCAAAGTCAAGTTCCGTGAACTCCTCTCTCACAACCTCATCCAGATGAAGGGGAAAGGACGAGGAACCTACTACACGCGGAGGTGAATCGATTCATTGTCAGTCTGACTTTTGCACCGACCCGACCCCGTAGTGTCCAGAAATTCGAACGCGACATTCCTTACTGACGTTCAATCGAGCGTGATCGATGAGACGAAGTTTCGAACTTCTGTTCTTGGTGGAGGCGAGGGGAGTCGAACCCCTGTCTCGAATGGCGCTAAGATAAGCGACCGCCATTCATGACTGTCCCTTTGTGTATCACTGGGCTCAAGACGAGGAATCCGAGACCATCGACGCGTCCCATGTCCTCTTGCAAGCCCCCGAGCTGCCACTGACGGTGAATGCAACCTAGTTCTCGATTGCGACCCGATTCCGCCGGACGAGTTCCTCGGCTCCTGATCCAACCTCGAACTTGTGGGCCTCATGCATCGGCTCCTGCCGGGAGAAATTTTACATAACTTTTACAAAAACCCGATCCTAAGTTGTGCTACAATCCAATCAGTAAGGAATGAAGGTGAATAGTGCCACAGCTGGCCCCGCCTTTCTTCGGGCCGCGATTCTCATCGGAGTTCTGATTCCGGTTTCCGGTCTTTGTGAATACAGGATTACCGAGTTTCGCACCGCCACCTTGATCGGAACCGACAATCCGGAGCTCCGTTCGGCACTGACTGAAAATGGCTTCCTCATATCCCACGGGAAAACGATCTCTGATGGCCTCAGTTTGATTCCCCACAACGGAGTGAATTTAATTTACTACCGCGGAACGCCCGACACGCTAGGCAAGGACAAGCTGATCGAGGTGTTTGATCATCCGCACGTTGCGCGAATTAACCTGGTTGTCCTCGACGTGACCGACGGGGACAAAGCCAAACGCCGGCAGATCCAGGAAGCCTGCAAATCTCTCGGCCGCGCCAATGCCGGCCGCCACCTGGCGCTCGTCAGCCAATCCGAAACGGAGGAGGATTCCCTGACCGCGATCCTGGCCGAATGGCTGGGCAAACCGGGCGCAGACTTGAAAGGAGTTGCCCAGAGCCGAGCTCATCTCAAAGACAGCATGTCGGGCACAGGGAGAAAAACTGAGGTCAAGCTCCGGGGATTGGCGGCTGTGTCGATTTCGCCGCCCGACAAGATTATCCAAGGTCAATCGGCGGGCGATCAGTGGCTGGCGGCCAACGGTGAGGCCTTTGTCTGGTGTCCGCCCGGAAAATACACGATGGGCGATGCGCGGTTTGAAAATGCACAGCCGATTCCGGTGAAGATCGAAGCCGGTTTCTGGATCAGCAAGTATGAGTTTCTGAGCGCCGGACGCAAGAACCCACTGGAGCCGGTGTCGTTTTCCTCTGTCGATGAGGTCATTGAATTGCTATCCAAACGAGCTTCACCGGAGGGTTGGACCTGGGATCTGCCGACGGAGGCGGAGTGGGAATACGCCGCGCGAGCCGGAGCGGATTCGGGATTACCGATCGCTGAGGAAGACATGTGTTGTTACGCCAATTTCGCCGACAAGGCGCTCTTCAATGCCCGCAAAGACCTGCGCTTCCTTCCCGCTGATCAGGACCTCCATGACGGTCACTCCGACGGATTTGCACCCGTAGCCTACTACGGCCCGAATGCGTGGGGGCTTCACGACGTGTTGGGAAATGCCGGCGAGTTCTGCGCCGGCTTCTACACGGAAAAACCCTCGGCAGCGGTCGACTACCGCGTTTCCAACCCACAAGCTCGCCGCTTGCCGGTGACGCGTGGTGGATCATGGACAACGCCGCGGAAGAATATGCACCCGGCATTTCGCGAGGTCCCCGGTGAGGTCGAAGGAGTATCGATGCGATTGACCGGGGCACGCATTGTTCTTCGTCGGGGGGAGCGGTTGGCACGAACCTTCCGGGAGGTCTGGGAGTCCGCTTCGCCGTGATCCGGACGATTAGATCCTATCTTCGGCTCATCCCTCCGACTTCCGAGAATCTCTACAAGATGGGTTTAAAACGAGCACCTTGCCACTCTCCTTTATGAACAACCACTTTCCGGACAAGCCGAGAGGGCTACGGCGTAATGTCCAGAAATTCGATTGCAGCGTGACTCGCTGGCTTTCAATCGGTTGCGTGAACGATGGGACGGGGATCGAAGCTTCTCTTTTCGGGTGAGAAATGCAAGAATCCGAAATGGACGTGTTCAGACTGATACTGGTGTCTCTGGCTGGCTGGGGTGAACCAGCAACAGCAGGCAGACTCTGCAAAGCCTTCGAAGTTGTCCCAGAGATCGCCGAACACTTCATCGCCTACCTTGAATCGGCTAACGCTTTGACCGATCGACTCCACCACCCCAGACACATTGCACCCAAGCTTCCGTTTTGCTTTCCTGGGTTTGAAGAATCCCAAGAGAAGACGGCTCGGTAGAGTCTCGCTGCTTTGGAACTCCCAATCCCACGAATTGATTGAGGAGGCGCGAACCTTCACCGAGACTTCATCCTCTTTCGGTGTCGGCGTTGGAATCTCCTCGAGCTGCAAGAGGTCCGGCGAGCCGTATCTTGTGAATGTGATGGCTTTCATGATTGCGGCATAGTGATGCCCTGAGACCTCGCTTGCACATGTTCTTGAAAAAATTCCTCTAACCGATGAACACCGTGACAGGGAGCCACGTTGTCAGAGGCCATGGCCGTGAGAAAGAACTCCAGTGGGCCGTAGGTCTTGACGGAGGTGAAGGTTCGCATCGCGCAGAGGGTGAGCTTGCGCATCCAATCTGGCAGATGGGTGATGCGAGGGGGCTTGCCCCTGGCGCATCCGGTCTTCAATCCAGTCGAAAACGATCTGCCGGGCGAGAGGGAAATTGTCCAACTGGCAATGCGCCCCGGCTCCTTCGGCGGCCGTGGTGATGCGGAGTTCCTTCGCTGGGCTGCGACTTCTTTCGTGGAATGCCTTGGCCTGGCGTATTCCCTCGTGGCCCAGCTCGTTTTCGCCGGCCATGGTGAGGAACGGAACCAAGATCTGAGACGGGTCGACCACGAACCGGCCCCATACCCCATCCACGAGCTCCTCTAGGGCGGTCTTCAGGTGCTGATTGCGATCGACACCGTACTGCCAAAACATCCGGTAGGCCCATCCATGTGCTTCCTTCGGCTTTTTATGGATGTCTTTGACCGCGGCGAGTACACCGGAGGCGTTCAGCATTGGCGCGTTAGCGATGATGCCCGCGGTCCGGTGGTCGATTTGCGCCAACCGGCCCGCCCTGTAGCCGCCCATGCTGATGCCGTAGACGTAGAGCAGTTCGGAATCGACGTCCGGTCGAGCCAGCGCGTAGTCGACGACGGAAAGCAAGCCGCGGTCGCCCGCCCCCTCGATCATGACGTCCGGATTCTTGATCAACGTGGCAGTGTCGCCTGGCAGGTCCGCGGCGAGGACGTTGAACCCTCGGCGGATGCCATCGGCGCCGCACCACCAGTAGACGTCTTCCGCGATGCTTTCGGCGCCGCTGAGCCACAGCAGCGTCGGCTTCGGAGTCTCTTCGGTGGACTTCGCCGAGTGAAAGAACCATCCACGCACATGCTGGGCATCTCCGGGGTCGTCGGATCGCAACGGGATCTCGATGGCCTCGGCTTGGACGTCCGACAGTTCGACAAATCGAGCGTAGCAGCAGGAAAGCCCCTCGTAGGTGGCGGTGAGCTCCTCGGGATAGTTGATCGGATCGGTGGCGAGGTGGGCGGTTCGGTAGTAGGTGTAGGCTCTCAAGAAGGTCTTGGCGGCGCTGAAAGCATGTCCGGCACCCCACAGGGTCTCCGCGTACGCGGAGACGCGTTCGGCTTCCTTGGTCCACTCGACAATCCAACTTGCCCCCTTTCGCTCGTCGATCCGCGAAGCCACGTTATAGATCTCCCCCACGGCGGCGCCGTCGTACTGAATCTGGTTCAGAGGGAACCACGCGAACCAAGCGTCGAGAAACGGATGGCCGAAGTAGAAGCTGCTTCCGAAGCCGCGAACGCGTGGCATCCGTGCGGCCATCACTTTGAATAGCTTGCCCAGTGTGCTCATTCTCTTGCTCCCGTCTCTTCGGAGGTCTCCACATAGCCGAGCTTCACCGGCGCCACATCGACCTTGAAAAAGGCGTGCTTGGCGAAGGCGATTGGATTCCAAACCCTGCCGACGACCTTGCCCGGTAACATGGTGTTGTCGAACAAGCCGTAGGCACAGGTGACCATTTCCACCACTGGCACCTCCCTCAATGGATCAAATGGCGAAGAAGTTAGAGTGGCCGTTTCATCTCCGAACAGCACATCACGGCGTGGACGTAGCACGATGGGTTCCGCCACTAGCCGAGGGAGATAGTCAAAACCACGCATGCTGAGCGCCGTGAAATACTTGAACATGAAGGCGGTCACCTCAAAGGACCGTGCTCCATTCGGCTCAGGTGCGCCGGTCATTGCAAGTTTTTCAAACCCCTCCGCTGTATTGGGCTCAACCTCGATACGAATAATTTCAGCCCCTTTGCGCACGGCGCTTCCAATAACATTGGAACCTATCGTCTCCAGTGAGATCGTCTCAGCCATTTTCTTCGGGTAGCCGAAGACTTCGCGCCCTCCTGCCCTCGCCATGTCATCGTCCACGGGCATCGACAGACAATACATCCCTGAGCGGCCCTGGTAATCGGCTTGCACGAACAATGCAGCCTCGTTGTAGACAGTGCCAAAACTGGTCTGCGGGTAGTGTACTACGAACGCGAGCGCAAGTGGATTGGCAGGGGGACGTAGAGGGCGTGGCAGAATTTGCCCCAGAACACCTAGGTCGGTCCGGAAGACAGCAGCGAGCATCTTGGCGCCCGTGAATTCTGCAGTCCAGTTGGCGGTGCGAAGCTGCTGCAGTGCGTCTTGCTTGACTGCGTGTAGCATGCGCGTATCTCCGGTGGCGATTAGGTTCGGCAAGAATGCGCACGCCGAACGGGAAACTCTTGATCGTCGGAATCGTTCATTTTGTTCAAGTGCTCGGTGTCCGGCGCCGTGCCTTTCCTGTAGAACTGAAAGGGTAACACCCCTAACACTCCAAACTTTTCCCGGATTCTACGGAAAACGATGGCATACTGTTTTCGTATCGCTTCTTTTGGAACACCTGTGAGAGTTTTCCCGTAACGTTCGAGTTCTTCGGCTTTCATACTTATTACTGCCAATTCATTTGATTGTCAGGTTATACTTCTTTTCTAAATGGAACGCGGACATCGGCTACGCCTCGGCCTTCAGCGCCGCGCGTGCAGCGGCCGCGCCGCCACCCATCGCACCGGAGTATCCGCCGCTGCCCGAGTAGGAGGAGGCGAGCCAGAGGCCTTCGACGCTTGTCGTCACCTGCACGGGTGCCTTGAGCGGGCCGTCACGGAGCGGACGCGGTGCAAACCCGTAGAGTGCTCCATCGGGAGTATTCAAGTGCTCTCGCATCGAGCGTGCAGTCGCAATCGTGGACTCAGAGACCGCCTCGGCGAAGCCGGGCCATTCCTGATCGAGGCGCTTGATGATGGCGGTCAGCCACGCCTCCTTCCGCGTGTCGTAGGCCTCGGCGTCAAGCCCCTCCCAATTGGAAACTTGGTCGATGCAGTCGGCGCTCAACGGATAGAGCCCATCGCCGCGGAGCCCGCTGTCGATCTGACTGTAGTCGACAACCGCCAGAACCGGCATGCGATCGCCCGGTGCGTCCGCCAGAAGATCCGCGTTTCGCTTGTAGTCGGAGAGCTTCCGCACCCACTCCGGGACGAGTTGGGTGGAGTAGTGGGTCACGCCCAGTTCGGCTGGGGGCCGGGTGAGCCCAAAAGCCGCGTATAGCAGCGTGATGGACAGCGGCCTGTCCCTATAGGGCGTCATGAATGCCTCGCGCGCTTCTTCCGGCAACATTTCGACGATCACATGCGGTGCGGCGTTTGCAAATATCATCGGCGCCTCGGCCAGCTTAGCCGGCCCGCCTTCTCCTGCGTGATAGCGCACGCCGGACGCCCGACCCTCGTCGTCAAGCTCGACGCGAAACACTTCGCATTCGGACTTCGCCTGGCCGCCCTCGTCACGAATGGCCCTAAGCAAACCATCGCTCAATTGCTGCGAACCACCCTTTACAAAATTGCCGCCGCCTTCAAGGAATCCTCCTTGTCCCAAGGCATAGCCAAGCCACCACAATTCGTCCGGATCGTCCGTGTAGTAATGCAGGTTTGCCGCCAAGGCGATCTTGATCGCCTCATCGTCGCCAAAGAAGCGTTCCAAGACGTCGGACAGCGATGAGCGAAAGTCGCGCATGAGCGCCCATAGCTCCAGCGGCAGTTCGGCAGCATGCGCGATCCGCCAGAGCGCACCGTGTCTGCCTCCCATATAATCGAGCGCCTTCATGGATTGGCGCACGTGGCGCAAGAACAGCCTGATGCTCCGCTCCTGATGCGGGAAGCGCGCCGTCAGCGCATCTTCGATCGCCTCAAATCCGTGTGGTAATACGAATGGTTCTCCGACAATCGGGCCGCGCACTTCGTAGATGTCCGGTGCCTGAACGAACTTGAGATCATTGTTCAGGTCGAGCACTTCGAACACTGCGCCTTTCGGGTCCATGGTTGCGCGCGGATCAGCGGTCTCGTGCAGAGAAGCTTCCACCATCATCGTGCCATGGCGATAGGTGCTTGCTGCGCCTCCGAAACTGGCGTTTCGCTCTAGGAGCAGCACCCGCTTTCCGGCGTGCGCACAAAGCGCACCTGCTGTCAGCCCGCCGAGTCCTGATCCGATCACAATCGCGTCGTAGCGCTCTGTCAAAGTGCTTGTCATGCTGCTGAAGTTTGCGTGACTTCGGCTTCTCGGGTGGACTGTTCAACGAGCACGACGCCAGTTCCCCTTTGGACTCGCAAGTTGCCATGCTGAGAGGCGGCTGAGCAATCCTGATCACCGTAGGAGTCATGCACGGGCTCTGCGGCAGCCAGTCGTCGCTGCTCCGACACCGCTGCCGAGAGTCCCGCGGTCACGGAACCTGAAGTGAAGAGCGTCTCCGTAGTGGTCCCCATTGCTTCCCGACCGCCCTTTCGATATTCCGTCGGCGACTTGCCGACGTAGCGTTTGAAACAGCGATTGAACTGGGACAGGGACTGGAATCCCACTTCGTAGGCGATCTCGGTGACGGACATGTATCGATTGCCTAACAGGCGCTTTGCCTTTTCGACGCGAAGCCGGCTGACGAACGCAGTGAATGTCATTCCCGCGTGTTTCCTGAAGACTTTGCAAAAATAGAACGTAGTGACCGATACGTGGAACGCTACGTCTTGAAGCGTGATTCTTTCGTCGAGATGCTCCAGTATGTAGTTCTTGGCCTGAGCGATAAGAGCCGGTTCGTGCTGCCGCTGCATGAGCATGGTTCGGTTGGCTTGTTCGGAGAGCTGTTCCGCGAAGACCTGTAGTAGGTCGATAATCCCTGTGTATTGGTTGAGAGGAACGATCGGGATGGCTGCATAGGCCTTTCTTAGAATGCCCTCTGCATTCTTGCGAAGGCCCTTTGCCCTCAGACGTTCGACGAGTGCGAGAAAGCTCTCTTCGCTAGGCTCGATTGCAAGCGCCTGTCCGACTCTGAGGAAACCAATAAGTTCCTTGCCGAGATGGACCGGGATCGCCGTCTCGAACAGTCCGCCAAATGTTTCCGATGTGAAGGTGTCGCCCCGTCTTTGCGCCTCCGACAGCAGACAGGCGTTTGCCATTGCCCAACCCTTTGGGCACGCGCTGCGCAGCATTTGGCAGAAATGGGATTCGTTCGCATGATCGGCAAACGGGAACTTTTCCAGATTGTCTACGGGAATGAAGTCCAAGGGCAGTCCGGTGCTCACCGTGAAGGCACTGTGGTAGCGCTTGAAGAGCTGGCTGTCGAGGATTCGGTTGCCGAGCCCTTGCTCGCGGTTGGTCTGATAGGATCCGAGTGGGTTGTTCATCTGAGTCGCGTTATGGTTTGATCTTTGATGAGGCTGTGGCGGCAGTCTTTTCACGCCGCATTGGTATCGAACCGAGCGGGCCTTTTAAACGAATGGTCGGCATCGACAGCGGAAGAGATGGCATCCACCAGATCCGGATCGCCGGAGACGCGCGCTTCCATGCCGGCTTTCGAAAGCATGTATTCGATGTCCCATCCCAGACAGTTGATCTTCCGCGCATGGTGTCCTTCGTGGCAGACCATGATTATCGGGATAGCCCCGAGATACGTTTCGATGAGAAGGCGGACGACCCTGTGCCCGGGACTATTTCCGAAATCACGGTCGTTGGCATCGGCTACCAGATCGGCCAGTCCCTTGGCGGAGTCGGCGAGCATGTGAAGGATCTTTTCCAGTCCTTTGAGCGTTGTTGCTTTCGTCGTTCCGAGGACATTCTCGGCGCAGACCAGCAAGGCGGCGGCTTCCTGCGTCTGGTCGCTGGATGGGCAACTGGCCCGGAGTTGCATCCGCGCGAGCCGGGTGGCTTCGCGGAGCTCTTTGAGGTATGTGGTACCTTCGTTCATGGGTTTTCTTTCTTGGACGCTTAGATCTTCGGGGAAGCACAAGGTTTAGACAATACGTGGCAGGAACGCAGCTGCCGCCGACGAATCTAGCAATGGGACGTACTGAGATTGCGTACGGGTACCGAGCTGCAGATTCTCGCGCGAAGGCAAACTACGCGCAGGAGCTGGCAAGCGGGGTAGAACTACGCGAGACAGATGCCGTTGGTAGTCAGCGGGTCGCACGGTGGGGCCCTTACTCTATCATTTTTCCGGATCGAATCGCCAGATGCAGTGCAACTCTTGTTCGCTGACGATTGCGTTACTCGGGCAATCCGGGTGCTGCGCACAGATGCTCCGGCTTCTCCATGCGCTTCTTTTGTCTGATCCAGATGATACTGACCGCCGCCGGGCATCCGGCGAAGTTGGCGACGAGATCCCATCCTCTGTTTGCCAGTTCGTTCGCAACCTTTGTCTCTCTCCACTTTCCATGCACAGAGGATTCCATTCGAACATGTCCCTGTGAAATGCGCAGAACCGCGTACGCAATTCCGTGAGCCGTTCATGAACCGGATTGTCCTGTCGGCGCCAACGGTGTTCTACTTCTTCTCTGTGAGATCGGGCGAAAACTCTGGCCCTTCGAGCTTTCCACTCTCGACCCAACGCACCGCATACCGTGCCAATTCAGTGCTGTCGCTCAATCCGAGTTTCTCACGGATATGAGCTCGATGCGCGTCGATAGTACGGGGACTGATGCAGAGAGTGTCCGCAATCTGCTTCGTGTTCTCGCCCATGCCGATTCGTTCGAAGACTTCCAGTTCCCTGTCTGTCAGCCGATCAATGGGAAAACTGGATTTGCGTGCATTCGACTTCGTTGAGAGCGTGTCCAGAAAATGGTTCGTCACTGATGGGCTTGCGTAGACGTTCCCTTCGATGACACGACGAATCGCGACCACGATCTCCTCCGATCCCGCCTCTTTCATGACGTACCCGCGTCCACCTGCTCGCAGAACGCGTTCCGCGTAGACCAGCTCGTCGTGCATCGACATCACGAGAACGGGAATCTTCGGGCAGAGCGCCTGCAGGTCCTTGATCAGCTCGATTCCGCTCTTGCCCGGCAGCGTCAGGTCCGTGAGAACGAGGTCGGGCTCCGTTTTCTCGATCATCGAAAGAGCCTCCGCAGCCGAACCGCACTTCCCACAGACTGTCAGATCGTCTTCCGCCTCCAACAGGTGTACGATGCCCTCACGCAGAATCGGATGGTCATCGACCACAACTATCTGTCTGATCTCCGATTCGACCTTCATGACGGAAAAGAAAGGTGATGCACGGGTTTTCTACCTGGTGTCTTGTTCGGCATGTGCGCTGGACGAAGGGTCATCGAAGGCAACGCGTTCTTGGTTCATAAGAGCGGCTATTGTTGATATACAATTTGTGAAGATCCTGCAAGCGCACAGCAAGAAAACGCCGTCAGGTCACGGCCCTTGCTTCCGAGCGATCGTTGGTCTCGACGTCCATTGCTCGGAAAACGTCGCGGTACAGCGTAGGGATTTGCGTGCCGGTACGTGGCTTCGGAGTTGCCCAATGTGCGAACTGCTCTAGGATGGAGGCCATTCTGAACGAATACTTTTGAAAAGAGGCGGTTGCCGATCGTCCACTATGAACGGTTCCAACTGTCGGCATCGAAAGAATCGAACCATGAATCAAGGAGAATCGAGCCCCGATGTCGCCTCGCCGCCTGCGGAACAGTGTCAGCGCTCGCAACACCGCGTCGAGTCGGAACTTGAAGCCCTCAGGGCGAAACACGCTGACCTGCAGAAGTCGTACACCGCCTTGCGATCCGAATTCGATCTGCAGCGTGAAAAACTTGAACGTGCGGCCGAAGAGGCCGCGCAGCTCGGACGAATTCTCGAACAGTCGCTGAACGAAGTCTATCTCTTCGACGCCGACACATTGAGATTCCTCAAAGTGAATCGCGGGGCTCGACAGAATCTCGGATACACGATGGATCAGCTACGCGATCTCACGCCTCTCGACCTGAAACCGACGTTCACGGCCGAAGCCTTTGCCGAACTTATCGAGCCCCTTCGCCTTGGAAGCGAAAAGCACATCATCTTCGAGACGGGGCATCGTCGGATGGACGGCTCGGAATACGACGTCGAAGTTCATTTGCAGATGGCGCGCTTCCAAGGTCGCGCCTGCTTCGTGGCCATCATCCTCGACATCACCGACCGCAAGGCAGCGGAGGAGGCCCTACGCGAGCGCGAGCGAGCGCACGTCACCCTCATCAACCATCTTCCGGGTGCGGCCTTTCGCAGTGGAAATGATAGGGAGTGGTCGATGCAGTTCGTCAGCGACGGCATAGCGCTGATTACCGGGTATTCGGCACGGCAATTTCTTGAAGGGGTTGTACATCTTGGAAACCTGATCCATCCCGATGACCAGGAATCCGTGTGGAAGGGTGTGCAGGAGGCCGTCAAGAAGAGGGAGTCCTATCAAGTGGTCTACCGTCTCGTCTGCAGGGAGAATTCGACGAAGACATTGTGGGAGCAGGGAGAAGGTGTCTTTTCACCGGATGGAGAGTTGCTCGCACTGGAGGGATTCATCACCGATATCACCGAACTCAAGGAGGCCGAGGAAGCGCTCCGCAACCTCTACGACTTCAACGAAAATCTCATCGCCACGGCCCAGAATATCGTGCTGGTGATCGATCCCGATGGCCGCGTAGTGCGATTCAACCCTGCCTTCGAGAGACTGTCAGGATGGAGCTTGGACGAGGCGGAGGGAAGCGACTGGTTTGAAACATTCCTCCCCAAGCGATATCGCGCACAAAGCAGGCGGCTCTTCGACGAAGCAATCGCCGGGGAGCTGGGCCAATGGGACTTGATCCCTATCGTGACCAAGGATGGTGCCGAACGGAAAATGGATTGGCGTGCTGCGCTTCTCAAGGATTCCAGCGAGAATCTGGTAGGACTTCTTTGCACGGGCAGCGATGTAACCGATCGCCTTAGGCTAGAACAGGAGGTGATCAACGCCTCTGAAGAGGAGCGGCGTCGGATCGCGCAGGATCTGCATGACGATCTGGGTTCCCTTCTCACAGGAATCGACTTCCGGATGAAGGCTCTGACCAACCTCATGTCGAAACGCGGCCACGAGACGGAGGCTGACAGCAGTAGCGAGATCAACGAACTCGTTCGCGAAGCCATAAGAAAGACGCGTACCATTTCCAAGGGACTACATGCGGTGGGAAGTCACCCCGATGATCTGAAGGTCGCCCTGAACGAACTGGTTGAGAGAGTCAGATCGGAATCGGATATGCGATGCCAGTTCCGATGCCCGAAGCCCGTCCTGATCGGGGACGCGATCATGGCGAACCATCTGTTTCGAATCGCACAGGAGGCGGTGAACAATGCCGTCAAGTACAGCGGAGGCACTCAGATCACCGTCTCGCTTTCCGACTCGGACACGCATATCGCGCTCAGCGTGTTGGACAATGGCACGGGATTCGAACGCCTCGACCAAGAACCCCGCGGACTTGGCCTGCACACGATGAACTATCGGGCTACGGCGATTGGCGGATTCCTGCGCATCAGCCGAGGAAAAGAGGGCGGAACGATGGTCGCCTGCAACATCCCTTCGTGCGCTACCGATGCGAGTACCGAGGATTCCTGCTGGACTATCTGAGTCACGAGGCTCACGCGTGGCCAGCTCACTCGAATCCAAGCACGACGTGGCCTTGCACGTCCCCACGCTTTAGCCGATCAAATACGTCGTTGATGGCCTCCAGCGGCTGTGTCTCTGTCTCGGGGAGGATGGAACCTTCGTTGGCCAGCCGCAGGCTGTCTTCCAGATCCTTCCGCGTTCCGACGATGGAACCCCTGACGGCGCGGCCTTTATCGACTCTGACGGTGATCCCTCGACACCTCGCGTCGGGAAGGATCTCCAAAACCGGATCCTCACTCGAGTGATCCCCGTTGCGGCAATATCGGCGCAGAGATGGGGTAATCCGGGCGAAGGCCGCTCGCCATGTTCGTTCAACGTATCCGAACAGCCAATCAACGCCTCTACGGAATCATGAAACCAATGCACTTTCTCGACACTCAGGACTTCTCGAAGCCGGAATTGCTCGAAATGATGAAGATGATCCGGTTGCTAAAGACCGCCGACAAGGCCGGAGCGTGCCCGCCGCTGCTCGAAGGCGCGTCTCTTGGAATGATCTTCGAGGAGCCCTCCACGCGCACGAGAGTCTCGTTCGAGGTGGCGATGACAAAGCTGGGAGGCCACGCCCTCTACTTGAAACCCGGAGAGATTCATCTCGGTGTTCGTGAATCGCTCAGCGACACGGCGAACGTGCTTGAGCGCATGGTGGATGTGATCGAGGCACGCACATTGAAGCACGAGACCGTCGTCGGACTCGCCAAGGACGCGGACGTGCCGGTGATCAACGGCCTGACGGACTACAATCATCCGACACAGGTGCTCTGCGACGTGTTCACCATGACCGAGCACCTTCCCGAGGGAAAGAGAATGGAGGATCTGAGCGTCGTCTTCGTCGGCGACGCCACGAACGTGTGCAATTCACTGGCGGCCATCTGCACGCAGATGGGAATGCGCTTCACCCATGTCGCGCCTGCGAAATACCAGCTTACGGAGGTGGTTCGGAAACTGGCGCGGACAAACTGCGAAGTCTCGGGAGGGAGTCTCACGGTCACCGAGAACGTCGGCGAGGCGGTCTCGGATGCCGATTTCATCTACACGGACCTCTGGTGGTGGGTCGGACAGGAGGACGAAATCCCGGAACGGCGCGATACGTTCATGCCTGACTATCAGGTCAATGCGTCCCTCGTAAAGAAGGCGCCGGCACACTGCAAGGTGATGCACTGTCTCCCTGCCTCGCGTGGCGTGGAAGCAACCGATGAGGTTCTCGATTCTCCTCAATCGATCATCTTCGACCAAGCCGAGAACCGACTCCACACCGAGAAGGGTCTGCTTGTCTGGTTCGTCTATCCGAGGCTCGAGCGAGCCAGCGAGGAAACACGGAGAAAACACGAGGAGACGATCACCGCGTTTTTTCAACAGCAATCCTAACAACAAAACAAAACCAACCAGTACCATGTCCACGACAGACACTTCAGGCAAGCGGGGCTTCAAGAAGGCCATGAAAGGCCTCGACATGACGCTTTTCACGGTGTGCGCCGTTCTTGTGGTCGATCAACTCGCGGCCTCTGCGGCGATCGGCGTCCAGTCCATCTTCTGGTGGATCTTCACCATGATCCTCTTCTTCATTCCCTACGGGCTGATCACGGCCGAACTCGGGACGACCTATCCCGAACAAGGAGGGATCTACGCATGGGTAAGGCGCGCCTTCGGCAGACGCTGGGGTGCGCGAACGTCGTGGCTCTATTGGGTGAATGTCGCGCTCTGGATGCCTTCGGTCTATGTGCTCTTCGCCGGGATGTGGGCTCAGCTCTTCTATCCCGAGATGAGCCTGTGGACGCAGATCGCCATCGGAGTCGTGCTGACTTGGATCACCATCGGCATCAACGTGATCGCACTCGACGTCGGCAAGTGGATCCCGAACATCGGCGCTTTCTTCAAGGTGTCCATCATGCTGGTGATCGGAGTGGGTGGTTTCTACTACGCCAGCCAGCACGGCGTGGCCAACGACTTCTCTATCGGCAACATGCTGCCGACATGGGGCGCGAGCCTCGCCTTCCTTCCGGTGATCGTCTACAACTTCCTCGGCTTCGAACTGATGTCGGGCGCTGCGGAGGAGATGAAGAACCCTGCGCGCGACATTCCGAAGGCGATTATCATTTCCGGAATCATCATCGCCGCCTTCTATCTTCTCGGAACGGTAGGAATTCTCATCGCGCTTCCCCTGGGCGAGGTGGGCCTGATCGAAGGTCTGATTGATACGCTACGGAAACTCTTTGGCACCTCGGGAGTTGCGGGCGCCTTCGTGTTCGCGCTCGGCCTGATGGCGCTCTACACCTTCTTCGCCAACATGGTCACGTGGACGATTGGAGCCAACCGTTCGGCTGCCGAGGCGGCCGACGCAGGCGAGCTTCCGTCGATTCTCGGCAGGATGCATCCCACGCACAAGACACCGGTGGGTGCTGCGCTGCTTACCGGACTGATCTCGACACTCGTCATCGTGCTCTACGGGTTCATGGCTGCCGATGTCGAAGACCTTTTCTGGACGCTGTTCGCCTTCAGTTCCGTCGTGTTTCTTCTCCCCTATCTGCTGATGTTCGGCGCCTTCCTCCGCCTGCGCAAGGTGGATGCGGAGCGCACGCGTCCCTACCGGGTTCCGGGCGGACGCGGCTTCATCATCAGCCTCACCGGCATCTGTATCCTCTTCATCCTTCAGGCAATCATCTTCTTCATCTTCACTCCCGGCGAAATGGACTGGGTCTACGCTGGGTCTATCATCGTTGGCTTGGTTGTGACACTGGTCGTCGGAGAGTTCCTCATCCGTCGCGCCGCCCATCTGCATCAGGCGGAGTACAAGGATTCCGACTCGCCCGGACTCGCCGGGCAGCATTCTCACTAGACCGCCGCACCGAGCACGAAACCATGTCGAAAACACTCACGACCACGCCAAGAGAGGACGGCTATCGCATGCCGGCGGAATGGGAGCCTCACGTCGGTGCATGGATGCTCTGGCCGGAACGTTCCGACAACTGGCGCAACGGAGCGCTCCCGGCGCAGCGCGCCTTTGCCAAAGTGGCTGAAGCCATCAACCGAGGCGAGCCGGTGACCGTCTGCGTCTCGCCCGGGCAGTACGTTCTCGCCCGCGAAAAGCTGGCCTCTGAAATCCGTCTCGTCGAAATGAGCAGCAACGATTCATGGATACGGGACTGTGGTCCGACCTTCGTCGTCAATGACGCAGGCGAAGTCAGGGGGATCGACTGGCAGTTCAATGCGTGGGGAGGCCTGCTCGGCGGCCTCTACTTTCCATGGGATCAGGATGATCTCGTCGGGGAGAAAGTCATCGAGATGGAGCGCGTGGAACGGTACGCACCGGACATCATTCTGGAAGGCGGTTCCATCGATGTGGATGGGGAGGGAACGCTGATTGCCACCGAAGAATGCCTGCTGAATTCAAATCGCAATCCGGAGAAGACCAAAGAGGAGATCGAGCGCTACCTGAAAGACTACCTCAACCTCGAAACGATCATCTGGCTCGAGAAGGGCGTCTATGGAGACGAGACCGACGGACACACCGACAACTTCTGCCGCTTTGTCGCGCCCGGAAAGGTAATCTTGACGTGGACGGAAGACCGCGACGATCCGCAGTACGACATCTCTGAGGCCGCTTTCGAACGCTTGCAGGAGGCACGGGACGCGAAGGGCCGGGCGTTGGAGGTTCACAGGATCCGTCAGCCGGATCCCGTACTGATCACCGCCGAGGAAGCGGCGGGTGTCGATAGATTTCCGGGAACCTTGCCCCGGAGGAAGGGTGACCGCCTTGCCGCATCCTACGTGAATTTCTACATCGGCAACGGAGTTGTGGTGATGCCCAGCTTCGACGATCCGCAAGACGTGGTCGCGCAGGATGAGATCCGGCAGATCTTTCCTGACAGAGAGGTCATCGCCGTCCCGGGGCGCGAAATCCTGCTTGGCGGAGGAAACATTCACTGCATCACCCAGCAAGAGCCACTGGGGCGTCGTTCTGCCCAGATCAGGGGAAGCGGTGTCACACAATTGGCGAGTTAGGGTCACCATGCGGGTAGTCATTGCACTGGGCGGTAATGCCCTCCTGAAACGCGGCGAGCCGCTCGAAGCCGAGGTGCAGAGAGCCAACATCCATTCGGCTGCCGATGCGATCGCCAAGGTCGCGGCCGAGCACGAGGTCGTGCTCACCCATGGCAACGGCCCCCAAGTCGGGCTGCTGGCACTGCAGGCCGCAGCGCTCGAAACGCAGGTTCATTCTTACCCTCTCGACGTTCTCGGTGCCGAGAGCGAGGGCATGATCGGCTACATGCTGGAACAGGCGCTGACCAATCGCATGCCCGAAAGGAGGATGGCGAACCTCATCACCCAGACGGTTGTCGATGCGAACGACCCGGCCTTCGGCAATCCAACCAAATTCGTGGGACCCGTCTATGGCTCAAGTGAAGCTACGCAACTGACCGAGGGTCGCGGCTGGCAGTTCAGGGAGGACGGCGAGCACTTCCGAAGGGTTGTTCCATCTCCGCTGCCATTGGAGATCCTGGAACTCGATGCGATACGCTATCTTTCGAGGGGCGGATTCTTGGTGATCTGCACGGGAGGTGGTGGCGTTCCGGTGGTCCGGAAGAATGGCACGGTAGAAGGCGTGGAAGCGGTGATCGACAAGGACCGTGCCTCGAGCCTGCTTGCAGGCAAGCTAGGGTTCGATTGTCTGATGCTGTAGTGGCTTTTCCGTAA
>JANQJH010000270.1 GCA_028281705.1 Verrucomicrobiales bacterium
TCCGGGTGCGTGTTTTCCCGAGATGTAGGAGGCTATCGGCAAGTTCGAGGTGCCCCCCTTTACAGTAGCCCCGCAGCCGCCCCCAATCCTCATCCCGGACGATGCCTGCCGGCCTTCAGAGCCAGCCGCCCCCACCTTGGTGAGTGAGGGTGTCGGGATCACCGGCCACGATCTTCGAAACGTGCCCCGCCCCTCCGGCCTCTGCCCGCCGCGATACCTCGCCCCCACCCTACTCCCACGACCGCCACCAGCTGCCAAGACCCGAAGAAGGCGACGCGAACGTCCTCGAAAACCGCCATCGATCGGGGTTCTCTTCACTTTTCTTCTTCAAAGCTGGCGCCGCTCCTCACGCAGAGCCTTCTTGAGCAGCTTGACGTCGGGCGGAGGCTTTGCACTGACCAAGCGGTCCCGAGTCACGCTCCCGAAATCTCCATCACCTCCCGATGTCGATCCCAGTAACCCCGCATCCGGCGGCACTTCTGGCCCATCTTGTCGTGCACTGACATCGACGGCATCGGCATTCGATGGCTCACCAGGGACCAATGACAGGATTGGAGTGCCCCTAACTGATTGGCAGGCGAATCCATTCTGACAAAAATTTCAGATCTTAGAAGACTCATGGAGAACGGACCCAAGGAACAGGGCTGAATTCAATCCCGTTCGCCGTTCCAAGTTCCAATAAGCCATTTCGTGATTTTCGTGTCGTTCGTGGACAACCCACGGCCAACCAATTGTTGTCCACGAACGACACGAAAACCACGAAAAAAGAGTGAGGGCGAACGGGGTTCTCATTTTGATTTCGGCTCGGTCTGGTTCCAGGCTAATTCCGAGAGGAGCCACGTAGAGCCGAGGCGCCAACGCCTCATCTGCGAACACCGGTGCTTATCTGCGGGACCGCACCCTTCGTCCGATGATCAACGCCCAAGCAAGCATCCCCAATATCGCACCATTGGGTTCCGGAACGGCTCGATTTTGGAGTGTGATCGTGTTGCTACGGGTACCAATTGTCACGGTAAAGATGGAAGATTTTGCCTCCGACTCCCACCCAATGGCGTCCAAGGATCGATTGGGAACCGTAAACGAGAGATCGATGGGATCCCCCGACACATAGGCCTGGGAGAGCCACACCATACTTCCCACCGCATGATCGAAGACAATCAACCAGTTCTCCGATTCGGGATTGTTGGCCACCAATGCTCCAAAGGAATCCAGCGTTCCAGTGGGCTGATCACCGGTGACGTCCGAGTAGTTTGCTCGATACACGTTCGCGGACACGTCAAAACCAACCGAAAAATTGCTCGGCGGCATACCCAACTGAAATCTACTGGATGTCGCCATTCCCGAAGCGATTTGTTCTCCGGCATCAAATTCGAATGAGCCAACCATATCGACGACCAGTCCGTCGGCAGAGTCTTGCAATGCAATGACAAGATCGCCGCGAGCTTCACAGAGAAACAAAATACTCGCCAAGATGAGACTCAGGCTCGCTCGACGGTCCAATTTCCTCGAGTACGAATGACAGGTCTGTTTCATTGAACAACGTGCTAACAAAGCGGCAAACAAGCCATCAGTTCAAAGGTGCCATTCGGTGATATCGCCCTGGGTAGGTAGCCCATTTGCCCGAACCGTAGATCAGGTCGCTTCTCGCCTCGTGGCCGGGAGCCAGGAATACCGCCGTCAGAAGAAAAATTCTCCTGAGGAGTGTTCCGCGGGTCCCCAGGACCGCAATGTTGGTTGACCGACTCCGGCTTGTCAGATATGGGCAAGATGGCCATGATCAACTAATCGGACTAGCAAAGGTGAATTCAACAGGAGGTGGTGCGTAAATGAACTGTATACACGACGTAGAGCCTGGTATCCACCGACGCCATTCTCTGAGCAACACCTGAGCTTCGCAACGCATCTCGATCGAGGTCAAAGAGATCCCTCCTACCTTCCACGACCCGGCTTCAATCGTCTGGAACGCAAGCGCTTCGTCGCCCGCGTGAAGTAGCTCCGGCACACCGGTCGCTTGCCGCTTCTCGACTTCGTAAGGCGATCCATCACTCGCCAATGCCGAGGCACTCGATCGCTGGGCAATTTCATCCGCGCATAGCGGCAGAGTTCTCGGTCGCTCACCGCAGCCTTGAGGACCATGTCACAGCACAAAGATCCCGCCATCATATTTCTCCGGCTATAAACCACACAATCTCTCACCGCATGATGCGCACGGATGACTTTCTCCACCTCCGCGGTATCGATGCCGTTTTCCTCCAGTTGGCCACCGTGAGATACGCGCCCAAGGATCCGGATGCGACGACGCCCCGAGTGACGCCCGCGCGTGACCTCCGCAAGGTCACCGGTGCGATACCACTCACCGGCATCACCCGCATTGGAGAGAATCTCCCCGAGGAGCGACACGTGCAGATGGATCTCATCTTCGACCAATCGAAGCCTGTTCTTCAAGAAGTCGGGAATTTCAAAATCGATTGCCCGGCTGATCAGTAGAGGCCCCGATTCGGGCGTGGCGTAAATGTTGCGAAACGTCGCCTGGGGGAAGACGGCGCGCGTTCGATCCAAGGTGGCTGGGGACAATGGTTCGCCTTCAAACGTAATGCGACGCACGAATGTGAGGGGCCCCTCGGGCTCGGGGAGCAGATTGAAAAACGTCGGGGTGGCAGTCAGGTGGTTCACGCCGTGCCGCGCCATCACGAGAAGCACCGCATCGGATGGAAGCCCGTGGAGATTCACCACCGTATCGCCGTTCAGAACGGCCCGAAAGAGCACCCCCAGCCCCGCAAAATGCGTCAGCGGATAGGCCAAGCCCCAGACGATCGTCTCCTCGGCTTCGGCTTCGCCAACGCTACGAATCACCATGGCCACGCGATGTCTCACCCGGACCGGACCGCTGCCGGAGCCGGAACCCGGTAGCGTGATCGTGCAATCCTCAGCCCCCATGATCCGCTGGTGAATGTCGTCGATGTTCCTTAGCGGAATCGGCTGAAGATCGTTTGAGACTCCCGCCGTCCCAGTGGTGGGCCCAACATGTCCCTGGCATAAATCGATTGGAATACCTCTCACCAATCGCGCAAGAAGCCACTCGGTGACTGACATGAATTCCGATGTCGGCAAGCTGGGCTTGGACAATCCCCGATGCCCGGACAACCTCTTGCACAGCTCTCTGTAGGTGACGAGCGATCCTTGAACGGGATCAATCAAGAAGGGGCGATCCAGAGAGGAGACCTCAGCGGACCCACGAGGACTGCAACGTGCCTCCCCCTCGCCAAGGCCCAAACTCACACGCAAAGATTCACGCTTCTCCTCCGTCGGCACCGACGCCACGCCGTTCTGCTTGATTTCGTTCATCGCTTGGATTCGGAGGCGCTCGCAAGGAACCGTCTCCGCCACCCAGTTTGTCCTCCAGCCAGGCTGCCGCAACTAGAACAACATCGTAAACTTCATACGTATCTACACGTATATCCGGTATCGAAGAGCAGGGCAAAACTCGACACCGATGAGCGCCTAACCGGAGGGTATCCGAAAGGGTGGCAGCCGGAGCGGCCGCCCTACAGTACCATCCAGAATACCCGGGGTCTTTTGTAGGGCAAGCGCCTCGCTTGCCGTATGTAAGGATCAGATCTATGCGGATAAGCTTGAGCTAGAGTTCATCCGGAAAGATTTTTAGTTAGCCTCCCACTCATCCCTTGACGGCCGATATTCTCATCCGACAAGGGACTGCCATCCGACAGGAAGGATCCCTGACAAAGCAAAACCACGACAGGCGTAATACGAGACGCCCGAAAACCCGGACTCTTCCTGCCCCATGGGTGAACCGCGGATGAGACAGATGTTCGCAGATTAATCAGCAAATCTGGAAAGTGGAAGGGATTACTAATCCGCGAAGCGAACCGGAATTCTAAAGCTTTTTCATTGGCCAATCCTACGATCCAAACAACCAGATCATTCAACCAGCTTTCCTCCAAGTGGTCTTAGACTTACCTCCGCGGCCACGGGGCGCTGCGGCCGGACGTTTTTGCCTCGTCGAGTTTTGCCTTGAGCCGCGTCACCACCTCGGGGTGCTTCGAGTAAACATTGGTTCGTTCCCCGGGGTCTTTCTCCAAGTCATAGAGCTGGCCCGGCGAATCCGGTTCCGCTTCGGGAAGGGCGAACATCTTCGCTCCCCAGTGCCCATCCCTGACGTAGTTGTTGCCTCCCGATCCCTGGTGGTCGAGGTACTTCCACTTCCCCTCCCGGATCGCGAGAGCCAGCCGATTCGTTTGGTGCAACTGAAATTCGCGAAACGGTTTCGTCTCGGAGAGTTCGCCGGAGAGGACCGGCAGGAAACTCACGCTGTCCTCCGCGGCCTCCTTTGGGAGTTCGTGGCCGACAATTTCAGCGCAGGTCGCCATCACGTCGGTGAGATTCACGACCTGGCCGGATTCCGAACCCGGCTTCACTGCCCCGGGCCAGCGCACGATCAAGGGAACGCGGTGGTCGCCCTCCCAGTTGTCCCGCTTCAACCCGCGCCACGGCCGCGCTCCGTCGTGCCCATAGGTCTTGCGCATGTCCTGCACCGTCGGCAGCTCCGGACCGTTGTCGCTCGAAACCATCACCAGGGTGTTGTCCGCCACGCCGAGTTGCTTGAGCTTCTCCATGAGCCTTCCGACCACCGCGTCGAACTGGAAGATGAAGTCCCCGTGCGGGCCGGCCTTCGTCCTGCCCTGAAAGTCCTTGCCCGGGAATGACGGCAAGTGCACGGCCTGGCACGAGTGCAGGAGAAAGAAGGGCTTCTTCGGAACCTCGTTCACATGCGTCTCGAGAAACGCCTCGCTCTTGTGCAGAAAGGTCATGTCGATCTCCTCCAGGTCGAAGCCGGGAGCGATCATTCCAGCGCGGCAATCCCGCGAGTACCAGTGGCCGGGAAGCTTCGATTTGTCGATCACTTGGGTTGGGGGGACCGGGATCCTGTTCCCTTCGATGAAGGCGTAGAGCCAATCGGTCGTCGGGCAGCACACTGTCCCAAAAAAGTGATCGAAGCCGCGGTTCACCGGCCCGTCTGGGATCGCACGCGTGTAGTCGATGCGCTTCACGCCGGCGAGCCCGCCGCCCTCGATGCGCTCGCCCTCCTTGTCGAAGAAGGTCATCCCAACGTGCCACTTGCCCATCAGGGCGGTCTCGTAGCCGTGCTCCTTCAACATCGCAGGCAGGGTGAGCCGGCCGTCCTCGATCAGGCACGGACCGCCCGCCCCCGTGAAGACGCTGCGCATTCCGGTGCGGAAGGCCATTCGGCCTGTCATGAGACTATAGCGCGATGGTGTGCAAACCGTCGAAGGGCTATGGGCATCGGTGAACCGCATCCCCTCCTTCGCGAGCTTGTCGAGGTGCGGCGTCTGCACCTTCGACTCCGGATTGTAGCAGGAAAGGTCCCCATAACCGAGGTCGTCGGCGAGGATGAAGAGAACATTGGGCAGATCCTTCGCGGGCGCCGTGCTGGCGACGAGCCCGGCAAGGAGAATGGCGAAAATGAAGGCGATTCCTGGTTTCATCCTTGTTCGTAAACGCAAACGGTTGGTCAGTTTCACTTACTTCAGGGCTTGCCGGATCTCCTTGGCCACGAGCCTGCCCAGAAAGACAGATCCCGCGGCGGTGAAGTGCACATCGGCTGGGTTCTGGTACTGTTTGAGATTCGGTGTCACCGCAGAGTGCAGGTCATTGACGGTGATGCCGTGCTCTTGCATGAGCTTCAAGGCCACCTTGTTGTATTTCATCGACTCGCCAGGATCTCGAAGGGGGCCATGGTCCTGCGGAACTGGTGTGGTGGTGGCGAAGATGAGCTTGGCCCCCGTGGCTTGAAGTTTCCCTATCAGAATTTCAAGGTTCTGTTCATAGGCAACCAGATCGGCTTGTTGCGGCGCACTTCGGTCCTGGGCATTCTTCCCATTCTCGTCGACGTGCTTGAGGTCGTGAAGACCGAAATTGAAATGGATGACATCCCACTTGGCACCTCCGAGCCAGTTGTCGATCTCGCGCAACCCATGTGTCGTGCCCTGGTTGTTGCCCTCCGCATGCTCGACCACGGCCTCGCCACGCAGCAGATAAGTGACCGTACGGTGGTATCCCAAGGAGATGGAGTCGCCGATGATGAGCACCTTTTTCCTTGGAGCCGGGAGCGTTGCTTTAGACTTCATGGAGACGTCCCTATCCAAAGTCTTCGCGATGGCTTGGGCGGTCATCTCGCCGACCGCAATTTCTCCCGTGTCGGAAAATTGGATTCCATTCTCGGCCAGCATGGTCTTGGGATCGCGGTCGGCGACAAGTGCCGCGATGTCGACAACCTCGATGTCTTCCTTCTTCACAATGTTGAGAGCCACTTGGTTGTAGCGATCGATGACCTCCTGAGGAATGCGCTGGCGGTTTTCTTTGGCGACCGGAGGGGTCGTGGAAAAAACGAGCTTGGCGCCTGAGGCCTTCATCCTGGTGACGAGGGCTTGCAGGTTCTTTCCAAAGCGGGCGGGCTTGGTTCGAAAACGACGGTGCCGGATGTCTTCCAATCCCCAATTGAAACAGATGAGGTCCCAATCCTCTTTCTCCATCCACGCATCCAGATGCTCAAGCGATCGGGTGGTGTTGTTAGCTCCGCCTGTGACGATGTGCACGTCGGCAGCCCCCTCGAGCATGAGGCTGACAATTGGGTAGGGGCTGGAAACCGAATGGCCGCCAATGAGCAGGACTTGAGGTACTTGCTTTTCCGAAGCATCGGTGTTTTCCGCATGGACGCGGGAAAGCAATCCGAGCATCAGGAACAGGAAGAGGAGAATGCGGGAGGGAATACTCTTGAAGAGTGCGAGGGCGTCCGATCTGGGGTTCACATTTTGGAGGATTTCGTTGTCCATGGCAAAAAGCTACGTAAACCGCCCGACGAGAGCAATGCAATCAGTCCCGTTCGCGGTACGAGCAGTGCGACTCCCAGAGGTCGCGCTCACCCCCAACTACCCTACGACTTACGCTTGAACCACGTTCCGCGCGGTTTCGTTGGTCGCTCGTCCTGCGGATCGAAGAAGCGCACGTTCTTGCCCACGCGGTCATAATCACCGATGTCGGCCCGCGCTGTCTCGACGATGGCCTGCAGGCGCATTACCCATTCGGGGTTCTCGGCGGCCACATTGGTCGTTTCCCCGATGTCATTCTCCAAATCGACGAGGAAAGGCTCCGGGATCGCGCCATCGTTGCGCGGATGAATGTGGCGATTGCGTGCCTGCACGCCGAGCCATTCAGGATCCTCCGGACGCGGGAGGATGAGTTTCCACTTCCCCTGCCGCACCGCCTGGAGGTGGTTGAGATGGTAGTAGAGATAGTGTTTCTCGGGATCGGCCCTGGCAAACTCGCCGCGCAGCAGGTGGGAGATGTCCTTGCCGTCGATCACTCGGTCATCGGGCAACTTGGCGCCCGACAGTTTCGCGAAGGTCGGCAGGAGATCGATGGTGGCGGCCAAGTTGGAGCAGACCTTGCCCGCCGGGATTCGGCCCGGCGCCCACGCGATGGCGGGCACGCGCATGCCACCCTCCCAAGTCGAAACCTTCCCGCTCCGCAGTGGCCCCGCCGAACCACCGTGATGTTCTGGTAGGTCCCCGTCGAGGTATCCCTTGTTCTTCACCATCCAAGGGCCGTTGTCGCTGGTGTAGATGATCCAGGTATTCTCTGTGAGATTCAGTTCCCTCACCGTGTCCACGATCCGCCCGACGTTGAAGTCGATCTCCTCGATCACGTCCCCATAGAGGCCGCGCGGGGATTTGCCCTGAAACTGTTCTGACGCCGCGAGCCGTGTGTGGGGCATCGTGTGCGGCACGTAGACGAAGAACGGCTTGTCCTGACTGCGGCGGATGAAACCGATCGCCTCGTCGGTGTAGCGCTTTGTCAGGGTCGCCATGGGTGCCTTCTCCTCAATGCGTTCCTCGTTGCGGTAGAGATCCACAAATCCGTCGTTGCTCGTTGGCGTGCCGAAGAAGTAGTCAAACCCCTGGTGGTTAGGCATCAGATCCTCAAAAAATCCCCGCTGCGCGTGCTTGGCCAGATCCCACTTTCCGAAACACCCCGTCGCGTAGCCGGCGTCCCTGAGGACTTCGGCGATCGTGACTTCTTCCGAATGGAGGTGGGGATGCATGTTCTTGACGTTGCCCCGCTCCGCCACCCGTGGCGGGTAGCAACCCGTCATGAGGGCGGCACGAGAAGGGCCGCAAATCGTCTGGGCATAGAAGTCAGTAAAGCGCATTCCCTCCGCCGCCAGAAGATCGAGGTGCGGCGTCCGGATCTTCTTCGATCCGTAGCAACCCACGTCTTCGTAACCCTGATCGTCCGCGAAGATCAGGATGAAGTTCGGCTTCTGTGATTCCTTGGCGTCTGTAGTGGAGAAGGAGATGAGCAGCGCCGCAGAAAGAATCGCAGCCAGTCTAACAAGGGGAAATCGGATGATGCGTATCGCGCACGAAAGGGTATTCATAGTCGGATCTTGTTCGCATCGATATTTCTCATGAGTGCCCGGGTGGCATCCGGAATGGGAGCCGACCGCCAGCCGGCTAGCTTTCCTTGCCGGCAATGCACCAGAGAGCTTCGTGCGTCCGAATGAAGATCTCGCCTTCTGAAACGATGAGCGATGAATTGGTCGTTTCCCCAATCGTGCTCCGAGTGATACTCTCGAACTTCTGAGGGGTGGCCTTGAAGACGACCGTCTCACCCGACTGGCTCAGGGTGTAAACGCGATCTCCCGACAAGATGAACGATCCCCAGGACTTGCCCCTGCCAGGCAGTCTTTCTTCCCAGAGCGTCTTGCCGCTCTCGATGGCCAGGCAGTATACGATCCCACTGGAATTGTGATAGTAAAGATGGCCGTCCTTGACGACGCCGGATCCGATGCCGCCATTGTGCCGGACTTCCTGCCAGAGGCGTCGATCCGTGACATTACCCTCCCCTCCCGTCTTCACGGCGATGGAATTGCCGTGATAACCACCCAGGGCGACGACCGTTCCGTCACCAAACACGGGCGACGTGTAGACCAGAGGATTCAGGCCCTCACAGTGCCACAGCTCTTTTCCCGTCTGTGGATCGAAGGCCTTCAGTTCCATGGGGAAGCTCATGATGAGCTCGTCCCGTCCCCCTGTCCGAACAATGATCGGAGTGCTGAAAGATCCGATGACCCCATCGCCGCTCCCCCGGAACCCATCGGTTCGTTTCCCCGGTTTCCAGGCGGGTTCCTCGAACTTCCATACTGTCTTGCCAGTCTTCTTGTCGAGACCGACCAAATGGGCGCCTTTGCCAGGGCCATGATACTGGATGCAGAGATCTTTGTAGAGCACGGGCGAGGTCGAATTCCCCCATTCGTGATCGATGGCCCCGAGATTCCGATGCCATTGCTGCTCGCCGGAAAAATCGTAACAAGCGACTCCAGCGGAACCGAAGGAGACGTAGACATGTTCGCCATCGGTGGCCGGCGAAGCGGAGCAATAGGGGTTTGTCCGGTGGGTTCGCTCGGGCTTGGAATAGGTCATTCCTTTCTTCCAGAGCAGCTTTCCATTGGCGCGGTCAAAACACATCAATCCGCGAAACTTCTCCGAGTCGATCGCCTGGGTGACGAAAACCTTTCCGCCGTGAACGATCGGGGTGGAGTTGCCCCGTTCGGGAAGCGGTACCCGCCACTTGACGTTCTTCTCCGCGCCCCAATCCAAGGGAAGAGAAGTTTCGGCAGTGACCACACCGGATCCTGACACATCACCCCTCCAGGCTGGCCATGAATCCTTGGCCGGTAATCCTGAAAGGCCGCCGCAAGAAATGAGAAGCGACGCAGCTACGAGACTGGCGGGTAGGGATGTTTTTTGCTGGAACATGATGGCCACAGTAAAGCGCCGGTCGAAGTGACTTCCAGCACAGAATGACGATGCCGTGATGGTCGAAGGCGGGACGAAGGGGAAGGGAAGCGCGGCTGTTCAGGAAAACGGGGGCGGGCTACCACCCCCCGGCGCCCTGGGGAAATGGGGTGGAATTGGCTGCACTTCACTCCCCGGTCACTTCGAAATGGTCTTCCCGCAGCTTCGCTGATCCGTCCTCCTGGATGACCCACAACTCGCGATGGATCACCCCGGACGCCTTGTTCATGCGCCAGCCTGACTTCAGCAAGACGCTCGAGGCGTCGACGACCTCCAGCTTCGGCTCGAGATACTCCACCTCGGCGTAACCGTCATCGATGATTTTCTGCCAGAAGCTTTCGATCTCGTCTCTCCCCTCAAAGGTTCCGAAAGGTTCGGCCCGCATCGTCGCCTGCGCTTCATACTGTGCCGCGCATCCCCGGGCGTCGCCCGCGTTGAACGCGGCCTTCCATTGCGCCGATGCCTCTCGCACCGCCGCGATCAGGCGACCATCATCCGTCCCCCCGCCCCCCATGTGCGACATCATGTAGGCGAACAGCTCATCCCCTGGACCCACCAACCGCTCGATCACATCCAGATGGTCGCGGCCGGCGAGCACCTTCAGGTGACAGGGCTGCCCCTCCTCGATCAACTTCTGATGATACTCCTTCGTCTGCCGGAAAAACTCCGCCGTGTCATACTCGGGAAGAATCAGATGGATCGGGCACAGGCCGTCATCCCCAGTCCCGCGCAGCAATTGCGGGCTCACCGACTCGGCCGACTCCAAGGTCATGCCGATCGCGTCGTTGACGAAACTGTCCAGCAGGTAGCGCAGATCGAACAGGCCGGCCAGGGAGAATACCCCCTTCAGTTTCGCCGCAGCCCCCACTGGCAGATCGTGCTTCCCGGCGTCGATCCCACGCAGCATCGCCACCAGCTGGCCACCTGCGGAGTGCCCTACCAGATACACCGCCGGCACGCGCCTCTCACAGGCCTCGCGGAGCGTGGCCGCCAAGGCGTACTCCATCTGCTCCAGGATCGACTCCATCGGACGGCCGTTCTCCCAATCCCCCGCCATCCGGTAACCCGGCATGTGCACGGTCATCCCCTCCCGGTTGAACGGGGCCGCAAGGTAAGAGAACTGCTCCTTGCCAAACCACTGCCACCAGCCGCCGTGGACATAGAACACAATCGGCGCCTCGTCCGCCACGTTCTCCGCGCTCCACACGTCGGTCTCGCCCCGCATTTCGCCTTCCCCGAACACGATGGTCCGTAACCGCGTGCCGTCTGCCGAGCGATACGACTCGCTCTCCCGCGTGGTGAATGCGACATGCGCGGGCAGCAGCTCGTCCGCCGCCATCCTCCCGGTCCACAGCGTGGGGTTGTACTGCCGGTCCGTCTCTTCCCGTGTCAGCCGGCTCCATCCTGTCTTCGTTTCGGTCTCTGCGGTCATTGTTCTAACTATGGTTTTGTTATGGATTTCTTGTTTTCAGAACGCACGTTCTGTTTATTGGCAAAAAAAAGCTCACCGGCCGCGCACCACCTCCATCGCCATCTCGATCAATTGTTCCGGTGGAACGGCGGATGACTTGCTGCGCCCCACGCTCATCAAGCCCCGCAAGAAGCAGGACAGGTATCCCGCCAGCGCGGTGCAATCCCTGTCCTGTGGGATCTCGCCGCGCCCCTGGGCAGCCGCCAGACAGTTGTAGAAGTACTCATCGTGAGTCGCCAACAGCTCGCGGATCCAACGGTTGGTCTTCGCGCTCAACAGTTCCTGGTCGCTCACCGAGTTGATCAGAAAACAGCCGCGGCACCGCTTCGCGTTGGCGTACTTCGCGCGGTCGCGAAAAAACTCCTCAATGTTCCCCAGCCCCAACGGCTCCCTGGCCAAGATGGCCATGAGATCCCGGCTCATGAACTGCGCATAGTACTCCAAGCACTCGACGAACAGCCCCTCCTTGTCCCCGAATTCCTTGTAGAGGCTGTGCTTGTTGATGCCGGTGTGCGCCACGATGTCGCTCACCGACGTCGCCTCGTAGCCTTTCGCCCAGAAGAGCTCGCTCGACCGCTCGAGCACATCCTCACGGGAGTATTCTTTGACCCGGCTCATGTCTACGCCATTTAGAACGATCGTTCTGTATTGTCAACCGAGTATTCAGAAAAGTTCGCCCGAGAGATGGGGACGGAGAAATCTTGCTCCGGGGCATACAGCTTCAACAGAGCCGACGTATCCCAGTAGACAGCGAATGCCAGATTTCCATGAAGCGAACCTCGTAGAAGAAGCGGTGACGCTTCTCCCTTGGAACGAACGCTGATGCGAAGAATCGCAACGTGGGAAAGGCGTCTCGCCTGCCTTGAAGATCCGTGTTAGCGCGGCAAACGACCGGCGGGACGCCGGTTTCACGTTTGGACCTATGCCAAGCGCCATCACAAATTTCCATGAAGCGAACCTCGTAGAAGAAGCGGTGACGCTTCTCTCTTGAAACGAACGCTGACGCGCTGTGCGATTTGCAGTCGTAGAATGAATGACAGATGATTAATTATGGAAAACATAGCCAATCAGACTATCCAGCTGTTTCCTCAGCTGTTCCTC
>JANQJH010000291.1 GCA_028281705.1 Verrucomicrobiales bacterium
CCTGGGAGTCCGCCAGAGACTTCCAGCTCTGGCCGTCCAAGGATCCCTCGATGACATACCGCGTGGCCAGACGGTCGCGAAACTGCTTCAGCCGATCTCGTCCCCAGACGATGCGCTCGATCGACCGGGGTTGATCGAACTCTAACTGCACCCAGCCTCCTCCGCTGGTGTTCGAAATCCAGCTCCGGCCATTCCCGACCCGACCGTCGTTGACGTGTTCCAACTGGTGAATGGCATACCCCGGCAAGGTTCCCGAAGCGGTCGGTGTCGCCCCGGGAGCAACGTTCACGCCGTCTTTGCCATACACCTCGAGCTCATCAATGCAGGGTTCGCCGCTGGAAGTGGCCTCGATGGTGAATTTCACGAAACGCACCTCCGTGAGGGGAAAGACCTCGTCGTTGCGCTCGAAATTCACGGGCTCCCGCAGACTGGCCCCCGGCGCTCCAGCCAGTTCGCGTAAGCGGCGCAACTCCTTTTCGATCTCGGCCTGTTTCCTTTCCAATCCCGCGATCATCTGTCCCGCTTCCGGGTCCCGCTCAGCGGCCATGGCGCGCTCCCCATGATTCACCCCGGCAAAGACGGCCTGCATGGCGTAATAGTCTTTCTGCAAGACGGGATCAAACTTGTGATTGTGACAGCGGGCACAACCCATAGTCAAACCGAGGAATGCCGTCCCCGTGGTGTTCACCATATCCGCCAATTCATCCTGACGCTGCATCAAGGTGAGATTGGGATCCGGACTCTTGACGATATCGTAGGGGCCGGCAACGAGAAACCCCGTGGCCACATCCGCCCCCACGGCATCGCCCGCGATCTGTTCGACAATAAACTGATCGTAAGGCTTGTCTTCATTGAAGGCCCGGATGACGTAATCGCGATAATGATAGGCCGTCTTGCGCTCGCGGTTGGTCTCGAAACCATTGGTGTCGGCGTAGCGAACGACGTCGAGCCAATGCCGCGCCCAGCGCTCCCCGTAACGCGGGCTCTTGAGCACCCGGTCCACCAGACGTTCGTAAGCATCGCTACGAGCGTCCCCTATGAAAGCCTCCACCTCTTCGGGTGTGGGCGGCAAGCCATGGGCGACCAGATACAGGCGGCGAATCAAGGTGCGCCTGTCCGCTTCAGGCGAAGGGCTGAGGCTGTGCTCCTCGAGCTTGGCTCCCACAAAGGCATCGATCGCCTTGCCGCTGCCCGGAGGTTGGGGACGGCGAACGGGCTGAAAGGACCAGTGATCGGTCTCGATCACGGCGGGAGCACTGGCATCGACACCGGGCATCCCGGCTCCCTCATCGATCCAGAGCCGCAAGAGGCGCACCTCCTCCGTTGTTAGTCGCTCCCCCTTGGGCGGCATGCCCTCGTCGGGATCTGCCCACGTCACCAGCTGAATGAGATGACTCTTGCCGCTCTCTCCAGCGACGAAAACCGGCTCGCCGGAATCCCCTCCCTGAAGAATGCGCGCCGGAAGATCGAGACGAAGCCCCGACTTTTGCTTCTCCGGACCGTGACAGGCATAACAATGCGATCGGAAGATCGGTTGGATGTCTTCGGTGAACGAGACGTCTGCCTTGGCCGTGACGATCATCATCAGTGCCGCCACAAGGCGCCAAATCTCAGGGCGGCCAGTGACCACCACGGCCTCTGTTCTATGGAGCAATGATACGGACATACTGCGTCTTTTCTTCGCGAGGAATTCGAATGGTCACGAGTTCCTCGTCTTCACCCAAAGGGATGACATCAATGTGATCAAGGATTGTCGTCTGCCAATCTTCAAGATCACTCGAGAGCTGGATGGTGTCACTGCTGCCCGCGGGCCGCCTGTAGGAGGCCACGAACTCCGCATCCTCCAGGGTCACCTCGACCCACGCGATCGCGGGATCGCCGCCATCCGTAGAAGACCCATTCGCTTCACCAGGACTGCCGTGCTCGGCGCCGCTCGCGGCCCAAGCCGTGGCGTCTCCCAGTGAAGCCGGGGCCGTGCTGGGATCGCGCAATTCTAGAGACCTGCCGCCCCCATCCGTGGCGTCTATCCAGTCATCACGGTAGGTGAAGGCGAGGATGCGATGTTCTCCATCGAAGAGTTCCACACGTTCGCCGCCATTGCTCAAACTCGAGGAGAGGCCATAGACACCCAAGACGCGCACTTCGGATCCATAACGTTGTTCGAAAGCGACTTCATCGCGAACCAACACGCCATAGCTCAAAGGCGCCAGGCTGGCACCCGCGGCAAAACGGAAATCGATGCCATCGGTGAAGACGACCCCGCTGAGATCCAGTGGTTGATCGCTCAGATTGTGCAGTTCAATGAATTCGGTGTCCTCGTCTTCCACCGGGTGATAGTGAAGTTCCGTGATCCGCAGGTGTTCGAACGGCGTGGCCTCCGTCGCCGTGCTCGTGATGGTGATGCCGTCGCTGTCCAAAAACTGATCGCGGAAATCGTAGGCCTCCAGGACAATCTCGTTCATCCCCGAGACCAGCGGCACCGTGACTTCCCAGGTCTTGCTCGACGTCCAAACAGCGTTCAAGGCCTCGCTCTCGCCCGCCCGCCGGATCGTTCTCACATTCACCCAGCCATCGCCCTCGAGTTTCAAGAGAGATTGCTCCGTGGTCAGCGATGCCCCGCCGTTGGTCGTGATGGCAAACTTCACCGGTGGCGAGTCATCTTCCACGCGACCGCGAACGAACTCGCTCCGGCGCCGGATGTAGTTCAGGGACGAGCTGTAATTCTGGCCGACCTTGCTTCCGTAATGCGTCAACCAGCGCTCCATATAGTCGGGGTTGAAGGCCGTGTCGATGATGTCCAATAGGTGCCCATGATAGAGACGCGTGTTTACCGGGATATCCATCACGCGCCGTAGGTTGCCTCCGGCGGACTTGATGCTTGCCGTGACGCCGCCCGTAAAGACGAAGTCCAGATCCCATGGAAGACCGACAACGCCACGGCCATCCCCCGGCACGTAGAGACGCAGGTTATGCTGCAAGCCGTTGTTCCACCAGGTGTCACCGATCCCGCACAGATTGTGCATCGCCGCGGCGCGCATCCACGCGTCCACATTCATGACCTCGTCAATCTTGCGGGCTAACTGATCCTTGGGCAAATCCATCGTCTGGCAGAACGCCATCAATCCCTCGTAGTCATCGGCCCGCCTCCCGGTGCGCATTTCAAAGGCCCAACGATACTGCTCCTTGTCGTCGCCCAGATCGCGGAAATCCGTCGCCCCGCCGTGCGAAAAGGGCACGGGATTCTTCACCGTCTCCCGGCCCCCGACCGTGGTCGTGGGATCGTAGGTGATCTCCAAATTGAACACGGAACCAAGATCGCCGTCTTCGAACTGCGAATTGGTGAAGACCCGGCCATAGCGCGCCATGGAAAAGAGCGCCGTGCTGGTGTGGGTCGACGTCGGAGAGACGATGTAGCCCAGGTCATCGAACATCCCCGGAATCCCGGCTCGATTGAAGAGATGTTTGACGTAGACTTCATCTTGATCCCCCGCTCGAGGCGCCCTTCCGGAGCGATCGATGCTCACACTGGAATGCAGACCGCGATAGAGCTGCTCCGGCGGGAAGGCGATGTTGAATCCCTGGTACAAAGCACCGTCGCGCGCCCGCCCGGCCGGGCTCCCCTTCAATCTCACCCCGGTGTCGTAAACGAACTTCGTCCCGTCCAGGAGAAGGCTGCAGCCCTGACGTTCATTGCTGATGAGATTCAGCCGATCGAACATGAAATCGAAATCCTCCTCTTTCATGATGAGCCGGATCTCATGCACCGGCAGATCGGTGCCCCGCCCGTCGTCGACAATGTAGAGCGCATGGGAATCGCGACCGTCAGCCGGGAACCATGAGAGCGCGCCCAGGGCATCCTTCCCTTCGATATAGAACTGCACCACGCTTCCCGCAGCCATCCCGGGAACGGTGCCCTTCCAGACGCCGTCCTCGCCATCCTCCATGGGCACACTGACAAAGCCCCCACCACCCTCGGCATAGTGAAGGGTCACGCTCTCGACGCCGTGGGGATCCGCAGCCGCCACCGAAACCGTGACGTTCTCCCCAGGAGGCGGGAGAAGCGGCGCGTGCTGAAAGGTTTCGTAAGTAGGCCCCGTGTTCTCCAGCAGCCGTGAATTGGGCGCTCCCGGCGTTCCGTGTTGGCGCGGCACCTCGATGCGATGCGTTCTGGCCAAACGGCCATAGTAGGCGTGCACGTTGAGCTGGTTCGAACCCGCCACCCATCGCGCACGAAAACTCACTTCGTATTCCTCGCCATCCTGCAGCTTGGTGTTGCTCGAGAAGGTCGTCTCCAGATGATTGTGTTTCGTATCGGTGGACCCCGAAGCGATGAGGTGGAGGACGTGATTGTCAGGATTCTCCGGATCCGGCACGGCGTGAGTGTGACGATGGTTGCCCACGAACCGCCAGCGATTGGTGTAAACATCAGGATTGAAAAGCGAGTTCTTGAACTCACCGTTCTGCACTAGCTGTTTGGCGGCGCCATCAGGATCCTCGAGGACGCGGACATCATCAATGAGAATCTCGCCTGCCGAGAGCATCCCGATGCGCAATTCGTTCCAGGTGTTCAGGCCGTAAGTCTGATCCGAGATCATGCGGTAACGGATCTCCTGCCACGCCGCCTTTGCCCCTTCATCACTCGCGGCCCAGGCCTCGGCCACCGCGTTATCCGCCTCAGGATCCACCAGTTCCAGACTCGATCCTCCACCGTCCGCATGGACGGGCCAGCGCCCGCCGTCGTAGTAACGCACGGCATCGGCGGGGTTGCGCCGACGATCTCGCAGAATCACATTCTCGCCGCTGTTGGAAAGCGATCCCTCGAAATCGCCCAGGACATTCTGCAGATCGGGGTATTTCTCCCGCAACATCGCCGCATCATTGGCCACAACGAGGTAGGCTTGAGGCGCCAATTGGGTGCCCTCGGGAAAATCAAAGCGAATCCCCTCACGGAGAGACCAACCGGAAAGATCGACGGCACGCTCGCTCCGGTTGTAGAGTTCGATCCATTCTTCCGGTCCATCGCGAAACGGCTGCGCCGGAAGACCGAGCTCGAGGAGTTTCCCCAGGGAAACGGCCGCGCTGAAGGCGACGTCCCGGTCCAGGGCCGAACTCTGATGGACTTCGGCCGCGAGCACATTCTGGCCAATCCAGAGACGCTCCGCCGGAATGACGAGGGCCTCACTCCAGGCGGGATTCTCCACCGGATCCGTGGCGCGCGTGCTCCCCGTGACCTCGCCCTCAGGAAGATTGAATCGGGTGATCTCCTCGCCATTGAGATAGAAGGCGGCGCCGTCATCCACCAAATGCTGGAGCTGCATCGTCTGCCCCTCACCGATGGCATCGACCTCGAAGGTAAGGCGAAAGTAATAGGCCGATTTCCCGATGCGCAAGCTCGTGGGCTCGCCCGCATCTCCGGGCAACACGGTGTTCCCTCCACTGAAAGGCGGGCCGCCTTCCTCCCACTCGGCCGGGTCGAACTCCAACTGCCGCCAGGCATCGTCCGTCTGCGGCGTGCCCTGCCAAAATCGCCAATTGGAGTTCGGCCCGGAGAGATCTTGCTCCTCAAATACCGGCGGCGTGGCCGGGGAGGCCGCAAGCGGGTAAGGCCGGTACATGATCTCGTTGATGACCACCGCCTCCTCAAGAGCGAAAGCATTGACCTCCCCCGGCGTGGACGCCGTCGGGTAGAGCCAGCGATCCGCATGTTCCTCGGAGCGCCCCCGAACCACCGTATCTGCCAGGACGGCATCGAGCACGCGAGCCTTGTTAGGCGCGTAGAGGCAAACCAAATCCCCTTCCTCGATCTCGAATCCCAACATCTCCTTGGAGATGACGGTGAAGCCGCTCCCGTCAATGGGCAAATCCGGCAAGAGAACCTCTCGATTGACATCACCAGCGACCCCAATGAGGTGGTCCACGAGATTCGCCGCCTCTCCCGGGTTGGCGATCTCGATCCACCCCGCGGGATCGAGCTCATTGATGCGCATGCTAGACTCCGGAGCCCCGGTAAAATTACCACCGCCGGGCGTGCCGCCAAACTGCTCACTCGCACGCCAGCTCTCGACCGAGGCGCTATTGGTTTCGGGATCGATCTTCGCAAGGGTCGCTCCCGATCCATCCGCGGCCACCGGCCACGGTTCGCGGTCATTGTAATCCACCCAACTCATCAAGCGACCACTGACATTGCGCAATTCAATGCGTTCGCCCTGGTTCGACAGACGTCCCTCGAACGGTCCCAGAGGTTCTTCAAAGATCGACCGCAATTGAACCTTGGCAGGGTCGGCCGCCACGACGACAAACCGGCCGGCGGCGATGACGGTGTCGGTAGGAAAGGTGTAATCGACGGCGCCGGTCAGTTTCCAGCCTCCGAGATCCATGTCGTAGGACATGGTATTGGCGAGTTCGATCCACTCCGTCTGGGAAGCGTCCACGGGATGATAGTGCACTTCATTGATCACCGTGGTGGAATCCGCCATCAGCAGTGAGGCGAAGGCGAGGAGGAAAAACAAGACCGCCACGGAGGCCTTGAGGCGCCGCCAGTTCGTTGCCGGAAGGACACGGAGGGCATTCATCGGATGCCCCCGGCTAGCACATGGCTTGAGAAAGATCACAGACAACCGGATAAAATGCGTCACTTGGCTAACGGTACCCTGCACTTCAACTAACGGGTTCCGATTCGGTAAAAGCGCTTGCGATTGGCCACGGGATCCGTCACCGAGGCCGCCTCGTCCGGTCCCGGTTCAATGGTGTCCGCACCGGGCAAGATCTGCCAGGAATCCGCCTGCAGGGATTCGGAAAACTCGACGAAATAACGCGTGCCAGCCTCACCGACCCAATCCAAGGTGACCTCGCCATTCGCCAGTCCAATGGCGGGCTCAATGGCGACCGGCATTGCCGGGTAGACTTCCAGCTCATCTATGGCCGTGCCGCCCCCAAGCCCCGCCGCCGGCACCAGAAGACGTACGCCCGTCGCCGTGACCGCGCTCCCGTCGATCTGCATGAGTTGGTACTCGTGCCGCAGGTAACTGGTGAACAGCCCGCCGACCACAGCATCACGACTCTCCGTGTAGTCAAACGTGGCCACGGTCGTCCAGGCCTCATTGGGAGTGTCCGCCGACGGGTTCTCCGCCGAGGTAATCTGCAGTGTGTATAGGCCTAACGAGCGATCGTCGCACTGCCCGCCACAGGCATCGGAACCGGGATCGCTGTCGTCCACCGCGCCATTCCCGTTGTCGCGGCCCCAGGCGACGCCTGAAATCTCCACCGCCGCGCCGAGATTGACCCCAATGAAAGGATTGGCGTCACCCGTGGCACTGATCCAGCTGTTGGAGTTGCCGTAGAGACCGTCATTCACATTGCTACCCACGTGAAAATCGATCCCCAATTCCGGTCCGAGATCGCTCGAGCTGAAGGGAACCGCGCCCACGCTCGCCAGGGCTAAATTGTCAGGAACAGCCGCCCCTCCCGCTGCTGGTGCGGTGGCGTCGAAATGCACGCCATCATTGCCGTCATAGGCCACGGCAAAACCCGCCTCCACCGCGATCACCGGTGGGCCCGAGGGCCCATAGATTTCGATTTCATCAATCGCGATGGCCGGATTGGACACCACGATGCGGACCCCCGTCGCCTCCACCGTCCCTTCGTCGAAGGTGTAACCGTGCCGGAGAAATCCCGTGAGCCCGCCACCGACGACCGTGTCTTCGTTGGCGTTCAATTCAATAACGCCCACCGTCCTCCACGCACTTTCGCCACGGGGATTCGCATCAGTCGTCACCTGAACCGTGTAGGTTCCCTGCCAGCGATCGTCGCACTGCCCGCCACAGGCGTCCGTGCCGGGATCGGAATCATCCACCGCACCGTTGCCGTTGTCGCGGCCCCAGGCGATGGCACTGATGGCCGTCAAGCCGCCGAGGTCGATGCCGGCATACATCACATCCGCCGGCGTTCCAATCCAACTGTTGGCGTTGCCGTAGAAACCGTCGTTCAAATTGGCCGCCACGTGGAAATCGATGCCTAACTGCGGCCCCAGTTCACCGCTGGCAAAGGCGGTGGCGCCGTTGCTCGCCAGGGCTAAATTGTCAGGCACCAGAGACCCATCGGGCGGTGGTGCCACATCAAAAAACTCGCCATCCGTGCCATCCCAAACCAACTCGG
>JANQJH010000296.1 GCA_028281705.1 Verrucomicrobiales bacterium
ATCAGGCTTCGGGAGAGGTCACGTTCCGCCTTCAGGAGGACCCGGTGCCGGCCTGGCTGCAGGAGGGCATGACGCTGCATGCGACCCAGGGGGAGACCGAGGGACGGGGTGAGGTCGTGGCGATCCGTGGCGGAGCACTCCTCCTCCAGCCGGTCGAGGCCCAGACCTTTCTCCTGGCCATGGGGGTGTGGACGCTCTCGGAGGGGCCGCTCGATCCCTGGCCCTCGCATTACACTGATCATTTGGCCCAGCGCGAGAGGCTGATCCCGGCCGACATCTTTCTCGTCATCGACCCGCTGGTGAGCCTCTCGACGGCGGTGGCGGCGCGGAGCTGGGTGTGGTCACTGGTCTGCGCCGCGATTATTCTCATGGTGTGCTTGCTCATTCCGCGCGGGTTTTGTGGTTATCTCTGCCCCCTGGGAACCCTGATCGATCTCTTTGACTGGGCGGTATCCAAGCGAGTGAAGTGCTTTCGTGTCCCGGCCAACGGGTGGTGGGTGCATGTGAAATATTACCTCCTCCTCGCCGTGATGACGGCTGCGATCGGGGGCGTGCTCTTGTCAGGGTTTGTCGCCGCCATTCCGGTGGTGACGCGAGGATTTCTCTTTCTTGGGGAACCGCTGCAGAGCGGGTTCATGCGCGGCTGGCATCTGGTGCCGCCCATCACACCGGGGCAGGTCTTTTCGTTGGCGCTCTTTGCTGGCGTGCTCTTGTTAGGATTGCTCAAGCCGCGGTTCTGGTGCCGCTACGTCTGTCCCAGCGGCGCTCTCTTTTCGCTGGGGAATTTCTTTCGGGTGAGCGAGCGCAAGGTGGAGTCGTCGTGCATCCACTGCAACAAGTGTGTCACCATTTGCCCCTTCGATGCCATCAAGCCGGACTTCACCACGCGGACTGCCGATTGCACACTGTGTCAGACCTGCGGCGGGGTCTGTCCCACGCACTCGATCAAGTTTGTCGAGCGTTGGAATCAGGTAGACTTGAAGAAGTCTAACGATCCGCCGCATGGGGATACGGTTTGGGGACGGCGCGGGTTTGTCTCCTGGGCGGCGGGAACGACGGGCGCGGTGGTGGGCGGTGGACTCACAACCTGGGCGACCAAGGCCTGGGGCGCCAATCTCGACGATCCGGCGGCCCATCGCCCGGTGCGGCCGCCGGGCAGTGTGCCCGAGGAGGAGTTTCTCCAGTTGTGCATTCGCTGTGGGGAATGTTATAAGGCCTGCCCGAACAACGTGCTGCAGCCGCTGGGACTGGCTCAGGGCCTCGAAGGTCTCTGGACACCGGCGATGGTGGCGGACTGGGCGGGATGCGAGTCGAGCTGCAATGCTTGTGGTCAGGTCTGTCCCACGGGGGCGATTCGGGCGCTGCCCCTGGAGGAGAAGAGGGCGGCGCGAATGGGCTTGGCCATTGTGAACGAGTCGACCTGCCTGCCCTTTGCCGATCGCGAGGCCTGTCAGTTGTGCGTCGATGAATGTGTGGCGGCCGGTTATGATGCGATCGAGTTCACCCAGGTGCACACCGAAGTGGATGCCGAGGGACGTCCGGTGGAGGGTAGCGGCTATGTGGCCCCGGTGGTCTTGCCGGACAAGTGCGTTGGCTGCGGGCTCTGTCAGACGCGTTGTTTCGGGATCAACGTGGACGAGAAGGGCTTGCTGGCGGAGTCGGCCATCATCATCGAGGCGGGCGAAGGGAAGGAAGATCGATTGATGGAGGGCTCCTATCGGAAGACGCCTGCCGCCGAACTGGAAACGCCGGCGCCCGATCCTTCCCCGGTGGACGAGGCGGATCCCTTTGGCTTGTAGACCTTCCCGCGACGTGCGTGAATGCGCAGCATGATGAAGACGCGCGCATTCCTTTTACTCCTGCTCCTGTTCTCGGTCATGTCGGCGGGCGTGGCGGCGGACAAGCCGAATTTTGTCTGGATTCTCTCGGAGGATAATTCGAAGCATTTCCTGCGGCTCTTTGATCCCAGTGGAGCTCCCACGCCGCGGATTGAAGCCATGGCGCGCGAGGGTTTGGTGTTCAATCACGCCTTCTCCAACTCGCCCGTCTGTTCGGTGGCGCGGACGACGCTGATCACGAGTTGTTATGCGCCGCGGATCGGGACGCAGTTTCATCGGAGGGCCAAGATGGCGTCCATGCCCGAAGGACTGAAGATGTTCCCCGCCTATCTGCGGGAGGCGGGCTACTACACGACGAACAATTCCAAGACGGATTACAATGCCGTTCCCGGCAAGGACGTGTGGGACGAGTCCTCGGGAAAGGCGCACTGGAGCAAGCGGCCGGAGAAGGGGCAGCCCTTTTTTCACCAGCAGACCTATGGCGTGTCGCACGAGAGCTCCCTGCATTTCACGGCGGAGCAGATGCGGACGCAGAAGACGGTGACGGATCCGGCGACGGTGGGTCTGGCGCCCTATCATCCTGACACGGCCACCTTCCGTTACACCTACGCGCGCTACCATGACCGGATCCGGGACGTGGATGCACTGGTGGGAGGCATGCTCGATGAATTGAAGGAGGCGGGGGTGTTGGAAGATACCTTTGTCTTCTATTTTGGCGATCATGGCGGTGTGCTCCCGCGGGGGAAGGGTTATGCTTATGAGAGTGGTATCCACATTCCTCTGGTGGTGCGTGTGCCGGAGAAATGGCAACACCTCGTGCCGCATGCGCGCGGCGAGCAGGTCGATGGATTTGTCAGTTTTGTCGATTTCGGGCCGACGCTCCTCCAACTGGCCGGTGTCGAGGTGCCGGCGGGGGTGGATGGTAAGCCCTTTCTGGGCGAGGGGGTCACGGCGGAGGTTCTCGCCTCGCGGGACGAGGCCTTTGGTTATGCGGATCGCTTTGATGAAAAGATCGATTTTGTCCGCACCCTGCGCAAGGGCCCTTATAAGTACATGCGGAACTACTGGCCGCAGACCTTTGACGGCTTACAGAACGACTACCGTTACCGCATGCTGGCCTACCAGGAGTGGCGTGAACTCTACAAGGCGGGCAAGCTCAACCCGGTGCAGTCGCAATTTTTCCGTCCGCGCGAAGCCGAGGCGCTCTACGACTTGCGCACGGACCCTCACGAAACGATGAACTTGGCGGCGCGGCCGGAGCATGCGGCTACCCTGGCGGAGATGCGTGGGCGGCTGAATGCGCTCGTGGTGGGCCTGCCCGATCTGAGTTTTTTTCCCGAGAGTCATTTGGTGGAGAAGGCGATGGACAATCCAGTGGCATTCGGTCAGGCGCATCGGGAGGAGATTGCGAAACTGGTGGAGATCGCCGATTTGCAGTTGCTTCGGTTTGAAGAGGCGGAGGCGGGCTTGGTTGAGGCGGTGGGATCGGATGATCCGTGGCAGCGATTTTGGGGCTACATCGGGGTCACGTCGTTCGGACCGGCGTCGTCGCGCTTCGGGCCCGGGGCCAACCTGGCGGCATTGACGGATCCCGAAGTGGAGACGCGGATGCGCGCGGTGGAATTTCTCGGGCTCACCATGCTAGGCAAGCCCGCCCCGGGTTTGATGTCGGCCCTGAAGGATTCGCGCTCGGCGGTGGCGACGAATGCCATTTTGAATACGGCGGTGCTCTTGAAAGACGGTCAGCCGGGCTACACTTTCACCATCTCCGAGGGGGATGTGAATCATACGGATCGCTACATCAGTGACCGATTGAATTATCTGGCGGGGAAAGCGCCGCGTCCTTGGGGAGGTGCGAGGAAGAGGAGGAAGTGAGAGGAGACCGTCCCGGCGTTGCCGTGGGAAGCGGCTCCGACACGGAAAAGGTGTGGACAGCGTTGGGAATCGCCTCTAACGGCTCCGGACGATTCTCACCAGTAGATTCATTCATTCATGTCAGAAACGAGCATTATCGAAGTCGTTGGCCGCGAGATCTTGGATTCGCGGGGCAACCCCACGGTGGAAGTTGAAGTGGCCCTCGAGGGGGGCGGCTATGGCCGGGCGGCGGTTCCGAGCGGGGCGAGCACGGGTGAACACGAAGCCTGGGAATTGCGGGACGGCGACAAGGAGCGCTACCTGGGCAAGGGCGTGCTCCAGGCGGTGAGCGCCGTGAATGAGAAGATCGGTCCGGCGCTCATGGGCACGGATGCCACGGAGCAGACCACGGTGGACAAGATCATGCTGGAACTGGACGGGAGTCCAAATAAGAAGAATCTCGGCGCCAACGCCATTCTGGGGACTTCGTTGGCCACGGCGCACGCGGCGGCTGCCCAGCTCGGTTCGCCGCTTTTCCGCTACCTCGGTGGACCCAACGCCAAGGTGCTGCCGCTGCCCATGATGAACATCATCAACGGCGGGGAGCACTCCGATGCTCCCATCGATTTCCAGGAGTTCATGATCATGCCCCGTGGGGCGAAGACGTTTTCCGAGAGCCTGCGCTACGGCACGGAGATTTTTCACTCCCTGAAGAAGGTCTTGCATGATCGCGGTCTCTCCACCGCGGTGGGGGACGAGGGTGGTTTTGCCCCCAACCTCGATTCCGCCCAGGATGCCCTGGAGGCGATCGCCCAGGCGGTGGAAAAGGCGGGCTACCAGCTCGGTGACGATATCGCCATCGCCTTGGACGTGGCTTCGAGTGAGTTTTACGACGCGGAGGAGAATCTCTATGTGTTCAAGAAATCGGACGGTTCCAAGCGCACGGCGGCTGAGTTGGTCGATTACTACGCCGAGCTGCAGAAGAATTTTCCCATCATCTCGATCGAAGACGGCTGCGCCGAGAACGATTGGGATGGCTGGAAGATTCTGACGGAGAAGCTGGGTTCGACGACGCAGCTGGTGGGCGACGATTTATTTGTCACCAACGTCGATTTCCTCAAGAAGGGCATCGATCTCGGGGTGGCCAACTCCATCCTGGTCAAGGTGAACCAGATTGGTTCGCTGACGGAGACCCTGGATTCGGTGGAACTGGCGAAGGAGAATAGCTACACCTCGGTCATCAGTCACCGCTCAGGTGAGACGGAGGATTCCACCATCGCCGACATCGCGGTGGCGACCAATGCGGGCCAGATCAAGACCGGTTCTCTGAGCCGGTCGGACCGGATCGCCAAGTATAATCAGCTTCTACGTATCGAGGAGGCCCTGGGCGACGACGCCGTTTTCAGTGGCAAGATGAAAGTTTAAGATGTATTAACTAGGTGGTGGACCAGGATCGTTTCCGTAACTACGTCAAAACCCAGCGCAAGACACAGCGATTTCAGCGTTGGGCGGACGTGGTCTTCCTCGGAATCGTCCTGGTGTCGCTCGCCGGGTCTGCCGTGGGGCTTCTACCCGAGCTGGAGAAATCGGACCAGCTGGACGAGAAGATCGCCCTGGAGCAGGAACTGGTGGAGGCCGAGAAGGCCAAGCTGCGGCAGATGCAGCGGCGCCTTCACCTCCTCCGGACGGATGTTCCTTACATGGAACAGGAACTCCGCAACCGGTCCCCGCGGGCGGCCAAGCCGGGCGAAACCTTGCTCATGGTGCCCCCCGAACGACGGGCGATTTACGAGGCCGCGGACCCCGAGTAAATCCGCTTCATTTTCCTGAGAAAACCTGCGATGAAGGCGTTGACAAGCCAGATCGATTTTCTCAGTCTACGCCCACCTATTCAAGTTAGCCCTCTATAAATAGCGTGTTTTCCAACGAAGAAGCCATTCTTGACATCATCACCCAGTCCGGACTCGTGAGCGAGGAGGCGGTGGCCACCGCGAGAAAGAAGCCCGGGAGCGTGATCGATCATCTGGTCGAGTCGAACGATGTGTCTTCCGAGGCCATCGGTCAGCTTTTGGCGGAGCAGAATGGCATGTTGTTCATCGATATCAACGACATCCATGTGGATCCGGCGATCATCGCTGCGGTTGATGCTGCGGTAGCGATCAAGTATCACTGCGTGCCTCTGGGCTTCGAAGAGGATCGCCTGCTCATCGCCATCGCGGACCCCTCGGATTTCGATACGCTCGATGCCATCCCGCACGTGCTGAACCACGAGATCGAGTTTCAGTGCGCTTCGGAGGAGCAGATCCAGCGCTGTTTGGAGGAATACTACGACGCGCCGAGCAAGGTGGACCAGGAATTGGCGGGTTCGATGACGCTGACGACAGGGGGCGAGGGCGCGGAGGGAGACGACGATGCGCCGATCATCAAGTTGGTCTCCAACATGTTGGCGGACGCCTTCAAGAGCCGGACGAGTGACATTCACATCGAGCCGCTGGAGAAATCCCTTCGGGTGCGTTGCCGGATTGACGGCGCCTTGCACGTGACGGAGGAGCACCCGCTGAAGCTCTTGGCGCCGATCGTGAGCCGCTTGAAGATCATGAGCGGGACGATGAGCATTTCGGAAAAGCGTGTCCCCCAGGATGGGCGGATCAGTGTGAAGCTCGGGGACAAGGCGCTGGACTTGCGGGTCTCGAGTGTGCCCACGGGGCACGGGGAGAGCATCGTCATGCGGATTCTGGACAAATCGAGCCTGCTCCTCGGGTTGCCGCAGTTGGGATTTTTCAGTGATGACCAGGAGATCATGGAGAAGCTCTTGGGTCTGCCCGACGGGATCATCCTGGTGACGGGGCCCACGGGATCGGGCAAGACGACGACGCTTTACGCCTGTTTGAACTATATCAACAAGCCGGACCGCAAGATCATCACGGTGGAGGATCCGGTGGAGTACCAGCTGAGCGGGATCAATCAGGTCCAGGTGAAGGCGGAAATCGGGATGACGTTTGCCGGGGCGCTCCGCGCCATGTTGCGGCAGGCGCCGAACATCATCATGCTGGGTGAGATTCGGGATGAGGAGACGGCGACGATTGCCATCAATGCCAGTCTGACGGGCCACCTGGTTTTCTCCACCCTGCACACCAACGATGCTCCCGGTGCGGTGGCCCGCCTCTCGGACATGGGGATCAAGCCTTTCCTCACCGCCAGTTCGGTGCGCGCCATCATGGCCCAGCGCTTGGTGAGAACGATTTGTGGCAAGTGTAAGTCGCCCGGAAGCGTCTCGGAAAAGGAGGCTCGGATGTTGAACCTCGACGCGACGCGGCTGGCGGAATCCACCGTGATGACTGGCCCCGGTTGCGACGTTTGCAAGATGACTGGTTACAAAGGGCGCCAGGGGATTTATGAGATCTTCAATATCGACGATGAAGTGCGCAGCTTGATCACCGAGAATCTAACGACGGTCCAGTTGCGTCGTCGGGCGCGGGAGTTAGGCATGCGGACGCTACGTGAGGATGGAATCCGGAAGATGCTGGCCGGAATCACTTCTGCCCAGGAAGTGATCCGTGTCACCATGGGTGATGACGACTAAGCACTGGGCCTTCTAACTACCTATCATTTTTCCTCTTTTCGATATATGAATACACAGAACGTCCTCGATCTTCTGCAGACCCAAGGCTACATTGATGCCAACCAAGCGGAGGACATGATGACCAGCATCACGTCGAGCGGCAAAGATATCCTCGACGCGGTGTCGGACTTTGGCGTGATGGACCGCAACCAGTTCTATCAGCTCGTGGCGGCTGAGATCGGGGCGGAATACATGGATCTGTCAGGATGGGAGCCCCCCGAGGGCCTGACGAAAATCCTCACCTCGGTCAATGCGCACCTCTATGGGGCACTTCCCGTGGCCATTGGCGATAGCGGATTGCAGGTCGCCTTTTCCGATCCCCTGAATGCGCAGAACATCGACGACTTGCGCTTCGCCTTGCAACAGGAAGTGCAGCCGGTGGTGGGTGATGTCTACCGCGTGCGTTATCTGATCGACAAGGTCTACGGGGAGGAAGACATGGGCGACGTGCTCCTGGAGTTTGGCGATTCCGGGACGGAGAGCGACAGTGTTGAGGACCTCGAGAAAGAGGCCAACGCGGCGCCGATCATCCGCTATGTCGATCTGGTGCTTCTCCAGGCGATCAAGGAACGCGCTTCGGATATTCACTTCGAGCCCTTTGAGGACGACTTCAAGATTCGTTACCGCGTGGACGGATCACTCTACGAGATGGCTCCGCCGCCGGCGCACCTGGCCACGGCGATTATTTCCCGGGTGAAGGTCATGTCGAATCTGAATATCGCCGAGCGTCGCCTGCCGCAGGATGGCCGTATTCAAAAGATGATCGGCTCAACCCCTTGTGACTTGCGGGTGTCCACCTTGCCGACGGTTTATGGAGAGAGTGTGGTGCTTCGCGTGCTGGATCGTTCCTCGGTCAACCTCGACCTGGAGAATCTGGGGCTGCCGGAGGACATCTACAACTTCATCGACGAGACGATCTTCAAACCGAACGGGATTTTCATCGTCACGGGACCGACGGGGGCGGGGAAAACGACGACGCTCTACGCCTGTCTGCGCAAGATCAACACAATCGATTCCAAGCTCCTCACGGCTGAAGACCCGGTGGAGTACGACATTGATGGCATCATCCAGGTGCCGTCGAATGAGGCCGTGGGAGTCACCTTTGCCAAGATCTTGCGGGCCTTTCTCCGGCAGGACCCCGATCGCATCATGGTGGGGGAGATGCGCGATGGAGAGACGGTGCAGATCGCGGTTCAGGCCTCGCTGACGGGGCACCTGGTCTTGTCCACCCTGCATACCAACGACGCCACGGGGGCGGTGACGCGATTGTTGGACATGGGAACGGAGCCCTTTCTGCTCTCGGCCAGTCTCTTGGCCGTGCTGGCACAGCGGCTCTTGCGGACCATCTGTACGGATTGCCGGGAGGCTTACGAGCCCAATGAGGCCATCATTTCCCAGCTCGGTCTCTCGCCGCACGAGTTGGGAGACAAGAGCTTCTTCACCGGGGGCGGTTGTGATCGTTGTGGTCATTCTGGTTATCGGGGCCGAAAAGGCCTCTACGAGCTTTTTGAGGTGAATGACACGCTGAGGGACATGATCACGGAGCGTGCTCCCACCGTCGTTCTGCGCCAGAAAGCGGTGGAAATGGGCATGCGAGTGCTGCGCGAAGACGGTCTGAGGAACATTTACGAAGGCTTGACGACCATTGAGGAGGTGTTGAAATACACCTAATCCTCCCTCTCCCCAGGCTTGCATTTTCAACTCCGCTGGTTTTATTCTAAATTCTTAACGCTAACTAACCTGACAAACACCCATGCCTAACTTTAACTACACTGCCATCGACGGGCAGGGCAACGAGACCCAAGGGGTGCTCTCGGCCGACTCGAATGCCCAAGCCATCGAGATGCTCAAGGGAAATGGCCTTTATCCGACCCAGGTGGTTGAAGAAGGCGTCGGCGTGAAAGGGAAGAAGGGCAAGAAGGCCAAACGGGTCAAGGTCAAGACCGGCGGGCGCATCAAGACGAAGACCCTGATGATTTTCACGCGTCAGTTGGCGACGCTGATTGATTCCGGACTCCCGCTCTTGCGGAGTTTGACGGTGTTGGGCAAGCAGGAGCCGAATCCCGTGCTGAAGAACACGATCAACACCTTGGCGGACTCGGTGCAGTCGGGTTCGACCTTTTCCGAGAGCCTGGCGGCCCACCCCAAGATCTTCAACAAGCTCTACATCAACATGGTGAAAGCCGGTGAGCTTGGTGGTGTGCTTGAAGTCGTTCTCAATCGCCTGGCCGAGTATCAGGAGAAGGCGCAAAAGCTGAAGAACAAGATCGTCTCCGCCATGGTGTATCCGACGATCGTCATGTTCATCGCGGTGGCCATCATGGCCTTCCTCATGTTGTTCATCGTGCCGAAGTTCAAGACGATCTTCGACGAGATGCTCGGTGGCCAGAAACTACCCATGCTGACGGAGATGGTCACGGGCTTCAGCTCCAAGTTCGCCCAGTATTGGTGGGCCGTCTTGGCTGGGGTGATCACCATCTTTCTCATCTACAAATTCATCGCTTCGACGAAGGCCGGCCGCTATGCCATTGATAGTTTCAAGCTGAAGATGCCGCTCTTTGGAAACGTCCAGCGGAAGAGCGCGATCTCCCGTTTCAGCCGCACCTTGGGAACCTTGGTGACCTCGGGTGTGCCTATCCTCCAGGCGTTGAACATCACCCGTGACACCGCGGGTAACGTGGTGGTCTCGAACGCGATCGATCGCGTGCATGAAAGTGTGAAGGAAGGGGAATCCATCGTGGCGCCATTGGAGGCCAGTAAGGTGTTTCCCCCGATGGTGATTAGCATGGTGGACGTCGGTGAAGAGACCGGTCAGTTGCCCGAAATGCTTCTGAAGATCGCGGACGTGTATGATGATGAGGTGGATAACGCCGTGGCCGCGCTGACCTCCATGCTGGAGCCGATCATGATCGTCATGCTGGCCCTGGTGGTGGGCACCATTGTCTTGGCGCTCTTCCTGCCGCTGGTGAAGATCATCTCCACGTTGAACGCCGGCTAGGCTGCCGAGCCCAGAGCGCACCGTCCCGGTTGTCCGACTGGCGCCCGTGTGCTATGATATACGATTCGCTACAAGTTTAACGCTTATGAAATTCCTCAAGACCTCCTCCTCCAATCCTCGCCGCCGCCGTGGCTTCACCATGATCGAGCTTCTCGTGGTGATCTCCATCGTCGCCGTCCTGGCCGGTCTCGTGGCCATGGTGGCCACCGGAGCATCGGCACAATCGAAGCGCCGGAAAGCCACGGTACAGATCAAGGCGATCGAGGAAGCCCTGGAAGTCTACAAGAACGAGTACGGCAATTATCCCCGCCCCACTGGGGGAAGTACGGATGCCATTATTCAGGCGAAAATGCTCTATCAGGCGGTCACGGGTGATGGAACGAATTTCATCGACGGGGTACCGCCCTCGCCATCGGACGGCAATCCGGGGACGGATGGTGAGTTGATTCTCGAAGCGGCCTTCCCGGGGTCGAAGAGGTCCGCCTTTGTTCACGAGGACCGCTATCTCGTGGATCCCTGGCATCGTCCCTACAACTACGTTCGGGGTGACGAGAACAACGAGACCTACAACAAGACGACCTTCGATATTTGGAGTGAGGCGTCGAACAAGGAGAACCTCGACGAAGACAAGTGGATTTCTAACTGGCAGTGACCGGCGCCGTTTGCTGCTGAAGCAAAGTTCATAAGAAGCATGTTTTCCGGCAGACGCCGCCTGATCCAGGCGGCGTTTGTCTTTGATAGAGGTAGATTGTCGAGATGAATCCTGGGTTGAGGCGCCGCTCCCTCCTCTGGTGGGTCTGTGTGATGTTGTTTCTTCTCGTCGTCGGTCCGACGATTTACCAGCGGTGGCACCGGGATCGGGAAGATCTTTCCCGCTGGCGGACGGTCCGGGCCCAGATCGAGGCGATGGAGGAAGCCCTGGAAGCCTACAAGACTGAGTACGGCAAATACCCGCGTCCCGTCGGAGGCAGCAAGGATCCCATTGTCCAGGCGAAGATGCTCTATCAGGCGGTGACGGGTGACGGGACGGACTTCATTGACGGGATGCCGCCGAGCGCTTCGGACGGGAATCCCGGAACGGACGGTGAGCTGTTTCTTGAAGCGGCCTATGCGGGATCGAAAAGATCCGGCTTTGTCCACGATGACCATTATTTGTTAGATTCCTGGGGGCGCCCCTATCAATATGTTCGCGGCGACGAACACCCGGGCACGTCCAACCCGACGACCTTTGATCTCTGGTCCGAGGGGTCGTTTGAGCCTAACGGAGAACGGCACACGTGGATCGGGAACTGGTAGCAGTCGAGTAAGGTGATGACACGAATGATAGGGATCGGCGGGACGCCGGTCTCACATTGAGTACAAAAAAACGTGAGACGGGCGTCTCGCCCGTCCCACGGTGGGGAGGATTATCTCTAACTAACGTCTATCCCAGCGGGATGGCGATAAAGCGGCCAATGCCATCGCGCCAGACACGGAGGAGGGCCAACTTTCCTTGAACCTCTGCGCGAGCAGTTTGCGCTTCCTCCACGGAACCGACGGGTTGGCGTCCGATTTCGGTGATGATATCGCCGGCTTGCAGGCCTCGGTTGGCCGCTTCCGATTGGGGAGCGACTTTGGTGATGACGACGCCCTTCACGTCGCTACTGGCGTTGAGCCGATTCCGGAGGCCCTCGTTCAGGTTTTCCACGGTGACGCCCGGGATGAGTTCCCTGGGCTCTTCGGCTTCCCGTTGTTCTGAGGATCTCCGGGGAGAGCGAAGCGAGGCGATGCCATCGGAGGGCAGCCGGCCGATGGTGACTTCGAGGTCGATCTTCTCGCCCCGGCGATGAACCTCGAGCGCCACCTTGCTCTGGGGGCGTTTGTTGCTCACCGCGAGTCTGGTTTTGCGAACTTCGTTCGCTTCGACACCGTCCACCCGGAGAATGATATCACCGTTCTCCAGGCCTGCCGCTTCGGCGGGCGTGCCTGGCAGGACTTGATCGACCAGGACACCCGTCTCTGCCGGGACTTGGAGGGCCTCCGCGAGATCCGGAGTGAGGTTGGCCAGCATCACACCGAGGTAGCCACGCTGAATCTCGCCGGTACCAATCAGCTGATCGGCGATGTTCATCACCATGTTCGTCGGAATGGCGAACCCGATGCCGATATTGGAGCCCGTCCTGGAGATGATGGCGGTGTTGATGCCGATGAGCCGGCCCTTGTTGTCCACCAAGGCGCCACCGGAATTGCCCGGATTGATCGAGGCGTCCGTCTGGATGAAGTTTTCATAGGACACGGCGGTGACATTGCTGCGTCCCAGGGCGCTGACGATCCCCGAGGTCACGGTCTGGCTGAGACCAAAGGGATTTCCGATGGCGAGGACGGTGTCGCCGACTTTGAGTGCCGAGCTATCGGCGACGGAGATCGTGGGTAGACCCGAGACGGCGATCTTGAGAACGGCGAGATCCGTTTGCGGGTCCTGGCCGATGATCTCCGCTTCGTGAGGCTTCTTGTCCTCAGAGAGCGTCACGAGGATCTCATCCGCGCCATCGACCACATGGTTGTTCGTCACGATGTAGCCGTCCGGCGTGAGGATCACTCCCGAGCCGAGCCCCTGTTGTTTGGGCGCC
>JANQJH010000298.1 GCA_028281705.1 Verrucomicrobiales bacterium
GGATCGCGGCAGTAGCAGTCGAGGGCCTGGATTTCATTGATTTGGCCGGGCAACTCGAGCAGCGCCTGGGCATCGCTGAGATGGGTGGTGATGCGGAGATCGTCCGCCGTGCCGGACTCGGCGAGGGTGTTGGCCACGGTGAAGGTGCGCCCCAGGAGTTCCACGGTGTCGCCCTTCTGCAAACTCCGGCTGTGGGCCAGTTCGTAGCCGAGGTAGACCGTGCCCGGTGCGATCTTAAACACCATGGAGGGTTTCTCTCTTCCGGGCGGGGAAACTTCTGCGGAGATGCCGGTGAGGATCGCCGGGCGGCCGTTCCAGTCGATCTTGCGATGGAGGGTGGCGGTGAGATGGGAGTAGAAGAGCCCTTCCGCCTCCTCGAAGCGATGCACCCAATCCTCGGGCATGAGCGTGTCGGCATAACCCTGGTCCCAAAAGGTTTCCATATCGGTTTCCTGAGCGATGATGCGAAGATTCTGTCCCAGGTCTCGCAGGGTGCGTTTCGTCTCGCGCTTGGAGGCTTCGCCGGTGGTGAACAAGGCGACGCTGAAGGTGACCGCGGTGGTCACGGCGAGGATTCCCAAGAGAGTGTTCCACTTGCGATGCCGAATCTCCTTCAGGATGAGTGATAGGGTGCTCATCGGTTCTGGACGCTGGCGCGGATGAGGATGATGAGGCCCGCGATGAGGACGGTGCCGCCGAGGAGGTAGAGCGTGGCGTAAAGCCAATGGCCCAGGCTGGCGGAGCCATCTTGATCGGTTGTGGAAGAGAGTTCGGATTCCGCTGGGGGACTTGTTGCCGTTGGGACGGTTTTCTGGCTCTTGAAGACGACCTCGAGATCGCCCGCGCTAGTCGCGGAGGTCGCCGTCTTGGTCTGCCGGGCGCGATCGGCCTTGGAAAGGATCTGGCTCATCTCCATCTTGATGAGCGGGTCTTCGGCATCGAAGCCTAACTGGCGGGCGACGCGCGCCTGGGTTTCGCTGTCCCATTTGAGGGGCATCATCGGTCCCTGCATCCAGCTCCGGTCGAGACCGCACTCGCAGTTCAATCCGATGGTGCGCAGCACGTTGAAGAGGTTTTCCTCCTCAATCTCCGCGCCCTCGAGCCGCTGTCCGATTTGCCGGCCGCGGGAGTAGATCACCGAGGCCACGGGCAGCTCCGTGGCGCCGCGGTCCAGCCCCAGACTCCAGAGGAACACTTTTTCCGTGACGGCTTCTTCGGCGGAGATGGCATGGAGAACCGGCGGTTTCTCGATCTCCTTTTCAAGATTGCCTAACGATTCTCCGATTCGGGTGAGCGCTCTCTGGGTCGCTGCATGAATCCGGGCGTTCTCGGTGGCATCGGGACCCTCGACTAAAACGACGACACCATAGGTATCGATGGCCTTGGCCAGAATCTCACTTCGGGCTCGTGATTCGAACACGGCCTCCATGTGCGTCCAGAGCGTGTCTTGAAGATTCTCGCCTTCGTTGATCAAAGGCAGGGCCAAGGAACGTTCGCCGTCCGGCGAGACCAAGACTCCCAGGGGTGCGGCGAGCGTTTTCCAGGGCTCGGCCCGCGGATCACTCTGGTCGAGGACCAGGGGTTCCACGTTGGTATTGAAGAACGCGGCGGCGGAGATGTCCTTGATCGCCGCGCTCACGTCGGCGGGCGTGGATGCATTGGTGAGGCAGTAAAACTGGTAGGGCGGCGAGCCGAGGTCGACGAAGCCGACGTCGCGGACGTTGAACCGGCAAGCAGAGGCCAAGCCTGACAAGGCCGCGAAGCAGCAGGTGATGATGATCAATCCTCGGCGGTGCATCATGAACGAGCCCTCACCACTTGGATGGAATGGACGATCGGCCGACAGGGAGCGCCCTTGTCCTTCTTCTTGGGAACGAGGCGGACGGCGAGATTCTCGCTAACTTCGATTCCCTTGAACTCGGCAATGACCACCGCGTTCTCCCGGTCCGATGCGGCGGCGGGATCGAAATCCCTTCGAACCTCGCGATCTTGAAGATGGATGGAGAAGATCTGGTCCCCTTCCTCTTGTCCCGTTTCGGCGACGAACCCGATTCGGACGTCGTAGACACCGGGTGTCGTGTCCTTTTCGATTAACGGGAGTTGAAACTCCGTGAGTCCCTTGACGCTGTTGGTGTAGATCCACGGCCGGTCGGTGCCCTCGATGGTCACGCCGCGGAAATCGCGCTGGAGTACCTCGACGTCGCTGTTCTCCTGGAGATCGAACTTGATGCCGTAGTTGGCGAAGGTGCCCTGGCCGACCCGAGTGTTGGGGCGCGGGTAGGCGAACCAGAGTCTTCCCCCGTGATCCCGCATGTCGCCGGGCGCGCCAAAATTCACCGCCAGATGGGAGACCGGCTTGTTAGGCGCGTTGGAAATAAAGACGGACCATTCGCCGGGTCCCTTTTGCGGTTTGTTCTTCAGCACCACCGTCGTCCTTAGCGAATAGGAGCAGGTGCAGCCGGCGCTCGATTCTTGCATGCTGACGAGCCCGTTGCCGGGGATCAGATTATTCCAGCAGCCGGGCCGGATCCCGCCGAACAACTGGAGCCCGGTGTCTTTCTCCACATTGACGATGGCGGCGCAGAAGGAGCGATAAAAGATACTGTGAGGCGAAGCGGTGACGATGCCGCAGCTGTGCCCGGGACGGAGAAACTCCCAATCGACGGATTCCCCCGTGATCGGATGCGTCCGTTCCTTGATCGTGCCGTCGAGGAGCGAACAGGCGCGGGGCTCGATGTAGATGGTGTCGCCCATGATGAGGGGGCGGCGCCGGTAGTTGAGCGGCTTGGACCAGATGAAGCTTCCGCTATGGGAAGACATGGTGGTGATGCGTCTCCAGGCGAGATCGCCTTTGACGAAGGGACCCTGATCGTGATTGCTGTAGTGGCCGAAAAGGAGCAGCTGACCTTTGTGATAGGCCGTGCCCAACTTATTGCCCCCGCAGCCGCTGACATCCACGGGCTTGGACCAAACCTCTTCACCCGTCTTGGCGTCGAGGGCGAGGACCCGGCGGACGTCGCGGTCTTCCGGCTTGAGCTTGCCTTCATCGTGCGCCTCATAGATGCCCTCGGCGATCAGGAGTTCGCGTTGTCGCATGCCCTCTTCACGTTCCGCCTCGTCGAGGTCGTTCTCGATGAAGTGAATGAGTCCATCGCCGATGGTGATGGAGATGGCGGGGACGTCCTGGGATGGGCGATGCCAGAGGCGTTTTCCCGTGGCGATGTCGAAGGCAAAGAGGGCGTCGCTCACCATCATCTTTTCGTCGACCGGTGCGGGTTTGTGATCCGGTAGCCAACCGGGAAAGTTTGCCGTGTATTTCCAATTGGTGCCGTCGCGTTTGAAGGCGTCCAGGGTCGGCTTGGGAAAGCGCTCGAGGATCTTCTTGTAGGCTTCCTTGAGGTCACCGGGAACCTCCTCCTCGGGGATCCATTCGTCGCCGCGTCGCAGCGTGTTCCAAATGTGTCCGAACTCGTGTTTCAGAGGCAGAGCGGCCGATCCGTAAAGTACGCCATCGTCGACAGCGATGTATCCCCAGCGTCTGGCGAGCCCATCGTCTCTGATGGGCATGACAAACTCTCGTATCGTCTCGCCCGTTTGCGCGTCCAACTGATGCACCCTATCAAAGGCAGCGACAAACATGTGATTGCCGGTGGCAGTGATATTGCTTCCGTCGACGTCGACTCGCGAACGGACGGCACCGGGAAGATGTCTCTGCCAGAGAAACGTGCCATTGTAGGCGTCGAAGCCCATGACCTCCTCTTCGCCCTGCACGAGGAGACGGCCGTTGACCGCGAGGGGACTGACGGAGCGCGCGTGCCGGTCGAGCATGTACTTGGAACCGGGTTCGCCGTACCAGAGTACGCCGAAGGGGCCGCGCACATGTTCATCGGGCGAGGAGGCGGTGTTGCCCACGTTGCCATAGAGGCCCGTCCACTCCCCAGAGTTTTCCAATCGCGGTCGAGTCGCTTTCCACCAGGCGCCGGCGATCTTCTCTGGTTCCGGCAGGATCGATCGGAGCCAGTCCCCGGAGGCGGGGGAAGTCTCCGGCAGCATGATCCCGCCGCCGGAGGGGCGCAGCGTGCGATAGGTTTCCTCGGCGGAGGCGGTGAAGGGTTCTTGGCTGTCGAGGCTGCCCGATACAATGAGATTGGCGAAGTAGTCCGGAAGCTCCGCGTGGGCGAAGTCCTCCATGATGACGCGGGATCCGTAGAATCCCGCGGCGTCGAGCCGCTCGCGAGCTGTGCGTAGTTTGTCAGGGTTGCTTTCGATCGCCACGATGGAGAGATGGCTGCTCTGTCTGGCCAGTTCATAGGCCAGCTCGCCCTCGCCGGCGTGGAGGACTAGGCAGTAGCCCCGTTCGATTCCAGATTGATCGAGGATCGCCTTGGCAGCGGTGGCGAAGGCGGAGGTGTCGGGGAAGGCGTCTGGAACGGGTGTGGACCTGATCTGTCCCGGCGATTCCACGGGAGACGCCCCGAGGCAATAGATGCTGCCCAGATCGGTGCTGAGAAAGAGCCGGTCGTCGGACACGGCCATGCCGAGAACGGTGCCTTGGACGGCGACTTCGGATATTTTTTTGCCCGTGCGGGCGTCCAAGGAGAGGGCAACGCCATCGCCGGCGGCAAACACGATGCCCCCAGCGAGCACGAGATTGGCCAGGCCTTCGTGCGGCAGGGTCCATCGTACGCGGGGTGCTTTGAGGGTTTTCTCGCGCTCGCCGAGGCCGGCCATTTCCTTGGTGTATCCTGTGAGGGCCGTTCGGAGTTCGGTGAGTTTTGCCGCGGTCTCGCCCGCCTTGTCGGCATCTTCTGCCGCTTTGGCCTTGAGCTCTTTGGTTTTCTTGCGGTTCTCGTCGATCTGCTTGCCGAGTTCCCGGCGCCGCTTGGCGATGGAGGGGAGTTCGCCAGCCGCTTTTTGGTAGGCTTGCCGGTTGATGGCGACGACGCCGGTTTCTGTCAGGGTGAAGGCGACGTCGGGCGTGAGAACAAGATCAATGCCAGGGAAACTGGCAAAGATGTCTCCCTTGCGCTTGCCTGTCTCCTCGTCGTAGGCGATCTTGGCCGGTGTGTCCTGGTTGTTGACCCCGGCGACTAACTGATCGCCGGTGGCGTCGATGAGGGCCCAGCTTCCCCCGACCTTGCCGCCGGCCGGAAGGAAACGGATGAATTTTCCCGTGGAGCGATCAAAGGAGGCGGGCATGCCTCGGCCGGAGGGGACATAGAGATGGTTCTTCGAGGCTAGCAAATAGCCTTGCGGCGCCATGCCGCCGTAGTCGAGTCCCCAGGCGAGATCTCCAGAGGTGTCGTTCTTCCAGATTTCCTTACCCGTCTCCGCATCCACGGCGCAGATGTAGAGGCCTTCGTAGGGGAAGACGCCCGCGGTGAGGTAGAGGGTGCCGCTGTCGACTAACATGCCAGTGCGCAGGGGCCAGGAAGAAACCAGCCGGCCGTTGCCGATGATGCGTTCATCGGCGGGGCTGGGGCGGTATTTCCAATAGAGGGAGCCATTCGCGGCGTTGAGGCAATAGGCGTAGCCGTCATCGGAGCCGACGTAGAGTCGATCGCCGTTGAGCACCGGGGCAAAGCGCACGGATCCTCCGGTGTAGAAGGTCCATTGCACGTTGCCCGTCTCGACATCGAGGGCGTAGACCTTGTTGTCCACCGAGGTGCCGAAATAGGCCAGCCCGTTGGCCACGACGACGTGGTAGGCGCGGTCGGTATGCATGCGTGGGGTCTCCTCGCCCGGCAGGGGCCAGGCTGCCTGGGGGCTGTGCCGCGGGTGGAAGATCCACTGAAGGTGGAGTTCGGGGCTCATGGCCTCCCAGCTGGCGGCACTGCGATGGCTGTCCCGGCGGTAGCTCGGCCACTCGGCGCGGGCGGGGGACAGGGTGAAGGAGAGAAGCGCGAGCGCCAGGGCCGTGCGTCTCGAGGACGAGATGATGTTCATCGTGAGGGAAAAAGTATCGAAGTGGACGGCCGGATGGAACCCCAAAAGAGGCGTTGAGCTTGCGTGGATCTCCGCCTTGGGGGCTACGACACTTCCCTGAGGCCGGGGTTCAGAGGGCGACATGCCTAGGAGCGGGTCGCCTCGCGAGGGACGGCCCGGCTAGAATGATTGTCTTTTTCCTTCGGATGACTTAACCATGAAGACCACATGAACGCCTCAGTGGAAGAGCGGGTTGCCCGACGCGATGGATTTTCGGCTCTCTGGCGAATGTTCGCGGTGTTGGTCCTGGGGTCCCAAGGGCTTCAAGCGGCTGATGGGGAAGAGGTGTCACCGCTGCACGGACTGGTGGCGGAATACTGTGTGCGCTGTCACAATCCGGAGAAGAAGAAGGGAAAGCTCGACCTCGAATCCATCCTTGGCTCGGACATGGCGCAGGAGGCCGAGACATGGGAGGAAGTGGCTTGGATGTTGCGGGAAGGCGAGATGCCGCCCGAGGATGAGCCTGAGGAATCGCGGCCGAGCGAGGCCGAGTATCAGGCGGCGATCCAGTGGCTGGAAGAGGCAGGATTTCGTGCGGACGAGAAGGCCGATGAAACGCCCGCAGCCTCGTCACCCAGACTGGCGATGGTGGAGAAGCACTGCGTGAGCTGTCATGATGCCGAGGAGATGAAGGGGGGGCTCAATCTCGCGGCGATCCGTCACGACGAGGTGACAGAGCATCCGGAGATCTGGGAAAAGGTGATCAATCGGCTTGAGGCCCGCCAGATGCCGCCGGCTGGCCGGAAGCGTCCGAGTGAGGAGGTGTATGCAACAGTGCTGGCATCGTTGGTGGAGCCTCTGGACGCCGAGGCTGCGGCGCATCCGAGGCCGGGCCGCGGGGAAACGTTTCGCCGTCTCAACCGGACCGAGTATCAGAATGCGATTCGAGATCTCTTGAGCGTGGAGATCGATGCCGCGAGCTTGCTCCCGAAAGACGAGGAAAGCCATGGTTTTGACAATGTGACAGTGGGCACGCTTTCGCCCAGCCTGCTCGATCGCTACATTTCAGCGGCGCAGAAAATCAGCCGGCTCGCCGTGGGGACCGCGTTGAAACGGCCGGGTGGCAAGACGTTCCGCGTCCCTCCCGATTTCACCCAGGAGAAGCACATTGAAGGGCTTCCCGTGGGCACGCGCGGTGGCGCCCTGTTCACTTACACATTTCCTCAGGACGGCGAGTACGAGATCGATGTGCGTTTGGCACGAGACCGAAATGAACATGTGGAAGGCCTCAAGGGCGCGCACGAGATGGAGATCCTCATTGATCGGGCGATGATCAAGCGGTTCACGGTGAAGTCGGATGGGACGCGCGATCATCGCACGGTGGACAAGAATCTGAAGGCGAAGACGTTTGTTCGTGCGGGGCCCCGAAAGGTGGGCGTTACTTTTCAGCAGCAGTCGGCTTCACTGTTAGAAAACAAACGGCGGCCCTTCGAGGCCCATTTCAACCTGCACCGGCATCCCAGGCTTTCGCCGGCGGTGTATCAGGTTTCGATTACGGGGCCGTATGACGCCAAGGGCGCCGGCCGGACACCGAGTCGAGAAAAGATCTTCAGCCGGTTTCCCAGCGGGCCGAATGAAGAGGAACCCGTGGCCCGCGAACTCCTGACGAACTTGATGAAGCGAGCCTACCGTCGCGCCATTTCTCCGGAAGATCTGGAGTCACCCATGAGGTTTTATCGTCAGGGGGCAGCTGATGGCGGGTTCGAGATGGGGATCGAGAATGCCCTGGAATCGATCCTGGTCAATCCGGCCTTTCTCTTTCGGGTGGAGAAAGATCCGGTGGATTCATCTCCCGGCGAGGCCTATGCCATCAGCGATCTTGAACTGGCGAGCCGGCTATCGTTCTTCATCTGGAGCAGTCTGCCGGACGAGGAATTGCTCGACGTGGCCATCGCCGGCCAGTTAGGCGATGAGAAAGTGTTGGAGGTACAGGTGCGGCGGATGTTGGCGGATGCGCGTTCGGATAGCCTGGTGACGAATTTCGCGAGCCAGTGGCTCCATCTGCGAAATCTGGATGCCATCACCCCGGACTTGCGGCTCTATCCGGATTTTGATGACAACCTGCGCCGGGCATTTCGCCAGGAGACGGAACTTTTCGTCCAGAGCATCTTGCGGGAAGACCGCAGTGTTCTCGATTTGCTGCGATCCGATTACACTTATCTCAATGAGCGATTGGCGCATCACTATGACATCCCGCATGTCTTTGGCAGCCGGTTCCGGCGGGTGGCTCTGGAGCCGGAGCATCGGCGGGGCGGGCTCTTGAGGCAGGGAAGCATCCTCACGGTGACCTCCTATGCCACCCGGACGTCCCCGGTGCTTCGCGGCAATTGGGTGCTGGACAACATTCTGGGGACGCCGCCGCCGCCACCGCCTCCCGACGTCCCGACGCTGGAGGAGAACAAGGTCGACGCGACGCTTTCCATGCGGGAGCGATTGGTGGAGCACCGGGCCAATCCGGCCTGCGCCAGTTGTCACGATCTGATGGATCCCGTGGGATTTGCCTTGGAAAACTTCGACGCCGTGGGGCGCTGGAGAGCCTATGAGAATGGAGAGGCGATCGATGTTTCCGGCGGCTTGCCCGATGGCTCGGTGTTTCACGGGGTGGAGAATTTGGAAAAGGGGCTTCTCAAGCGCCCCGAGCTTTTTGTCCGCACGCTGAGTTCCAAATTGCTTACATTTGCTCTGGGGCGGGGTGTGGAGCCTTTCGATGGCCCGGCGATCCGGCAGATCGTGCGTCAGGCGCAGTCTGAGGACTATCGGTTTTCCTCCATCATTCTCGGGGTGACCAAGAGTGTGCCGTTTCAAATGAGATCGACGTTGCCCGATCGGAGCCCGGCGGAGGCGCCGGAAAAGAGCGAGTCGTGAATATCGAAAAATCGAGTAGAATACAGTAGCATCGAGCAGAGAGAAGCCATGAGATTCATCACCAAGAAATCACTGCCCCGGAGGACCTTTCTCAAAGGAGCGGGGGCCTCGTTTGCCCTGCCGCTCTTGGACGCCATGGTTCCGGCGGCGACGGCATTGAACAAGAGCCCGGCAATGGGCGTGCGTCGACTGGGGTATGTCTTCATGCCCATGGGCTGTGATCAATCCCGCTGGACGCCGGAGAGCGAGAAGACTCTGGACAAGCTCTCGCCGATTTTGGATTCGCTGGAGCCGGTGAAAGACAACACGACGATTTTCACCAATATGGAGCTGAAGCCAGCCTATCCGGGCTCGCACGCGACCTCGAACTCCTCGTTTCTCAGTGCGGCCAAGGCCAAGGTGACGGAGAGTACGGATTACTACTTGGGCACCACCGCTGATCAGGTGGCGGCCAAGCAGATCGGTCAGCAGACGCAACTGCCATCCTTGGAGCTGGCAATGGATCTTCTGCAGATCGTGGGGCAATGCGACAACGGTTATGCCTGCGTCTATCAGAACAACTTGTCGTGGTCTTCTCCAACGACGCCGTTGCCAGCGGAGGCGCATCCCCGGATCGTCTTCGAAAATCTCTTTGGCGAGGGAGGCACGCCTGATGAGCGCCGGGCGGCCTTGCGCAAGCGAGCCAGCCTGTTGGATTCCATTGGCGATGAGATGAACCGATTGACGCGGGATCTCGGCGCCGGCGATCGGGCCCGGGTCTCGGAGTATCTCGATTCGATTCGCGAGGTGGAACGCCGCATCCAGCAGGCGGAGTCGGATACGAAGGACAATCCCTTACCGGATCTCGATCGCCCGATGGGCGTGCCCGCTTCCTATGCCGATCATGCGCGACTGATGTTCGATCTCCAGTTGCTGGCCTTTCAAGGCGATATCACGCGGGTGACGACTTTTCAGATTGCCCGGGAAACGAGCAATCGGTGTTACCCGGAGATCGGCGTTCCGGATCCGCATCACCCGCTCTCACATCATGGCGATAACCCTGACAAGATCGCCCGGATGGCGAAAATCAATGCCTTCCATGTATCTCTCTTTGCCGAGTATCTGGAGAAACTTCAGAACACGCCTGAGGGAGACGGGTCCCTCCTCGATCACGTGATGCTGCTTTATGGGAGCGGGATTGGCAATCCCAACGTGCACGATCACACCAACCTCCCAATCATATTGGCCGGAGGGGCTTCGGCCGGCTTGAAAGGGAACCGCCATCTCCGTTATGATAAGCCGACCCCGTTGGCCAACCTGCATCTCAGTCTCCTGGACAAGGTGGGTGTTCAGTTAGATTCTTTCGGTGATAGCAACGGGATGATCGACGGCCTCTTTGAGCCACTATCGTTGTAACCAGGTGCTTCGAGCGTGATGCGAGTTTCTGTGTTCTTTACGGCGATCGCCGGGTCGGCGATGATGTTGATGACGATCGCCCGGGCAGGGATGCCATCGTTGGCCGACGCGGTCGAAGCTCAGGATGCCGAAAGCGTCTCGAAACTCTTGGCCGCTGGTGATGTCGAGGTGAACCATCCCCAGGTGGATGGCATGACGGCGCTCCATTGGGCTGCCTATTATGATGATGGGAGACTCGGGCTTCAGCTCTTGAACCTGGGTGCCGATGCCTCAGCGACGAATCGCTATGGAGTCACGCCGCTGTATCTTGCGGCCGTCAATGGCAACGAGAAGCTTGTGCGGGCCTTGCTCGAAGCGGGGGCGGATGCCGACACATCGATCCGCGGCGGTGAAACGGCGCTGATGACGGCATCCCGTACCGGTCGGCTCGGTGCGGTCCAGGCGCTCTTGGAGGTGGGAGCGGATTTCAATTCAAAGGAGCGCAAGGGGCAGACGGCCATCATGTGGGCGGCGGCGGAGGGGCATGTGGAGGTGGTCAAAGCCTTGCTCAAGGTGGGCGCCGATTTTCAATCGCCGCTTGAGCGGTCGGGGTTCACGCCTTTCTTGTTTGCCGTCCGGGAAGGGCATGTGGAGGTGGTACAGGTCCTGCTCGATGCCGGGGCCGAGATCAATGCGGCGATGAATCACAAGAAAGGAGGCGGCAAATTACCGAAGAAGGGGACGAGTGCGCTTCTTCTGGCGGTGGAAAACGCGCATTACGATCTGGCGGTCAAGCTCCTCGATGCCGGGGCGGATCCAAACGACATGCGTTCCGGTTATTCCGTGCTGCACACCCTCACATGGATCCGTAAACCCGATATTGGCGAATCCTCGGCGGGAGACCCCGAGCCCGAAGGTTCTGGCCGCCGGACGAGCGAACAGTTCATTCGCGAACTGGTCGAGCGCGGGGCTAACGTCAATGCCAGACTCAAGCGGGGGCGCAGAGCCGGAGGCGGGCGGGTGAGTGCGATTGGAGCGACCCCC
>JANQJH010000330.1 GCA_028281705.1 Verrucomicrobiales bacterium
CGCAGATCCTAACAACTCCCCTACTGTGGCACTCGACTGGTTTATCTACGACGATGCCGCAGGCACCCCCAGCCTTGATGCGGTTCTGGCCGTTCCCGAACCCTCTGCCTTGCTCTTGTTTTCCCTGGGCTTAGCGGGTGTCTTTCGGCGCCGACGCCAGCAAGGTGGCCGGACGGCTGCCCAACAAGCGTGACCGGATCGGGGCGAACTCGCCGTCTCCTCCTTGTCGGCTGGGACTCGGCCGATTGGAAATTGATCCATCCCCTTTTGGACAAGGGGGGGCTACCGGGTGTCGCACAACTGGTCGACAGTGGTGTTAGCGGAAACCTAACCACCTTGGAGCCACAGCTGTCCCCCATACTGTGGACTTCGATCGCCACCGGAAAGATGGCCTACCATCATGGGGTGCCGGGCTTTACCGAGGTGGACCCACTAACCGGTCACGTCGTCCCGGTATCGGCAGCGACACGAAAGTGCAAGACCGTCTGGGAAATCCTCTCAGAACGCGGCTTGAAGAGCCATGTCGTGGGCTGGTTTGCCACCCAGGGTGAACGGGATCTCAACGGTTGCGTGGTCTCCAACATGTACGGACATCTGAAAAACGTCCGTCCCGATCAAGGACCGGAGGCTTGGCCTGATCCCCTGCCCGGCACCTACTGGCCGCCCCAACTGGCTGAGAGGATGAACGAACTCAGGGTCAGCCGGCACGACATGGATCCCAATGAAGTGCTTCGCGCCTTTGTCCCCGAGGGACACAAGGTCGACCACCAACGGGATACCAAATTGGACAAGCTGTCCGAAAAACTGGCGGAAGCCTACTCTGTTCAAGCTGCGGCGATCCACTTGATGGAAACGGAACCTGAATGGGATTTCATGGCCATCTATTTCCGTGCCCTGGACGAGATCAAGCACTACTTCATGCACTTTCATCCGCCCAAGATGGAGGGCATCCCGCAGCGCGACTTTGAAATCTACCAGCATGTCGTCACGAGCACTTATCGAGCACACGATCTCATGCTGCAGCACCTCATCAAGCTGGCGGGCCCTGACACCGCCGTGATGTTGGTCTCCGATCACGGGTTTCACAGCGATCATCTCCGGCCCAAGTTCACGCCGCGCGTACCTGCCGGCATCACCGTGTGGCATCGCCCCCAGGGAGTGCTCGCCGCCCGCGGCCCCGGTTTCCAACGTGACCAACTCGTGCACGGAGCACGCTTGTTGGACATCACGCCCACCGTGTTGCACTATTTCGGGTTACCCGTGGGAGCCGACATGGAAGGGCAGGTCTTGACCACCGCCTTTGAAGAGAATCACGGTCCCGTCCAAACCATCCCCACCTGGGAGAATACGGGGAAACCGAAGAGTCCCGTCACCGCCTCGACGCTGAGCGCAGCGGAGAATCAGGCGCTGCTGGATCAATTCGTCGCCCTGGGCTACATCGCCGAGGTCTCCGACGACCCCACCCAGGCGGCCGCGGATGCCAATCGAGAAAACAAGTGGAACTTGGCCCGCGCCTACCTCTTCACCGGCAAATTCGAGGGCGCCTTGCCGCTTCTGGAAGACTGTTATGAAGCCTATCCCGAGCGCTCGGACTACGCCCAGGCCCTGGCCCGCTGCCAGCTCCGGCTCGGACTGATCGATGAATCTGAAGCCACCTTGGAGACGGTTCTGGAGAGCTTCGGACACACCGGAAGTGCCCACGTCCTCCGAGCCATCATCGCCATCGAAAAAGAGGACTATCCCGAGGCCATGAAACACTTGGAAACCGTCCGGGCGCGCGAGGCCGAGGACACCCAGGTTCTCTTGGCCCTGGCGCGGACGCTCCTCGCCCTCAGGCTCTTCGACGAAGCCGAGAAAATCGCCAACAAGGTCCTCGAACTCGACCCCAATCACGCCCAGGCCTGTATTACCCTAGCACGCTTGCACCTGTACCAGGGCAATACCGATGCTGCGGTGGAACGCGCCCTGGACGCGGTCGGCTTTCAATACGGCAATCCGCGAGGGCATTTCCTCCTCGGCGTGGCCCTGGCACAGGAGGAAGACTGGGAAAATGCCAGGACTGCCCTATCAAACACCCTACAGCTCAACCCCGATTTTCTCCCGGCCTACCGCTACCTGGCGACGACGCTCAGGGCCCTGGGGCAAGAGAAGGAGGCTCTCGAGACCGAACTCCAATTGGTCAAACAGCGCCAAAAGGCGAAGGCCGAACAGGGCGAACGCCTGCAGCGCATCCGTGCCGAACTCGCGACTCGCGCTGATGAACGTCGCGAGGCCCGTCGTCAGGCACGTGAGCGAGCGGCGTCGGCTGGAGAACACAAAGCCAATGCCGATGGAGCACTCGAAGAGCCCAAGGAATTCATCCTCGTTTCCGGACTTCCCCGTTCCGGCACCTCACTCATGATGCAGATGCTCCAGGCCGGAGGGCAAGCTCTCATGACGGACGGTGCCCGCGAGGCCGACGAGGACAATCCCGAGGGTTATTGGGAGTGGGAGCGCATCAAGAAACTACCCCAAAACCCGCGGGTCCTCGAAGAGGCCGAAGGGAAAGTCGTGAAAGTGATTTCCGCCCTCCTCCCCCACCTCCCCCCGAGGCACGCCTACAAGATCATTTTCATGCGCCGGCCAGAGACGGAAGTGGTGGCTTCTCAATGGAAAATGCTAGAGCGTCAGAAAAAGGCGCCAAAATCGGAGCGGGATCACCTGGAGAAGACTCAGGCCAATCACGTGATTCAGATCCTCGACCGGCTACGTGCCAGCAAACGGGTGGCCGTTCTGGAACTCGATTACCCCAGTCTGGTGACCAACCCCAAGGACGCGGTGGATCGCCTGGTAGCCTTTCTCGGCGAATCCGCACTGCCCTCGAACGCTCAGATGGAAAGCGTGGTCAAGCCCGAACTCTATCGCAATCGCAATGCCGCCAAAGTTTAGACCCGCTCACGCCGACGAACGGAACCGCGCCGCCTCCCTCTGCCGGCCGTC
>JANQJH010000401.1 GCA_028281705.1 Verrucomicrobiales bacterium
CCAGGAGACTTCGATGGTGTTTTCGCCAGTGCGCGTGATGTCGAGCACGGGGAGATCGTCGCCGCCGCCGTCGGGCGCGACGCCCACGATGTGGATGTCATCGAGGAGGACGGATTGATCGCCGTCGGCGACCTGTCCGAAGTCGATGGTGGCGCTGTCCCCAGTGGCGGTGAAGAAGATTTCGCCTTGGTGGTAGGGAGCCTCGGCGCCGACGGGGGCCACGACTTCATCAAAGACGGCGGCACCGTCGACGGCGATGAGGAGTTGCGGTGCGTTTCCGTCGCGGGCGTTGTAGGCAAAATGGAGGGCGTAGGATTGACCCGCGGAGAGTCCTTGAATCACTTGGGAGGCCACAATCTGGCCTTGGAGGAAGAGGACTAAATCTTGATCGGGGTTGATTCCATTGTTGGCAAAAGGACCGTCATCCGGTCCGGAGCGATTGGTTCCGTAGCCGCCACCGCCTTCGAAGGTCCATCCCGCGATCGAGTCTGGCTGGATGTAGCCCGGCGCGTCGGCGAGGCCGCTGGCTTCGAAACTCGGATTGATGATCACGAACTCACCGGGATCGCGTCGCGTGACGGTGAGACCATCGAGGAGGACCGTGCCGTCTCCGCCCTCTTCGACGAATGAGGCCAATTCAAGGACGGCGGAGCCGGCCTGGGGAACGAAGGGGGCGTTGATGAAATGATAGGGTGCGTCGGCGCCGACGGGCTCGATGGCTTCGAGAACGACGATATCCTGGCCGTCGATGCGTGCGGTGAGGGTGGGGAGATCGAAGCCCTCCCGGGAGTTGTAGTAAAACTGCAGCCAATACTGCTCCCCGGCTTCCAGGCCCAGGAGTGTCTGGGATAGAGTGAGGGTGTTCTGCATGAGGGCGATCTGGCCGCGATCGGGAATGACGCCATTATTATGGAAGGGGCCATCGGGACCGTTGGTCCCCGAGTTTCCACTGCCCTCCTTGACCCATCCTTCGACGGGGCCATAGCCGGGAGCCGCGGCGTTGGTGTTGGCTTCGAAGCTGCCGTTGGCCACCAGATTGCGCGGGATGACCAATTCGTTGACCGTGACGATCACGCTTTCGCGACTGAGACAGACGGCGTCGTCGGCAGTGATGGACAAGGTCGCGCTTCCGGTATCGCCGGTGAGGAGGTTGACCGTCTGGGTACGCTCACCGTCGTTGAGAAAGGTGAGGGTAAGTGTGCCGTTGGTGCTTCCTTCCAGGTCGGCGACGTTAGGCGAGTCGCTGGTGAAGGTGACGGCGACTTCGTTGGCCGCGTCGAAGGCTTCATCGGGAACGCGCACCGTGACTTCACCGTTGGCGCCCTCATCGAGAATAAAGGATCCAGGCGAGACGGTGACACAGGGAAGGGCGTCGCCGCCGGGAGCGATTCGGACGTCATCGATGAGCACGGTTTGGTCACCGACACCGGTCTGCGTGAAGACGAGCTCGGCCGTGACTCCACTGGCCTGGAAACTGAAGCTGTGCACGTGATAGGGTTGGGTGCCGCCCACGGGAAGGACGGTGGCCTCCTGGGCCAGGTTGCCGTCGATGTCGGTTTGCAGGGTGGGCGTGTTGCCGCTCCGCGCGTTGTAGGCATAACTCAGCGTGTAGGCCTCGCCCGGTGTGAGACCGCCAATCGTTTGCCGGACGGAGGAGCCGGCGCCTTGTAGAAAGACGACGTCATCCTGGTCGGGATTGCTTCCGTTGTTGGCGAAGGGGCCGGCACCGGAGGAGTTGACGCCGTAGTTGCCTGTAGCCTCCCAGCCCGCGATGTTGAAGTTCTCTTCAGCGTCCTCGGAGCCGAGGTAGCCGGGGGGCGGCAGGGTAATGGCACCGGTGGCCTCGAAACTCGGATTGGCGATGAGGATGTCACTCGCCTCTCGCGGGGTCAAGGTGATGGCATCGACGAGAAAGGTGGCGTCGCCCTCGGCGATGCCACCAAAGGTGAGGGTGCCGGACGCGCTATCCGGAATGAAGGGAATGGAGGCGAACTGATAGGGTGTGTCAGGCCCGACGGGTTCGAGCGGCCCCTCACTGAAGAGCACCTGTTCGCCGAAAGTGACTTCGAGGATGATGGTGCCTCCGCAGCAATTGCGTGTGTTGTAGTAGAATTGCAGTTGATAATGGGCGCCCACTTCGAGCCCGCCGATCTCTTGAGAGATCCGGTTGGCTCCCTGGACGAAACCGATTTGGGCACCGTCGGGGACGACGCCGTTATCGTGAAAGGGGCCATCACTCAGATTGGTGCCGGCGCTTCCCGAGCGATTCCAGTCATCGATCTCGCCGTAGTGCGGCCAGGTTTCCGGATAGTTGCTTTCAAAACCGGGATTCCGGATGAATCCTGCTAGTGCCGTGGCGGTGACACCCGCGTTCTCGAAACACAGCGTCTTGCTGCTGGAAATGGCAAAAGTGGATTCTCCCTTGGTCAGGGCTTCGTAGCCTACCGATTGCGTGAGGGGACCGCCACTGGTGAACTCCAAAACGACGCTGCCGTCGGCGGCGGCCCCGGTGAGGGCAAAGGCGTTCAGATTGCTGTTAGAGACGGTGATGGTGACCGGACCGTCGGCCACGGCTTCTTCGGGCATCTCGATGGTCACGGCGTCGCCCGTTTGGCCGATGCTGGCGGAGAAAGCTTCGGGTGTGACGGGAACGCAGGGAATATCGGAGGCAACGCCTAACAAACGGATGTTGTCCAAGAGCACCGATTGATCACCCGCCGCCGTTTGTTCGAAGCGGATTTCATGGGTCACGCTGGTGGCGGTGAACTCCACGGTCTTGAGAAGGTAAGGATTTCCCGTGCCGACACTGGCAATGCTCTCCTCGGAAAGCGAGACGTCGTCGAGGGAGACTTTGAGCGTGGGCGAGTTACCCGACCTGGCATTGACCGCATAGGACAGGGTGTAGGTCTCGCCGACGAGAAAGGCGTTCAACGTCTGGCTGAGGGCGCTGCCTTCGCCCTGGAGGAAGGCGACGAGGTCTTGATCGGGCGCTTCTCCGTTGTCGGCGAAAGGACCGCTCCCACTCAAATTGACACCAAAGCCGCCAGTGGCCTCCCAGCCGGCGATCTTCTCCAGGTAGCCTGGCGCTACGACCCGGCCGCTGGCTTCGAAACTCGGGTTGGCCAGTACCAGGTCGTCAACGGAGCGCTCGACGAGACTTACGGCATCGAAGACGACGGTGGCGTCGCCCGTGGCCGCCGTGGTCAGGGAGAGCGTTCCCGAGGGATTGGCAGGCTGGAAAGTGCCGCTGAAAAAGTGGTAGGGGTTTTGGCCGCCCACCGCCGGGATCGCGGTGACGAGGTCGCCGATGACCTGATCGTCGAAAGTGACCTCGAGATCGATCGAGCGATCGCCGCAGCAATCTCTGGAATTGTAGAAAAAGCTCAAGTGATAGAGTTTCGTGGGATCGAGCCCGGAGATCTCTTGAGAGAGGTCGCTGCTTCCCTGGGTGAAAGCGATCTGCGCGCCGTCTGGAATGGCGCCGTTGTCTCCGAAGGGGCCGCCATCGTTGACGCCACTGCCGCCTATCCATTCGCCGATCTCGCCGTAGCCGGGCCACGGTTCAGGGACCGGGGAGTCCTCGAAACTCGGATTCCGGATGAACGCCGAGGAGACACTGACTTGCAGCGGGCCACCGGCGCAAAGCGGATCGGAAACGGCGATGTCAAAGGATGCCGTGCCCCCTTTTCCCGCGATGATCCGCAGCGGCTTGGTCACATCGCCGCCCGCGGTAAAGGGGACGGTGAGTTTCCCCTGGGCGTCGGCGCCTTCGAGCGTGGCGATCTCCGGATCGCTCGAGGTGACGGTCACCGTGGCGCTATTCTCGGCCACGTAGAGCCTGGGAGCGGAGAGCGTCGCCTGGACGCTATCCCCGGCCAGGAGAGCCGTGGAGGAGGCCGAGAGGGTGACGCAGGGAAGGCCGGTCTCGAGATCCGACCGGATTTCGATGTCGTCAAAACTGGCCAGAGCATCGTCTTCGACGGAGCGGGCATAGGATCCAAAGGCGAAGACGATTCCCTCGGCGAGGGGGAAATCGACCTCAGCGCCTAACTGATCATCGAGGTAGATCGCGACGGTGCTGCCGTTGGCTTCCAGGCGGATGATGTGCGAGCCGAAATCTTCGTCCAGGGTATCAAAGGCATCGATGTTGGTGCCCGAGCCCGTGGGGTTATCCCCCTCCTGACCGATGAGCCGATTGTACTGCCACCCGCCTTCGCCGATGTTCTGACTGACAAAGATATAACGGGACCGATCACTGTTGGAAAGCCAGACGCCGGACCTGGTGATGCCGACCCCGTCATCTAACACACGTGTGATCTGACAGATCAGCGGATTGGCTTCCGAAGCGGCGAAGGTCTTTTCCGTGCGCAGGGCAAAACCGCCCCAGAAATCGGAGAGAGCGGTGACTTCGATCTGCATGGCCCCGTCGATGATGCCACCGCCGACGTCGATCGTCCCGGTTTCGAAGGGGCGGTCGTCAAAGCTCCAATGCGGCGCGAGCACGCCATCGTCAAAGCTGTCGGAGAGGACGATCTCCTGGGCCGGTGCGGGCAAAAGAAAGGCCGCTACGGCGGCGAGCGGAAGGAGAGATCGGATCCAAGCAAGCGAAGGTTTCATGGGGCGAAGAGTTTGGGGTTCAGCCGGTAGCGAATGCGATAAAATTGGCCTAGTTCCTCGGTCGGTTTCCAGGTCGAAATTGAGAAATCGGTCGCGGGATCGCGGTCCCTGGCGACGAGTTCGAGGGATTCGCCGGCGTCTTCCCAGGAAATGAGGTCTTGAGAGGTTTCGAGAGTCCAGGCCACATCGTCGGCCGCGCTGCGGAGTCTCAAAGTGAGTTCGCCGCTGTCGTTGACCACCAGGGGTGTCTGGCCGCCAAAGGCATAGACGTCGAGCGGAACAGGATCGGCATGGGGCTCCGCCTCGTCCTGGCCCGGCGTGCCGGCACTCTCCAGGCTGGCGCGCCAGGCGAAAGGATCTTGTGGATCTCCATTGCGGAAGACCAGGGAATAGCCTCCGCCGTCGGCCTTTTCGGGCCATGGGAGGGCATCGCGGTAACGGAATTCTTGAATGAGTCCCCCCGCGCGGTCTTCGAGCCGCAGTGTCTCTCCGCCGTTGCTCAGTTTGGTATCTCCGTAAGTGCCGAGAATGGGCAGGCCCTCACCATAAACGACTTCGAAGGCGGTGCGGTCTCGCACCAGCAGTGTGATCTCGCCAGGACTGAGCACGGTGGGCCCGGTATCCGGATCCGGGCTGTGTTCCCATGTTAGGCCGCGGGTGAAACGGATGCCCGTGAGATCGATGGGATGCGGTCCCACGTTTTGCAGTTCGAGAAACTCGCTATCGAGGGAGTCGTCCTCGGGATGGTAGTGGATCTCCGCGATGATGAGATTCCCGGCGGCGGCGGCTTCCACGGCGCCGGTATGGGTCACGGTGATGGTGTCATTGCCGGGGGTGAAGAACGAGCCCAGTTCGCGGCCCTGGAAATCGATGGCTTGCAAGGTGAAGACGTTTTCTCCCAGAGTGAGCGGCAGTTCGGCTTGCCAGACATTGATGTCGGTCCAGGTGAGATCGAGGAATTCGCCAGTGGCCTCGTTACGGATGTTCCGGATATCGATCCAGCCCTGGCCTTCGATGAGCACGGAGGGAGCGTCGGTCTCGAATCCGTTGCCCCGGTTTGTCGTGATCTGAAAGAGACTGCTGACCTCGTTCTTCAAACGGGAGGCGACAAAGTTCCCTCGCGCTTCGATGTAGTCGAGGAAACGCTGGTCGTAGTGGCTGTTTCCCGTGATCTCGTCGAGATGCGCGATCCAGGGCGCCATGGCATCGGTGTTGAAGGCGGTCTCGATGATGTCATTGAGGTGTCCGTAGAAGAGCCGTTTGTTTTCCGGCAGATTGATGAATCGGGCGAGATTGGTGTTGCCCCGGCCTAACAAGTTGGCGTTCGGGGAGTAATAGAAGGCGTGATCCAGGTCCCAGGGGAAAGCGAGGACCCGGCCGTCCGAGGGGCGGGTGTAGAGCACGAGATTGTGCTCCAGGCCCATGTTGTAGGTGTCCGCCACGCCGATGAGAGATTGAAAGGCAAAGGCGCGCATCCATTGATCGACATCGATGGCCTGGGGGATGAGCTCGCGTCTTAGCGTATCTGTCCGGCTGGAGAAGGCGTCGCCCAGCCGGATGATCCCGGTGAAATCATCACGATCGCGATTGTTCGTCGGGATGAAATTGAAACGGTAGGCCTCCTTGTCATCGCGCATGTCCTGGATATCGATGCCCCGAACGGTGGAGTAGGGTCCTTTGAGTCCGTCGGACCGGCCGTCGACGGTGCTGGTCGGATGGTAGATGAGTTCGAATTTGTGGGTCGCTCCGCGGGCGCCGTCCTCGTATTGGCTATCGAGGTAGATGGCGCCATAGCGAGCCATGCGCAATTGTGCCAGGCTCGATTCACTGACGTTGGGCGTCTCGACGTAAATGACGTCTTCGTAGGTGGTGGGAATCCCGCGGGCGCGCTGGGCGATCTGGTTGAGCACGAGTTCGTTGACCCCGGCGCCGACCTTGACTTCAAAGTGGCCGTTGGAAGTTCCGTTAGGCATGACGGATCCGCGATCGATGGCGATGGAATCGTGAACGCCGCGGTAGGGATGCTCTTTGCCAAAGGAGACATTGAAGCCCATGCGATTGCTGCGGCGTCCGTAGGGGCTGCTCCGCAGGCGGATGCCGACATCGAAATGATAGTCTTCTCCATTGGCCACGAGGGTGCCTCCGATGCGCCCGTTACTCACGGCGTGTTCCGCGCGGCGCATGGCGGCATGTTCCTCCGGAAGCATGAGCAAGCGCACATGGCTGACCGGGCTCTCCCCAGTGCGGGGCGGGCCGAAGCGCAAGAGGGCCCGGGAATCGCGTGCCGCCGCGGGAAAGGCGGAGGTGGCGTTTTCGCCATCGGTGGCTTCGACATAGAATTGGACCAGCGTGCCGTTCGCTTGTGGGGGAATCCGCCCCGAATAGCGGTCTTGTCCCTCGGTCAGGGTCATGGGGGCGGATTGCCATTCGCCGCCGGCCGAGCGGTGCCAGAGGGCGAGGGCGGCCACGCCCTGGTGATCGGTGGCCTCGACGGAAATGGTGACATCGTCATCGGCCACTGGAGCCAGGGGCGTCACTTGCAGCCGGCTGATGGTGGGGCCGATGTTCCCGCCGGCGGATGCGCCGTTGGCCCGCCCTGGAGTTCCTAACTGTTCGGGTATCGGAAGGACGTGGGAGCGGCCCAGCCGATTGAGGTAGAGGCGGGTGTTGAGCAGCGGTGAACCCGCGACCCACTTGGCTCGTAGCGAGATGGCGTAGGTCTGCTGGGCATCGAGTTTATGTCCCGTAAGGAAGGTGGAAGAAACGTTGTTGTAGGTGTGTTCGATGGCGCCATCGGCCCGGAGCCGGAGCCGGTAGGATTTCGGGGAAATGGCAGGATCGGCTTCCACTTCGCTGGCGGCATGGGTTCCCAGCATGCGCCAGTCCGTCACTTCTCCGGAGAACACGTTCATCCGTTGGAAATCACCGTTCTTCATGAGCTCGACGGCGGCTCCACCAGGGTCCTCGATCACGCTGACGTCGTCGACCAGGGCTTCGCCGGCGCCTAACAAACCCATGAGAAACTCGTGGAAGTTGCTCGGATTATTGCTCCGGACGGGCTCGTTGCCGCGCCCTTCGTAGTGGATGTCGACCCATTCCGACTTCTCCTCCTCGCGGCTTCCGGCCCAGGATTCGGGGATGGCGTTGTCGGCCCAGGGATCGCGGAGTTCCAGGCTGCTACCCCCGCCGTCGGCAAAGCGGGGCCAGCGGCCACTGTCATAGTAACGCACGGTGTCGGCCAGATTCCCCTTGGCGTCGAGGAGGGAGATGGTGTCTGAACGATTACTCAGTTTGCCCGCGAATTCGCCCAGGACAGTGATGTCGGGATACTTGGCTTTCAGTGCCGCGGCATCGCGGGCGATGACCAAGTAGCCGTCAGGCGGAAGCGTGCTTTGCGGGGGAAACTCAAAACGAATGCCGCCCTCGATGGTCCATCCTGACAAATCGACTGCCGAATCGCTTCGATTGTAGAGTTCGACCCACTCCTCCGCTCTCTCGGTGTAGTCATTGACCACGGTGTCCGGATCGTCGAAGAGAGGTGGGAAATGGTACATGATCTCATTGATCACCACCGCCTCTTGCAGGTTCACCAGGTTGGGAGAACCCGGGGTGCGGCGTTCGGTGAAATGCCAGGCGAGATCATTTTCCATGCGCCCCCGGTCGCGCTCGCGGACCCGGACGGCGTCGAGCAGGTGGCCTTGATCATCGAAGAGAAAGAGGGGTTCGCCGCTCTCGATGAGCATGTCTTCGAGAACGAGGTAGGCTCCGGGGGAGACGGTTTTCTCGTCGAGACTGACGGTGGTGCCACCTCGGAGGCGGAGTTCGTAGCCATTCAGAGTCAGCGCGGCGGCTCCCCGGTAATGCAGCTCGGCGAAGCCGGTTCCGACCTCGGATAGCAGAAGATCTCCCTGCGGGGCCATGTTGATGTTGGCGCCGCCGGGCGTTCCGCCTACTTGGAGGCTTGATGTCCAGCTGCCGACTTCGGCGGTAGCGATTGGCGGCCGGCGTTTTGACAGGGTGATCCCGGATCCGTCCGGACCCGGTGGCCAGGCACGGTCGTCGCGGTAAGCCAGTTGATCCATGAGACGATGGTTTCGATCCCTGAGGGAAATGGTTTCGCCACCATTGTCCAACTGACCGTCGAACGGTCCCAGGGCGTTCTCGAGAGGATTGCCGGCCCCTTGCACGACGGTGAAGCTCCCGGGTTCGACCACGGTGCCCTCGGGGAATTCAAACTGGATCCCGCCCGTGAGACGCCAGCCGGACAGGTCCACGCGGATGGACATCTGGTTGTGAAGTTCGATCCATTCGGCTTCCTGTGCGGAGGCGGGATGGTAATGGATTTCGTTGAAGGTGACCACGGCGTCCGAGCCGGAGGACGGTTTGGGAAGAAAAAGGCCGAGGGCGAGGACCGGGGCGAGTTGTGCGAGCCAAGGAACTCGTGGGAGCGGGTGGTTCACAGAGATGAAGGGGTGAGGTTTTTTTGCACGCATGAATCTAAGGAGAAGCGTGCATTGAGGGAAATGATAGATCGTCCAACGGACCTAGTTGGTGAGGGCGAGAACAGCTGGTTGAAAAGGAGGGAGAGGTGTGGTGAGAAGTGATGATTTGAGGAGGTCCCCAATCGCATCCAAGCGCTCTTGGCGGTCCTCCAAGCCTACTAGATCACGAGGGCAAAAATCCGGCCAGTTTTCTCTCTTCCGGGGGGCTTTACGGAGGTGGACGCACTAGGGATCGCCTTAGAGCCTGCACGGATATATACAAATCGTTTGGTATGGTCATTTGTTTAAGAAGGCCAGACAATATAAATCATCATAATTATAAGGTTCGGCGGAGTGATTTATTGAAATTGACAAATCGGCCTTCATTCGGGGAGTCTTGATTCGACGGTAATACCATCGTGATGAAGTCATTAGCCACTTTCAGATTTGAGACTCATTTTTTCATTCCATTGACATGGGCTGGGAGCACTGAGCTAATGTGACAACACCTCGGCGGTGCCCGCCCAGCACCATGAAAACGACTAGACGAGATAATCCAAAAAGCAGACTGGGAGTGACCCCGTTTGGAGATATTGGTGTCTATGCACGCGAGACCATACTTCGGGGCGAGCGAATCGCCTCGTTTGATGGTCCGGTATTCACCTGGACGTCCGTTTCCGAGTCCATTCCAAATGCCGCGCCGGTCTTTGCTCGCGATCATGCGATCCAGTTTGAGGAGTTCCGGGCTCGCGACTCGAACGGGCTTGCGCGGTTCGCCAATCACTCGTGTTCGCCAAACGCCGGGATCCGTAACTTGTTCGATATCGTGGCCATGCGTGACATCGCGGTGGGTGAGGAGGTCACTTGGGACTACGACATGACGGAGGACACTTACTGGCGCATGGACTGCCGCTGTGAGAGCTCTAACTGCCGCAAGCTTATCGGGGGGTATCGGTTCTTGCCGCCGGAGCAGCGGGACCGATACGAGGGCTACATTTCGGAGTGGCTGCTCGATCCTCCACGGCCCTACTTCGGCTCCGCGGTGGAGAATTTTCAACGCCACCGCTTTCCACAGGTTCCCGAGGGAATTCCATTTCGCTGCGATCTCGAGCGGATTGAGATCGACGATGAGATCATGGTGATCACGCCGGATGCCTTGAAAGAACTGATCCAGTCAGGGGCCGTGACCACTTCGGAAGAACTCCGGTTGGAGTCGAGGCAGCGCGCCGTCTGATCTGGTCTTGCCCCCAGCCTTGTTGAGGCTTCGCCTCGTATGTTACGCTCCGAATCCTATGGAGGCTTCAGGACCGCTCTCGAAATTCATCTCCCGGAACTATCGTCATTTCAACGCGGCGTCACTGGTGGATGCGGCGAAGGGTTACGCCGCGTTGCTGGAGAAGGACGGCAAGATGTTTGTCACCCTGGCGGGGGCGATGAGTACGGCCGAGCTCGGGATCTCGCTGGCTGAGATGATCCGCCAGGACAAGGTTCACGGTATTTGTGCGACGGGGGCGAATCTCGAGGAGGACCTCTTCAACCTGGTGGCGCACGATCACTATGTCCGGATTCCTCAATATCGGGATCTGACCCCGAGTGATGAGGAGTCCCTTCTCGCCCGGCATCTCAACCGGGTGACGGACACCTGCATTCCGGAGGAAGAGGCGATCCGGCGGATCGAGCGCCAGGTGCGTTCCTGTTGGGAACGTGCGGATGCGGCGGGCGAGCGTTTCTTCCCCCACGAATTTCTCTACCAAGTGATTCGGGAGGGGCTGTTGGCGGAGGCCTACCAAATCGATCCGAAAGACAGTTGGCTGGTCGCCGCGAGCGAACGCGATCTCCCGATCTTTGTACCCGGGTGGGAAGACAGCACCTTGGGCAATATTTTTGCCGCCGCCTGTATTCGTGGAGCGATCAAGGACGTGAGGACGATGAAGATGGGGATTGAGGCGATGATGGCCCTGGCGGAGTGGTATCAGGAGACGACGGCGAAGCATCCCGTGGGCTTTTTTCAGATCGGCGGCGGCATCGCGGGAGATTTCCCCATCTGTGTGGTGCCGATGTTAGAACAGGACCTGGAACGCCGGGGCACGCCGCTGTGGTCCTACTTCTGTCAGATCAGCGATTCGACAACGAGCTTTGGTTCATACTCGGGGGCCGTTCCCAATGAGAAGATCACGTGGGGGAAGCTGGCCGTCGATACGCCCAAGTTCATCATTGAATCGGACGCCACCATCGTGGCGCCGCTCATCTTTGGTTACGTCTTGGGCTGGTAACGGCAGCCGCTGTACTGTCGGCTCAGAGCGTCTCGGCCATTTTTTTTAGCTGTTCGGGGAAGGGACAGTCTTCACATCCGGAGGCGTCGAAGAGGCAAAAGTCATCGTAAATCTGCAAGAGAGCTTGCTGGTGGTATGCTTTTTGAAGGAAGTTTTCTTGCCGGGGATGCTCGCCGAAGAGCCGCGTGGCCGCGCGACGGACTTTCTCGTTGCTCTGCAGGGCGGGGATCTTTTGCAGTTGCGTCCAGGTATCCTGCGGATCGCGTGGCAAGCGCAGGGGAAGGATCTGATTGACCACGGCGTCGCGGGCGCGGGAGGCTCCGATGAGTGCCAGGGGTTTGGCTGTGGCTGCCTTGAGGGTGTAGTGATGGTCCCAATAGGGGTGTGATAGACTCTTGAGGAACTTTTCCAGTTCGGCGCCGGCAAAGCTTGGGCCGAGTGCTAGTTCGCGGAAGGGCTTCCAAGAGGCTGCCAGATGAGTCAGTGCTCCCAAGCGGCGCTGGGGATGGTTTTGCGGCCGGACGGCGGAGGTTTTCCAGGGTAACCTGCCTGAACTTGGAGCGCTTCCACCATCGCGCTGATGCCACCAGCGCGACCAGAGTTCGCGCTGGTAGGTCGTGGTCACGGCGCTCTTTGATTCCACGTGGCGATCGCCTTCGAGGAATCCCGCGAGCCCGAAGAGGAGGGCGTCCACGTCGAGGGCTGAGTGAAGAGCGCGCAGTTTTGAGAGGGGCGCACGCTGACTCAGCACCCGCAGGGGGAAGGTGTTGTGCTGGTAGCCAAGTGCCTCCGCCATTCCTTGGAGAAGCGCCTGGTCTTCCCCGTGGATCTCGGTGGTCCGGGCGAGGCGTTGGGATTTCCGCTCCAGGCGATACTGGGCCGCGGCTTTCAGAATCCGGTGAATCTTGTCGTCTGCCAAATCCTTGAAGGCGTAGGAACAGCGACCGAGATGCGCATCGGCGGGAAGGTAATCCAGGGGCTCCAGATCGGAGTCGTCGAGGTTCAGCTTGAGTTGGGGAACTTCACGGTGTTGCAAGGTCCGGGTGAAGAATCTCTCGCATCCGCGCTCGAAGAAGACATGGAGGACGACGCTTTCGTAGTCGCGATTCTCGTGGTGTCCGTGCCGTTCCCAATCGCGGTCTTCGGGGTCGAGTTCGATCGCTCCGCGATGCAGGGTGGACCCAATGCGGACGGCCGCGTCGACAAAATCAGGTCCTGCGGAGTGATTCCAGTGACCGAACTGGACAACCTCGATGGGCTCGCCGGAGATGGAGTGAAAATGCCGCCCAAACGCACCGGCAAACCACAGGCTTTGCAGTTCGAGTTCGGAGAGCCCGAGAGAGTCTTCCCGCAGTCTGTTCGTCCATTCACGAAGCTTTCCTCGCGGTTTGGCGTAGTGGGTGGACCCCGTCAGCTGGAAATCCAGAGTCGAAGAAGCACCACCACCCATGAACGGAACTCGTTTTGTGAAACCGAGATTCTCGATTAGCTCCCGGAGGGCCCTGGGGGATCTAACTGATTGAGCAATGCGGTCACGGCCTTGAGGCCGGGGAGATCGGCGTAGTCCGCATTGTTCTTGATGTCTCTCAGCATGGAGATGGCCTTTTCCTTGTTGTTCCGCTGGCGTTCGAGATCGACCATCTGGATATCCACGCGCAGCCGTTCCGTCGCCGGGAGGTAGCGGGCCTTTGCCTTCTCCAACAGACTCATGGCCCGGTTGAGGGAGTTGGCATTGCGCATCCGGTTCGCCTGGGCTTCGAAATAGTAACCCGTCTTGTGGTTCCGAGTGGCTTTCAACAGTTGGTCTTCGTATTTGAAGCTCTCCTTGGCCCAGAGTTTGGTGGCGACGTGAAAGGTCTTGTCATGCAGGTCTTCGTGCTTACGGACAAAGGGCGCTTCATATGTCCGAAACCCGTCGAAGGGCCGGTAGAGTGGGTCGCCCACGACGATGCTCATCCACGAGAGGTAGGGGGTGGCCATGTAGGTCGCTTCAGCCAGGGTGTAGCCGTCGAGGAGACGCCGGAAAAACACGTCGAGGTGTGTCGTTCCACTGAGAAAAGGCTCGTAGACGTTGCCTAACACGCCAGCCGCTCCCTTGTCGATCAGGGGGCCGACCCATTCCTTGGTTTTGCTCCTGACGGTGACGGCGCTGTAACTGTGAATGTGGCAGGCGATGGCGCCCTTCTTCAGCCGGAAGTCGGGATTGGCGAAGGGGCCGTTGGCCCGGCGCGTCTGAACGTACCACCCGAAGTAAAGGGCCGCCCCATCCATGGGATAGTAGTTGGGAAACGAACTCTTGTTGGGGTCGACGACAGTGGCGATGCCGTCGCGGTCACATTGGGCAATGATGTTATGCAGCCAATCCTCGCCCATCTTGTAATTACCCTGGGTCTTCTGTGCCAGATCGATGTAGGCCCGGCCCCACAGCCCCCGGCGTTCGACTTGGGAGGCGGCATCAATGAGACGGCGGCAGGACGCGACATTGGGGCCGTCCAGCCGGCCCACGAGCATGATGGGAAGTTTGGCGTCACCGATGGCGACTTCCTTGCGGAAATAGGGATTGGGCACCATGCCATTGAGCCGCTGGTTGAACAACCCCAAGAGCGCCAGCTCGGAATCGACCGAGGCCGCGTCCGTGCTCAACTTGCCCTCCTTCGTCGCCGTTGCTTCCTTTGGCCGGGAGTCTTTGATTTTCAGTGGAATGCCGTGGGCCAGGACGATGACATGGATTTTGTTAGAAGTGACTCGCCGCGCGTTTCCGAGTTCCTGAACGGTCCACCACTCCCTCTCTGAGAAGAGCCGCTGCAGGGGAGCCTCGATCGTCTGGCGGAACTGGGCTCGCGTGATGACTTCGTCCCCCGGACAATCCAGGGCGATGCGATGCGCCGAGGGGATGCTCCGCTGGGTGACGTAGTGCGAGGCGACGGTGTCCGAGCCCGGAAAGTTCTTGTTGTAGAGCACGATGGTCGACCGCGAGTAGACGGAGTCCTTGGCCAGTGATTGGAGCGTCGCGGAGGCGATCACGGCCCCGATGAGGAGGACGGCGCGCAAAATGGGGAATTGAGGGGGTGCTAACATCTTTATATTTCCAGCTTCAGCCCATCATAGGCCAGGGCCACGCCTTTGGGAAGTGTCGCTTCCGCCTTTTCATGGTCCACCTCATCACTGAAATGGGTGAACCAGGTGCGGCGAGCTCCCAGGAATTCTCTCGCCGCCAGGGCCTCGTCGAAGTTCATGTGGGTGGGGTGGGAGGTGAATCTCAGGGCATCGAGGACGAGCACATCCACATCTTTGAGGGCTTCCACCGTCTCGGGCAGCAGCGTTTTGCAGTCGCTCACGTAGGCGAAACCGGGTCCACCGGGCATTTGGAAGTGGAATCCGATGGTCTCGAGCTTGCCGTGGGTGACGGGTAGCGGCGTCACCGTGCAGTTTCCCAACCGGAAGGGGCCGTCGATCTCATGGGGGGCGGGTTTGATATAGCCAGTATAGCGGTTCTCGCCGTTGAAGGCGAAATCGAACATGCGCTTGAGATCATCGAGGCAGGCCTTGGTGGCGTGGATGGGGAGTTCGACATCGCCAAAGGTGAAGCGGCGGAGATCATCGAATCCCACGACGTGATCCATGTGGCCGTGGGTGTAGAGCACGGCGTCCACCCGGCGGATGTTTTCCCGAAGGCACTGGGTGCGGAAATCGGGACCGGTGTCCACCACCCAGCAGCAGGCTTCGGTCTTGACGTAGATCGAGGAACGGAGGCGCTTGTTCTTCGGGTCGGTCGACTGACAGACCGCGCAGTCACAGCCGATCACCGGGACCCCGATCGAGGTTCCGGTTCCGAGGAAGGTGACTTGCATCGTTTCCATCAATCCGCGTGTTGCATTGCGCTCGAGGCCTACCTAAGCTCGCCGCCCGAGAAATCAACACCGGGCGTTTCGGCCGGCCGCAGGCATGCTCTCCATACTCAAGATCACCCATCTCGCTCTCGTCGAAAGCCTCACCTGGGACCTCGGCGACGGCCTGGTGTGCGTCACCGGTGAGACCGGCGCGGGCAAATCGATCATTGTGGGCGCCATCCGGCTGGTGCTCGGCGATCGCGCGGACCGTAGCCTCGTCCGGACGGGCGCGGACGCGTGCACCGTCGAGGCTGTCTTTGACCTGCCCGATCCCGCGGCGGTTAATCAGCAGTTGGAGGCCTACGGATTCGATCCCTGTGAGGAGGGGCAGCTGGTGATCAAGCGAGTCATCGGCGCCAAGAGCGGGAGCAAACAGTTCGTCAATTGTTCCCCCACCACGCTCGCCGTCCTCAAAGCTTTGGGGCATTTTCTCGTCGATCTGCACGGTCCTCACGAACATCAGAGCCTCATCGTGCAGGAGCGTCAGTTGAATATGTTAGATGCCTTTGCCGGAGCGGGAAAGTTGCGGCGAAGTTATCACGAGGCCTACCTCGCCTGGCGGAAACTCACGCAGGAACTGGAGGAGATCTCGACCAGTGAACGCGCCAATGAACAAGAGATTGATCTGCTGAAATACCAGATTCAGGACATCGCCTCAGCGGATCCCCGGCCAGAGGAGATCGCGCCTTTGGAAAAGCGCTATCAGGTGGCGTCGAACGCCGCGAAGTTGCTCGCACTTTCACAGAAAATTCTCCATCGATTGGCGGATGGCGACAGCAGTGTCCTCAATCAGTTGAGTGATTCCCAGCGTGACATTCGCGAACTGCAGAGCACGGATCCGCAGACGGCGGAGTTCACCCGGGAGTTCGACAGCGCCCAGGTGGAGTTGGAGGAGATGGTGGCGTCCATGAGGCATTATGTGGAGAGTCTCGACATCGATCCGGGCGAAATTTCCGAGATCGAAGACCGGATCAATCTCCTGGAGACGCTGAAGCGGAAGTACGGGAATTCGATCGAGGATGTCATCGCCTTTCGGGAGAAGGCGGAGGACAAACTCTCCCGTATCGAGGGGCGCAGTGATGCCATGGCCAAGCTCGAAGGGGATGTGCGCAAGGCGCGCCAGAAGGTGGATGAGCGGGGCGTGAAACTCACCCAGGCCCGCCGGGCGGCGGCGCCCAAGTTGGCCCGACGGATTGCCGGGCATCTCGCGGATTTGGGGTTCAAGCGATCGAAGATCGAGATCGAGCTGCTGCCTTTCGAGGCGCCGGGCGCGCAGGGAGCGGAAACGGCCGATTTCATTTTTGCGCCCAATCCGGGTGAGCCTTCCAAGCCGCTCCGGCTCATCGCTTCGAGCGGGGAGATGGCGCGTGTCATGCTGGCGGTCAAGAGTGCCCTGGCGAAACAGGATTCCATTCCCTTGTTAGTCTTTGACGAGATCGATGCCAATGTGGGCGGCGAGATCGCGGGCGCCGTGGGGGCGAAGATGGCGGAGCTCTCGAAGAACCATCAGGTGATCTCCATCACGCACCTCCCGCAGGTGGCGGCCCTGGCAGACTGTCATTGTGTGGTGGAGAAAGAGTTCGCCGAGAAGCGGACGCGTTCACTCCTGCAGACGATCACGGGGGATACCCGGATCCAAGAGTTGGCGCGGATGCTAGGAGGGGACGAGGCCTCGGCCAAGGCGCATGCGGTGAGTTTGTTGGGGGCTTGATAGTTTTTGGAAAAATGGGAGGGTCGCGCAGAGGCACAGAGGCGCAGAGGGATGGGATGGAGTGAGGTGATGCGGACACTCCTGTCCGCTGGATGCCGCGTTCTTGGCTGTGAGAGAGGCTCGATTTTGTTCTCGCACCCGATCGCTACTTTATCCATCCTGTGTCTCACATTTTGGCTTGCAACGTGAAACCGGCGTCCCGCCGGTCACCGTGAGGTGAGATGCCTGCCACCCACCTCCTAACTATAGCCAGGATTTGCCGATGAGATTGCGACGGGGGGACTGAGGATTCTTTTGGATGCGCCGGAGGATTTTCTTCACCCGGTGTCCGCCGCGGACGTTGGCGAAGATGATATCGAATCCGCCAGTGCCGGCGGAGGACAGTTTGACGTCGCCGACGTTGAGGAGGCCGAGCAAGCCTTTCTTGTCGACGTCGATGCGGCGCACATCGGCGATGCGGACCTCGTTGGAACTCCGCGCGATGATCCCGCGGACCACCTCGGCGCGGGTTCGCGTGATGTAGTAGTTGTCGAAGTAACGCACGAGAAGCAGCCAGAGGAAACTCAGGACCGTGAGGACGGCGGTGATACCGATGATCGATTGGGAAGAAGACAGGCCGGCATAAGGGACTACCACGATGAATAGGCCGCTGATGCCCCCAAGCGCGAGGGTGAGAAGGCACAGCTTGGGATAGCCGAAGATGGAGGGGCGCAGGCTGCAGATCACTTCGTCAGGGTCCCAGTCATCATTCTCAATTTCCTCCTCCTCTTCCTCAACATCTTCCCATTCGTCCTCCTCCGCGTCATCTTCGTATTCGTCCTCCCATTCCTCCTCTTCGTCGCTCAGCTCCTTTTCGGGCTCGTGGGACTCACTCTCGAAGAGTTCCCTGACCTCCTGGATTTCGTCTTCGCCCACGCGGATGCAGAGGGACTCGAGACCGATTTCGCCATCGGCGAGGAGGTTGGCCAGTTCGCGGCGTGAGTAGGGGCCATACTTCCGGTCGCCACTGATGAGATTGTAGCCTGGGTCAGCCATGGCCTTAGATTCTCACACGGGCTCCTCTTCCTCTTCGATGCTCACGGGGGGAAGCCAGTCCTCCCGTTGCATGAGACGCGGGATATCGAGCAGGAGGACGGAGGCGGAATCGTTCTTGTGTACTTCTGCCAGGAGGGGCGTCAGGCGGTCCATTTCCGCCACGGCGGCGTGGACCATGGCGTGGATGATCTTGTGGGGAAAGGCGGCCGCGGTTTCGTCGAAGAGGTTGGTCGCGCGGAAGAGGACTTGGCGCTGGTCCCAGACCATCTCGAAGTTGCCCACGGTCAAGGTCTGCGAAGTGCGCATGAGGAGTTCCGAGAGCTTGAGCAGATGAAAGGACTCAAAGGTGAAGGGGGAGGTGGCGACGACGTGGACGGCCTGGATGGGGGCAAAGGCCTGCACGTGCACCCGGACCCTGGTGTGGTGCGCTTCGAAGGAAGCCTCGAGGACTTCGCGGTCGGGGATGACTCCGAATGCCCATTGCTTGGCCTCAAAGGAGGCCTGAATTGCTTTGAATAGGTCGGGCATGAATCCCGACTATCATTCAAGGTCAATCCTGGTCAAGTGAACGGAATCTCCGTGCGCTTAGGAGCACGCCTTGCTACTCTTTTCTTGGGCATGAGACGATGGATTTTCTTTTTCGTGGTCTTCCCGGCGGCACTGGCGTGGGGAGATCTTTCCTGGGAGTATGAACTGGCTGTGGCGGGGAACGATTGGCCGACGGCGGCTGAGCTGGCCATGCGGCTGCATGCGGAGGAGCCCGGCCGGGTGGACCTCTTGGGGAAGATCGCCCAAGCGCGCTTGCGCGAAGGGAAGGTGGACGAGTCCCTGAAGTGGCTCGAGCGCTGGGAAGCTTCGGACACTGCGGCGAAGGCGGAGCGGCTGGCGCTGCGGGGCGAATGGACCTTGGCCAAGGGAGATCAAGCGGCGGCGCGTGGTTTCTGGCTGCGGAGCTACGAGGAGAAGCCAATTGAAGAGGTGGCCGAGCGATTGGTGGAGGAGAAATACTGGGGTGCGGACGAACGGGAACTCTTTGAGCAGTGGATGCGGCGCGTCGCGGCGGACTTTACTCTCGTCAAGGCCATTCGGGTCGCGGCGGAGGCCGCCGTTCGTCAGCGGGACTGGTCCGAGGTGCAGCGTTTGGTCGATACTTTGAACGACGCGGGGTGGCGATCCGCGATGGCGGCCGCCGCGGGATTGGAACGGGCGATGAAAAAACGGGAATTGCTGCGCCGGCATGACGAGGCCGTGCGTGATCTCGATTCCGGATTGGCCTACGCGCGCCGGGGCCATTTGTTTTCGGAAGTGGCCCTCGTTCAGTTGGCATCGGAAGATGCCGCCGAGGCGCTCCGGCGGAGCCCCAAGATGATGCTGCCCCGGATTACCCTGGCAGTTTGTCATATGCGGCGTGGCCGCCACGTAGAGGTACAGGCCTTGCAGGTGGTGGCACGGAGGGCGAACCAGCGGATTTCCGAGGAACAGCGTTTGCTTCTCGATCGATTGGATCATGCGGCGAGTCAGGCCGTGGTGGCGCCGGAGACCTATGTGCAACGGGCCGTGGTCCTGGCGGCGTGCGGGCAGCATTATCTCGCCTTGCAGGATCTCGCCGCTGCCGGGCCGGCGGCAGAGAACTCGGCGGAAGGGTGGGCCTGCTGGGGGGACTGTCTCCTAAAACAGAGGAAGGTGGACGAGGCCAAGACTGCTTATGAGAAAGCGCTAGCCCTAGTGGCCGAGCACGAGCCGGCTTGGGCGGGGCTGGGGCGGATTGCCTGGCAGCGAGCGGATTATGCGGAGGCGGTGAAACGTTATGGCTGGCTGAGCGAACGTTATCCGGAGAATGAGGATTATGGGGAGGCTTTCCTCCGGGCCCGGGAGCGTCTTCGTTAGTGAACCGATCGAACTTGGAGATGACTTTGGCATGAAAGGACGCACACGAGGCAGGCAAACGACGATCTTGGCCTCACGCAAAGCCGCCAAGGCGCAAAGATTTTTTATGGAAGGTTTAACCTTGGCGGCTTTGCGTGAGGCACCCGGGTGCATGCTGCGTCGATTCCAGCTCGTTCGACAGCAACCACCTCATTCTTGGAGAGGACTTTCGGCAGGATGAAGACACACATTGGGCGGACAAGAGTGTCCGCATCACTTTACCTAATCATATGATGTCTACGATGATGCGGACCTTTTTTCTAACGCTTTTCGGGATAGCGCTGAGCGTCGCCGGCGGTTTGGCGCAGCGGACCACGAGTGCGGAACTCGAAGAAGCGGCCCGGTCGATCGACGTGTGGCCTCGGGAGGGGAAACTCTCCGCTGGGACATCGATTCGTGTCTCTTTTCCCACGGCGATGGTTCCCTTGGAATCCATTGGTGCGGAGGGGGAAGAGCCGCCTTTTGATCTTTCGCCTGCCCTGGAGGGAACGTTTTCCTGGCAGAGTGCGACGGAAGCACGCTTCCGGGTGAGCGGTCCGGTGAGGCCGGGTCAATCCTACCGGCTCACGCTTCCGGCTGGGCTGGCGGATGCTCAGGAGAAGCTCGTTTCGCTGGCGGCGTGGAAGCCGGTGGTCTTCGAGACCGAGCCGATGGTGGTGAAAAGCCGCTTCCAGTCGGTGGAGTCGGCGTTGGTGGCCCAGCCGAGCGTGGACATCCGTGTGAACTATGCCGTGACTCCGGATGCGATTGCCGAGGCGGCCTACTTTCTGAATCGGGACACACGGGCGCGTTTTCCCGTGGCGGTGGTTCTGCCGCTGATACAGACGGATACGGTCGATGAAGCGGTGGAGCCTCCTGGCGAAGTGACACGGTTCTCTGTGAGCCCGGTGGCGCCCCTGCCGGTGGATGGCACTTATGATCTCGTGGTGGAGGGTTTGAAAGATGCCGGGACGGGGACGGCGATGCCGGGATTGAAGGCGGTGGCGCTCGGGCGCACGCAGGCCTTGGAAGTTCTCAAGGTGCGGGTGCACACGGATCCGTTACGCCAGCCGGAGATCGAGCTGATGACTTCCGGGCCCATTGATGGGGAATCGCTCACCGCGGATGACGTTCTCATTGAGCCATCGGTGGAGGGCTTCACGGCGTCGGTGAACGTGCGCGGGATTCGCCTCCAGGGTGATTTTGATGTGAGTCAGACGTATCGCGTGACCTTGGGATCTTCGGTGAAGAGCAAGACGGGGTATCCCCTGGCCAGTCGCGGGCCTTTTGAGGCGGTCTTTGATGGTCTGAACCCGGCGATCTACTTTCCCCAGGGTCAGTTTTACCAGCGTGCGGCACTGGGGCTGCACGTGACGGTGCTGCAGGCGAATAGCCCTGAGATTTCTTGGAAGCTCGTCCGTGTACCGTGGGAGAAGCTCCACGTGGTGCGCCAGCGATTGAAGGAGTTTGAAGGCCGGGAGCAGGACCCGTTCACTGGGCGAGATCAGGGACCCTATCAAACAGAACTGCTGTCGGAGGCCTTGAGCTTGCCTACCGTGGCCGAGGGCAGCCTTCCGGGTGTGTCGAAAGGCGAAGCGCTCTACCGGGAGATTCGTTGGAAGCCTGATGAGGGCACGGTCCCTCCGGGAGCGTACGTGTTGGAAGCTTCGGCGTCACTGTTAGACGGTCGAGTGATCGGGAATCGATCGCTGCTCTATTTCAATGAAGTGGTGGTTCATCGAAAGCTCACCGCAGATGACATGGTGCTTCGGGTGTGCACCATGGAAACCGGCTGGCCGATTCCGGGGGCCGAGGTGGAGGTCATCGACAAGTTCAATGTGTTGTTGGCACGAGGAACCACGGATGGCGAAGGGCGTCTGGTGTTCGACCGCCGAGAGACGGAGGGGCAGACGAAGAAGACGCCGTCTTACATCCTGGTGAAATCGGACCAGGGAGGCGGGGTGCAACCCTATCGTGGAGCACGTTTCTTTAACAGTGGCTGGGTCTCTCACCGGCATCGTTCGAATGATGTGGCTGGACATCGAGAACTGGCCTCCTCGGTTTTTGCCGATCGCAGTCTCTATCGGCCGGGGGATCCGGTGCAGGTCAAGGGTACGCTGAGGTGGCGAAGCACGGATGCCTCGACGGGGGCCTACCGTTTTTCGATTCCACGCGGGCAGATTTCGTGGAGTGTTCATCAAGGATACAACGGGCCGGCCCTGGAGTCCGGGGTGGAAGAAATCGATGCCTTCGGGGGATGGGAGGCGAGGTGGACGCCGCCGAAAACGGCGAAGTTAGGCCAGTATCGTTTGCGGGCGCGTCTCGGTGATTCGACATCGGCGGGAACGGTCTACTTTCGCGTGGAAGAGTACAAGCCGCCGCTCTTCACCGTGGAGCTCGAACCGCAACCGGGCGAGCGACGGATGCGGATTGCGTCGCATTACTTTCACGGATCGCCCAACGCGGGGGCTGGCGTGCGATGGGTGGCCCATTGGTCGCCCAGTCACTGGCAGCGGGACGGATTTCACGAAACGGATTATACCTCGCCGCATCGCCGTGAGACGGTGTCCGGGCTCATCAGGGAAGGCGAGCTGCGGCTGGATGCCGACGGACTGGCACTGGTGGATCTCGAGGTTCCCTATCCCAAGCCGTGGAGTTTCGGGACCTATCGCGTGCATTTTTCAGTCGAAGTCCTGGCTCCGGAAGGCCAGGTCGTCGAGGCGGCTGAGAACCTGCGCTTGCGGCCCCATCCGATCTTCCCTTCGATCCGCATGGATCGGGCCTCGGACGAGGAGCCGGGGAGTCGAGACTTGATCGTGCAGGTCCGAGCGACGGATGACGAAGGCGAGTGGAGCGACGGTGTTTCCATGCAGTTGACGATATTTCGGCGGGAAACGCGGACGGTGAAGGAACGACTGGGGCCCAAAGTCTATCGCTATCGCAATTATCCTCTTTTCCACGTGGTGGAAGAACGTGCGATCACCAGTGGGTCCAGTCATCGATTCACCCCGGTGGAAACGGGTCATTACGTGGCCTATGCCACCTTGGCTGATGGGGACGATTCCATGGTATCCGGCGTCAGTGAAATGATGCATTCACTGGGGCGGGGTGCGGGCCGCTATCACGTTTCCAATGATGGGCAGATCACGCTTCAGTTAGACAAGGAGCGCTACGTCGCGGGGCGTGACACGGCATCGATCGCGCTGGAGGCTCCTTTTGGTGGTCAGGCTTGGGTTTGTGTGGAGACGGATGGCATCATCGATCAGTTTCTCGTGGAGCTGCCGGAGAACAATCACCCGATCACGCTCCCGATCAAACCGGCCTACTATCCAAACGTGCATGTCTCGGTCTCTTTGTTGCGCCCCGGCGGGCCGGATCGCTTGCCCCAGGAGCGCTATGGCACGGTGCGATTGGAGGTGGATCGGCCCGATTTGAAACTGGAGGTGGGGCCCGAGTTGGCGGTGAGCGAGGTGCAGGCGGGAGAGGAGGTTCGTGGTGTGGTGCGTGTGCGCTGCCAAGGCCAGCCTGTGCTGGGAGCGGATGTCACGGTTTTCGCGGTCGACGATTCGGTGCATCGGTTAGGTGACTGGCGAATGCCGGATTGGTTAGCCGCGATGTACCCGGGGCGGCGCCTGGAGGTGGCGAGCTTCCGTGGGCTCGATGAGCATTTCATGGGATTCGAAGAGCGCGAGGTGACGGAGAAAGGATTTCTCATCGGGGGCGGCGGTGAGGAGATGGCGGCGAGGAGCGGAGCGGATTCGGGGAAGACGTTCCGCAAGGATTTTCGCGCCTTGGCCTTTTGGAAGAGCCGCTTGGCAACCGATGCCGAGGGAGAGGCGTCATACGAGTTTTTGGCGCCGGATAACCTGACACGCTTTCATCTCGTCGCCGTGGCGCAGACCAAGTCCCATCAGTTTGGGCAGGGGGAGACATCGTTCACGGTGTCGAAGCGCCTGATGGTGGAACCGGCGTTGACGCGGTTTGTGAGGAAAGGGGACCATGTGGAACTGCGGGCGGTGTTGCGTCAGGATTACGTGGACGAGACTCCCGTGCTGGTGCGATGCACGGTGGAAGGGGAGATCGAGTGGCTCTCGGGGGAGCAGGAGCGGAGCTTGAGCTTGGTGCGGGGCCTGCCGCAGGTGGTGCGGTTTCCTTGCCGGGTGACGGGCGGGGAGACGATGACGGTGCGTTTTCAGGCGGAGGGCGCGCACGACCCGAGCCTGGCGGATGCCGTGGAGGTGGCGCTTCCGGTGCGGCCGGCAGGGATCCTCCAGAGAACGGGTCATTTCGGGGTCATCGCGCGCCATGAAGCGGTCTTCCCACTGCACGAGAAGCTGCCCGAGCACTGGGCGGGATCCGAGGGGCACTTTCGCACGACGGTGTCGTATACACCGTTTCTACCGGAGCTGAGGAGCTTGCCGGAAATCTTGGAATATCCGCACGGCTGTTTGGAACAGAAATCGACCCGCTACCTCACCTACAGCCTGCTGGCGGGTCTGCTCGATTACCTCCCAGCATTGGGAGAGCGACGGGCTCACTATGAGGAACGCATCCGGGAGGGTTTGGCGACTTATGATAGGGCGATGTTGGGTTCGGGATTCATTCCCTATTGGGAGGGGAGTGGTAGTGCCAATGATTGGGTGACGTTGATGGCGTATTGGATGATGGAGTCGGCCCAAGCGGAGGGGATCCCGGTTCCTCCGAGGCTGGACAGCGGACTGCAGCGGGCACATGCGATCCTGGCCAATGGCCGTCGCGAGTATCCCAAGGTTTCCCTAACCACGAGGGCGTTCGCCCTCTTTGTCCATGCGGAGACGGGGCACACGGTGGAGGGGATGGAGGGTTTGCTGACGGATCTTTACGGGCGCCGGGACGATCTGGGAGTGGACGGTCTCACCTTATTGACTCTGGCGATGCAAGGCTATGGCGTGATGGGACGGGAGCAGAAGCAGTTAGGCAAGGTGTTGCAGCATGAAGCGAAGGGGAGACAGCCGCGGGCCTTTGACCCGGTGACCTTTGGATCCTCTGGCCGCGATCGGGCGCTTCGCTGGCTGACGCGGGTGCGCCTCGCTTCCGGCGGCACCGAACGGAGGAAGCTTGCCGATGCCTACCTAAAGGCGAGTGAGGCTTATGGGAATGTCTTGCTTTCGACACAGGAACATTTTTGGAAGGCCCTCCTCTTGAGAGAGTTTGTTCAGATGAGCCGGGAGACGACGTTTCCCGCGGGGGGATTGGAGCCACGTCCGGACTTTGTCTCAGAGAACGGCGTTTCCCTGGCGTGGCGTTCGCTTCCCCTGAATCGATTGAGCGCGTGGGCCTTGGCCCTGGGCGAGGGCGGTGCCGAGCGCTATTACATGGTGAACGCTCGGGTGATGCGGGGCGCGGATTCCACGCAGAACCTCGAGGATCGTGGTTTCCGGCTGGAGCGCACGGTGGCGAATCTGACGGATTCGGGGCGCCTCGGCACGGAAGGGGCGCCGTTTGCCATCGGCGACGAACTCCTCCTGACCTACCGGTTCCACGCCAAGCAGCACCAACACTATGTGGCGCTCTCCGATGAGTTGCCGGCGGGCTTGGAGGCCGTGAATTTCAATCTCCCGCAGGTGGCCTCGCTCTACCGGCTGCCGGATGGGGTGCGGTCGACGCTCCATCTGGATCACAGCGAGTTGCGTGATCAGTCCGCCCATCTCTATTTCGACGAGGTTCCAGCGGGGGCGCATGTTTATGCTATCCTCGCCCGGGTCACGGCGAATGGAACCTTTGCCTGGCCCTCGGCGGAGATCGCGGCCATGTACCAGCCCTATGTTGGCGGCCTGAGCGCTTCGCGGGTTGCGCACAGCCGACATGAAGGCTAGGCCTTCCTATGGGAGAAGCCCATGAGTTTACCATTCGACGAGGCGAACACTCGACCAGCTACGTCTTGAGTAGCCAGGGGGTCTCCAAGGCGTCGCGCTACCGCCAGCGGACGGTGCCGTGGGAGAGCATCCGGACGCTTTGGATTCTCAAGAATTCCTTCATTCTGTTCTATTCGGATACGAGTTATTGGGTGCTTCCGTTAGAGCAAATCCCGATGGTGGCGAGGGAGTTTCTCATGAAGCAGGTCCATGAGATTGGCGTGCGGACGAAGAGCTTGAGCTAGCGCGATACCGGGCCGGACGAGCGGTGGACATTCTTTGGACGGTGGTGGTAGATTGAGACCGGACATGGCCGAGCGACCCCGAACTCATTACCGAAAACTGCCCATGGCGGTGTGCCTCGGCTTTTTGGGGGTGCTCTTGGCGGAGCGGTCCCTGGCGGGGGAGGTTGAGCGGCTTTTTGCGCAGCATTGTTTGGAGTGTCACGGGCCGGACAAACAGAAGGGGGACTTGCGCTTGGACGTGGAGAACAGCGTCCAGCGGGTGGCCGGTGACGGGACATTGCTCCGGCGGCTGACGACGGATGATCCCGAGGAGCGGATGCCGCTGGAGAGACCGGGCTTGCCGACGGAACAGATTGCGACGATTCGCTCCTGGATTGACGCCGGGGCACATCTCCAGGGGCATTGGGCCTATGGGCCCTTGCGCGAGGGGCCGCTGCCTGTCGTTGAGGGGGATGACGGGTGGGTGAGGAACGGCATTGACCGTTTTGTCCTGGCCGGCTTGAAGCGCAGAGGGGTCGAGCCTTCGCCGGAGGCGGATCGTTATACCTTGATCAAGCGTCTCTACTACGACTTGATCGGATTGCCGCCGGCTCCCGAAGAGGTAGACGCCTTTGTCAGTGATCCGTCACCGACAGCCTATCGCGATTTGGTTCGCCGGCTCTTGGCTTCCAAGCACTTTGGCGAACGGTGGGGGCGTCATTGGCTGGACAAAGCGCGTTATGCGGATTCCGACGGCTATGAGAAGGATCGTCCGCGTCCCCATGCCTGGCATTATCGCGACTGGGTCATCGAGGCGATCAATGCGGACATGCCGATGGGTCAGTTCACCATGGAGCAGTTAGCCGGCGATCTCTTGCCGGAGGCGAGTGAGAGCCAGCGTTTGGCCACGGCTTTTCACCGGCAGACCCTAACGAACACCGAGGGTGGCACGGATCAGGAGCAGTTTCGGGTTGAGGCGGTGTTTGACCGCACGGAGACGACGGGGGCGATTTGGTTGGGGCTGACGATGAACTGCGCACGCTGTCATAATCACAAGTACGACGCTCTGACGCAGCGCGAGTATTACCAGTTGTTTGCCTTTTTCAACTGTGGCGAGGAGTCCAAGCTCAAATTGGCATCTGATGACCTCGAGGGCGCGGCCGGAAACGAAGAGGAGGGGAAGAAGAAAGCGTCGAAAGATTCGGTGCGGGAGGTTCGTGTGATCAGTCATCGGCCGCGAGACACCCGAATTTTGCGGCGGGGTGATTTTCTCAGCCCGGAGGCGGAAGTTTCGGCGGCGGGATTGGGTATTCTGCCGCCGGTCCGGGGGCGGGCCGGGGATGGGACTCCCCTTGATCGGCTGGATCTGGCTCGGTGGCTGATGTCGGAGGAGAATCCGTTGACGCCACGGGTCTTGGCCAATCACGTTTGGGAAAAGCTGTTTGGGCATGGGCTGGTGCGGACAATGAACGATTTTGGCGTGCGGGGCGAGGCGCCGACGCATCCGGGTTTGCTCGATTGGTTAGGCGCGGAGTACCGGCGAGGCGGTTGGAGCCGGAAGCGTTTGATCGAGACGATCGTTCTCTCCGCCACCTACCGTCAGCAGTCGGCGCACCGGGAGGATCTCGTGGAGACCGACCCGAATAATCGCTGGCTGGCCCGGCAGAACCGTTTTCGCGTGGAAGGGGAGATTGTGAGAGATGTCTGTCTCTCGGTGGCGGGCTTGCTTTCGCGAGAGATTGGCGGGCCGAGTGTTTTTCCGCCCATGCCGCCGGAGGTTGCGGCCCTGAGTTATGCCAACTCCTTCAAGTGGGAGAACAGTGTGGGCGAGGACCGTTATCGGCGCGGGATGTATACTTTTTTCAAACGCACGGCTCCGCATCCGAATCTCATGGCCTTTGATTGCCCGGACTCGAACACGGCGAGCTTGAAGCGCCGCACGTCGAACACACCGATTCAAGCGCTGACCACGCTGAATAATGAGATCTATCTCGAGGCGGCACAGGCTTTGGCGAAGAAGACGCTCATGGAGTTGGGGGACGGGACGGATGCCGAGCGGGTGACGGCGGTGTTGCGGCGGTGTCTGGCGCGATGGCCCGAGGAACGCGAGGTCGAATCATTCCTCGAGTTGTTAGAAACGAGCCGAGCCTTTTACCGGGATCACGGTGATGAGGCTTCGAAGCTGGTGGGAGCCTACCAGCCAGAGACGACGGATGCGGCGGAGGCGGCTTCCTGGGTGACGGTGTGCCGCATCGCCTTGAATTTGGATGAACTGATCACGAGAGAATGAGTAAGTAGGAAATTGAAGCGGCGATCGATGATGAAACATCTTCTCCAGCACGACATCGATTATATGAAGGAACTGACGCACACGCGTCGCTCTTTTTTCAATACCGCTGCGAGTGGTCTCGGCGGGGTGGCCCTGGCGGGCATGTTGCAGCAAGACGGTTTGCTCCGGGCTTCGCCGGCATCCATGGCGATCAACCCCCTGGCGCCCCGAGGGGGGCATTTTCCCGCCAAGGCGAAGAACTGCATTTTCATTTTCATGGCGGGGGCGCCCTCACACATCGATTTATTCGACCCCAAGCCCAAGCTGAACGAGCTCCACGGCCAGGCCTTACCTGAATCAATGACGGAGAATGTCCGCTTTGCCTTCATTCAAAAGGAATCGGCGAAGCTCATGGGATCCAAGCGCCGCTTTGAGAAACATGGAAAGGTGGGCATGGATTTTTCCGACCTCACGCCGCACCTGGCGACCTGTGCCGACGAGATCCTCATGGTGCGGTCGATGCACACGGAGCAGTTCAATCATCATCCGGGCCAGTTGATGATGCAATGCGGGCGCGGTACGTTTGGGCTGCCCACGATGGGTTCGTGGATCACTTATGGTTTGGGCAGTGAATCGCAGAACTTGCCCGGTTATGTCGTGCTGACCAGTGGCCGCGGTTCGAGTGGGGGCGCCACGTTGTGGCAGTCCGGTTTTTTGCCCAGCACCTACGCGGGTGTTCTTTTTCGCGAGAAGGGAGAGCCGGTCCTCAATCTGAGCAACCCTGACGGTTTGCCTCCGCAGTTGCAGCGTGCCGGTCTGGACGCCCTGCGCGATGTGAATCAGGAGCGCTACGAGATCATGCGCGACCCGGAGATCGCGAGTCGCATTGCTAACTACGAACTGGCCTATCGCATGCAGATGGCGGCGCCGGAACTCATTGATTTGTCGAAGGAATCGGCGCGGACACTGGAGGCCTATGGGGTTAACCGCAAGGATCCGCCCAATGGCGGAAGGGGGAAGTCGGGCAACACGGCGGAGAGTTTCTCCCGCAATTGTCTGCTGGCCCGTCGCCTGGTGGAACGGGGCGTGCGGTTCGTCAATCTGATCTACGCCTCCTGGGATCATCATAGCAATCTCGATCAGGAGTTGACCTACAATGCCACCGTGGTGGACCAGCCGATCGCCGCCTTGATCAAGGACCTGAAAGATCGCGGTCTTCTGGATGAGACCATGGTGGTATGGGGAACGGAGTTCGGGCGCACGCCGCTGGGTGAGAATCGCAATGGGCGGCCGGACGTCACGGGGCGTGATCATCACCCGTTTAGTTTCACCATGCTCATGGCCGGTGGCGGTATTCAGGGCGGCCGGGTTTACGGACAAACGGATGAGATCGGGTGGGGGATCGAAGACAAGCCCGTCCACATCAACGATTTGCACGCGACGATGTTAGAGAGATTCGGGATTGAGCACACGGATTTGACCTATCGATTTCAGGGGCGCGATTTCCGGCTGACGGATGTCGGGGGGCGCGTGGTCCACGACTGGCTGGCCTGAGCAGGCGAGGCGAGGGGGAACTAAGAATGGGATGAATTGGAGACATTCACTTGATTCCCCGGAGAGCTGTGTCTACGGGGAGGCATGAGTGTTCCATCAGTCGTCCTTCTCTTCGCCGGTCAGGGTTCCCAAGCCGTGGGCATGGGCAAGAGTTTGGCGGAGAGGTTTCCCGCTACCGCGAATTTGCTCGAAGAGGCCGATGCCGCGCTCGAGTTCTCTCTTCGGGAGGTGATGTTCGAGGGGCCGGAGGAGGAACTGACGCGGACGAGCCGCTGTCAGCCGGCGCTCTACGTGCATGGCCTGATGTGCCTCGCGGCGCTCCGCGAACAGTTAGGGGGTGACTTGCGCATCGAGGCGGCAGCGGGTCTGTCTCTGGGTGAGTTCACCGCGCATGCCGCTGCGGGTTCGTTTGGCTTTTCCGAGGGGCTTCAGTTAGTGGCCAAGCGGGGGCAGTTCATGGAGGAGGCCTGTGAGAGCACGGATGGTTCCATGGCCGCGATGATTGGAGGCACGGAGGAGCAGGTGCGCGGCTTGGCCGAAGCGTCAGGAGTGGATGTGGCGAATTTGAATGCCCCTGGGCAGATCGTGGTTTCGGGATCGCGCGAGGGTATCTCCAAAGCGATCGCTGGCGCCAAGGAGGCCGGCATCCGGATGGCGAAAGAGATCAAGGTTGCTGGAGCCTATCATTCCTCTCTGATGAAAACGGCGCAGGATCAACTGGCTGAGGTGTTGCGTGAGACCTCGATCGAGGGTCCGAAATTTCCCGTGATGAGCAACCTGACGGCGGAACCGGCCGGCGATGCCGGGGAGATCCGGCGGACGCTGGAGGCGCAGGTCACGGGCTCTGTTAGATGGTCTGACTCCGTTGTCCGTCTCTTGGAAGAAGGGAAGACGCATTTCCTCGAATTGGGTCCTGGCAAGGTGATCACGGGCTTGATGGGGAGGATTCGAAAGGGGACCTTTTGCTTGCCCACAGGAGAGGTGGAGCAGCTGGAAGCGGCGGTGAGTGCTCTGCGGGGCAAATAAAAGAGAGAAAAGTCGGCGTCTCGGAAAGAATCCGCTTGCATCTGGGGCGGCGTTCCCAAGTCTGGTGGGCATGCGGATCACCCATTCGATGGCACATGCGGGCATGGCCGTGCTCGCGGGGTGTCTCCTCGTGTCCCACGCGGATATCGGAGACAGCTTGCCCAATCCTTTTCCTCAACTGATTCACCTCTTTCAAGAAGATGAGGGAAATCTAAAGCGCTACTATCGTTTTGGCCATAGCAAGCTGGACCAGGAAAGGCTGGGGCAATTCTATCAGGATTACCAGGCGCGGCTCAATGAAATCCCCTTCGATCGTTTGGCCCAGGATGGGCGGGTCGACTACTTGTTGTTTCAAAATCATCTTGAGCGTGAGCTCTGGCAGTTGAGCTATGCGAAGGAACGGGTAACTGAAGTGGGGGAATGGTTAGGGTTTGCGCCTCTGATCACCGACTTGGTGGAGAAGAAGCGGCGGGCAATTCCGGTGGACTCACAGGCGGCGGCGACGGTACTCAATGCTCTGTCTCAATCGATCGCCGGATCGCGGAACGCGGTGGTGAAGAAGGGCGAGGGCTTGTCTCAAGTGCATGCCAACCGGGTGGTTCGCCTGGCCAAAGGTCTGCGCCGGGATTTGTCCGATTGGTATCGATTTTACAAGGGCTATGACCCGAGTTTCGAATGGTGGAACGAAGTGCCTTACAAAGCGGTTGAGGAGGTCTTCACAGATTTCCTTGATGTCCTGGGGAAGAGGGTGGGAGACGATGATGTGGTGGTGGGCGATCCTATTGGACGCGAGGCCTTGTTAGAAGCGTTGCGCCGGGAATTCATCGCCTACACGCCGGAAGAGTTGATTGCCATTGCGGAGAAGGAGTACGCCTGGTGCGCCCGGGAGTGGAAGCGCGCGGCGCAGGATTTGGGATTCGAGGATGATTGGAGGAAGGCGCTTAACCACGTGAAGTCCCTCCACGTGGCCCCGGGAGATCAGCCGGCCCTGATCAAGGAACTGGCGGACGAGGCCGTGACCTTCCTCGAGGCGCGGGATTTGGTGACCATCCCTCCGGTCTGCAAGGAAACGTGGCGCATGGAGATGATGAGCGCGGCGCGGCAGAAGGTGAACCCCTACTTTACCGGAGGGGAAGTCATCAGCGTCTCCTTTCCCACGGATCAGATGGCGCACGAGGACAAATTGATGAGCCTCCGGGGAAACAACCGGCATTTTTGCAAGGCCACGGTGCATCACGAACTCATTCCCGGGCATCACTTGCAGATCTACATGCAAGAGCGTCATCGGGCCTACCGGAAACTGTTTCGGACGCCGTTTCTCGTCGAGGGCTGGGCGCTCTATTGGGAGATGCTGCTGTGGGACAAGAACTTCCACAGCGGTCCGGAGGATCGCGTGGGTATGTTGTTTTGGAGAACACATCGCTGTGCCCGGATCATCTTTTCGCTGAACTTCCATTTGGGTAAAATGTCAGCCCAAGAGTGCATCGACTATCTGGTGGAGAACGTTGGCCATGAGCGTCGCAACGCCACGGCTGAAGTCAGGCGGTCTGTTCAGGGCGGTTATGAGCCACTCTACCAGGCGGCCTACATGCTGGGCGGTTTGCAGTTTCGGGCCCTTCGCGATGAGTTGGTCGATTCCGGGGAAATGTCAGAGAAAGCCTTCCACGATGCGATCTTGTTGGAGAACTCGATCCCCATTGACATGATTCGGGCCAAGCTGGGACAGAAGCCCTTGAAGAGGGAGTATGTGACTGATTGGCGGTTCTACGATCAAGAGAAGGCGGCTCCGTAATTCAAGCGGGTTGGGCGATTTGGTTAGCATTCCAGTCTTCCGATTTTTTATCCCGGAAATAGCGAAGGGACTAAAGTCCCCACCACTTTCTTGGAATGTAGGAGGGACTTCAGTCCCTTGGTTGATTGGAGCGCAAGATGGGCGGACAGGAGTGTCCGCATCACTTGGCTCCATGGATTTGGATCATTATTAGGGAAGACTGATGCGAAAGCGATAGAATGGCTTGCGCCCGTCCTCCGAGATCTTCCATTGGCGAAGACGGGCCTCACCTCCTTCGATCCGCTCGAGTCCGATACCGGTTTCTCTCCAGGTATGCAAATCGTCCGATCCTTGGGGCATCACGAGCCACGCGCTCGCCTCCTCGAGGAGGCTGATGCTGAGCAGGGTGGGCGTCACCTGGACGCCTCCGGGGCTGAGCCCGTCGAGGAGGTTGTTGGGCGGTTTACTTCCGGTATCTCCGTCCGCGGAGCCGGGTGATCCGCCGATCGATTGGCTGAGCGACCAGCCTTCGGCATCGGAAGCGGCGTCAGGATTGCTGAGGACAAGCGACTGGCCTTGACCATCGGCCTCGGCGGGCCAGGCCTCTTCATCGTCGAAGAAAAGCGTATGGAGTGTTTGGCCAACGTCATCGGAGAGTGTCAGTTGTTCCCCGCCATTGTTCAGCTGGCCGCGGTAGATCCCGGCGATGCGATCGGCCGGGGTGGTGCCATAGCGCTGTTCGAAGGCGGTGGCGTCTTCAACCACGAGAAGGCGTTGGCCGGGAGCCAGGCTGTGCTCGGGGAAGGTAAACCGGATGCCCGCGGTGAAGGCAATGCCTCCCAATTGAAGCGTTCGCGGAGAGACGTTGGCGATTTCGACGAACTCAAAATCGGTGCGGCTCCAGACTCCGTCCGGGTTTTCCTCGGCGGTGGGCTCCGCAGGATGGTAGTGGATTTCGGAGATGAACAATTCGCCGACTTGCGGGCGCTGACCCAGGGTGAATCGTGCCACATTGACGGGGCCCCAACGACCGGATTCATCGCGCACCCGCGCCTTCACGGTGGTGGTTTCCGTGAGGGCGATGGCCTCGGCGTAGACGGTGCCGCCCTCCATGGGGTCGGTTTGGTCCAGAGTAAAGAGGATGTCTCCGTCCTGCGGCTGGAAGATGGTGCCCGCTTTCATCGTAAACGTAAAGCCGGAGTCGATGGGGCCGCCGTGTTGGTTGAATTCCACAGGCTGCAGATCGGTGGGATAGAGATCGCGATTCTTGAACTGCCTGAGAGCGTTCTTCGCCCGCTGGGGAAACATGTTTTCCATGAGATCGACAAAGGCCCTCTCAAAATCATCTTCCACGGTGTGCGGATTGCCCCTGCGGTGGTGGTCTCCCCAACGGGCGGATTCGGCCTTCAATCCCGGCCGAATGTAGTCGGCCCAACGTTGCCAGCGCGCTTTGACTGTTTCTTCGGTCAGGAGACCGTTGTTGAAAAGATGTTTTTGCACGTGATCGGCAAACTTGAGCCGGTAGTCGGCATTCCTGGATAATTGCGAGTGGAGCCGGGTGGGATTGTTCGCCGTGTTGTTGCCCGTCCGGTCGATGCCGGATTCCTTGAAGATGTTTTCCGAGTCCCACATGAAATAATGCCAGGGACTGCCCTCGGAGCGGTGTCGCCCATTGCGCCAGTTGTTGTGATCCCAGTCGCGGTTTCCGGACCAGAAATTGATCAGCATGTAGTCGATGAAGGAATCCAGATCGAGGTATTGCTGGATGGCGGCATAACCAGCGGCATCGGAGACGCCGGCGTTGGCCACGTCGAACATGGCGTCATAGGCTCGCGAGTTGCCGGCGACGACGGTGGGGCCTTCCTGGATCGAGGCCTTCATGGAATCGTACTCCTCCGGCTCGCCCCCGAGCAGCCGGGCCATGAAATGATGGTCCACCCGTTCCACGGTTTGGTAGAAACCCCAGTAGAGCCCATTGATGTAGAGATGCGCCCGGGACTGTGGCGGTGTGAGGTGTCCCATGTCACCCAGGAGTTCATGGGCAAAATGATCGCGGAGATAGGAGGCCGTCTGGCGTTGCCCAAGATTGGGATGGAACCAGGAATCGCCGTTCTGGCCATTGAAGAGCAAGCCGTTGATGCCCGTGGCCTGATCGCGGCCGAAGACGGGAAAGTCCAGTTTGGAGGGACCATAGCGAGAGCGAAAGGCGAGACGCATGTTGTGCTTGGGGCGGCTCGTTTGGCGACTGGCATTTCCGTAGATGCGGATCCCGCAGTCGACCTGGGTATCCCGGCTTCCCTCGAAATTGATGAACTCCGCAGAGACCGCCTTTTCCCAGTCAGCGCCACGCTCTAACGAATTCGCGTAGATGCCGCCCTCGCCGTCTTGGCGGCTGGGATTGAACCAGGAATCGATGGGCATGACGAGGGAGATGGAGGGATAGCCTAACAAGGCGGCCTCGAACTCTTCCGTGGTGCCCACGCTGGTGTCGAACTCGTAATCGGAGGGCACGGATCCCCAGCGGTTAGGAAATCCTGCAGGGTCTTCGGGTTGGTTGAGCACGCTGGAGAGAAAGAGATAGGAGTGGGTGTCGATATTGCTGGAGATCATGCCCTCTTTCATGGCGATGGCCCGGACGACCGTGGTTTCGTCGATGGTGATGGGGCTCTCAAAGAGGGTGCCGTGTTCCAATCCGGGCTCACTTCCGTCGAGAGTGAAATGGATCCGGGCGCCCTCGGTGGCAGAGGTGATGGTTAGGCTGACCGGATCGGTATGGAAGCCGCGATCCACACTGAATTTCGTATCCTTCACCACTTCGGGGATGGCCTGCAGATTGGCCGCTCCAGGCGTGGCTTGGTCAAAATAACCCGGTTGGCCGCCGGATCCAAGGCCGTAGGAAACGCCAACGCGTTGTTTGGGATAATCCGCCCACTGGTGGAGAACGGTCTCGCCGTCGCTGGCCACGAGGGCGATGAAGCCACCCGAGGTTGCGAGCGAAAAATTGGTGTGGATGGCCGCTTGGAAGATATTGGTTCGGTCCTTGCGCGAGGCATAGAGGAGAAGATGTTCCCCCGGTCTCAGGGTCTGGCCGCGGGGAAAGGTCCATTTGGTCAGGTTACCGGGATCATCGGTCACGTAGTGATCTGTGAGGACGTAGGGCTCGGCGTCGGGATTGTGCACCTCCAGCCAATCGGGATAGTCGTCGTCGTCGTCGATGACCTGTCCTTGGCCCGCGGCGGAAAACTCACTGATGATGGGAGCGGCGGAGAGCTCGGCCAGCGGGAGGAGGAGTTGAAGCAACAGGTAGGCGCAGAAGAGGAGAAGCGAGAGGTGTGGCCTGGCGATCATTGGCCTACTATAGGGGCCGTCGTCCGAGAGAGGCAATGTCCAAGCCGTTCCGGTGGGGATCGATCGAGCGATCGATGTCCTCGGGACTACTCGGCGCTGATGGCGCGTTTGAGCCAGATTTTGGAATACGTCCAGAGTGCTTCCGCGGTCCGCTTTTTCATTCCGAGTGCTGACGCCGCCTCATCCATGGTCATGCCGACGAAGTAGCGAAGTTTGACGAGCTGAGCGGCGGTTTCGTCTTCCTTGGCCAGGGCGTCCAGGGCTTCGTGGACGGCTAACAACTCATCGGGAGGGACGGCCAGTTCGATGGGAGTTTCATCGATGTCTTCATGCTGGATCCCGCCCCCACGTTTGGCGCTCTTTTTCTTGCGCGCGTGATCGACGAGGATCCGCCGCATCGCTTCGGCGGCGGCGCCGAAGAAATGGGCGCGGTTTTCCCACTCCGAGGAGGAGTCGGATCCGGAGAGTCTGAGCCAGGCCTCGTGTACGAGGGCGGTAGGCTGCAAGGTGTGTGCCACGGATTCGTTCGCCATCTTTCGGGTGGCGAGGCGTCTGAGTTCGTCATAGACCACGGGCAGCAGCTCGGCCGCATCCACCTTTCCCTCCTGGAGGCCATTGAGAATGCGCGTGAAATCGGGGTCCATGGTCGTCGGGAGAGGGACCATATGGTCGTGGTCCCGCCGAGGCAACCCGCAAGGGGAGCGGTGTTTCTGGGGATCGGCTAGAGGGTATCCGAAATGGAAGGCAGCTGGGGTGGCCGCCCGACAACACCATCGAGATTACTCGGGGATTTGTAGGGCAAGCGCTTCGCTCTTGCCGTGAGTGCCGTGTGAGCAGCAGGGTGCACCCTCTGCTAGTGACGGACGGTTCCGGATCGGGCCAGCTTGACCACGCGGCGGTAGTGGGAGCGAAAATACGCGGTCAAGTCTCTGGCGTAACGGCTCTGCTCCAGCTTGGACCGTTTGAGAATCTCCGAGATTTCACCCAGCGCCACGGCATAACTCACGCGCGCCACGTCGTCGAAGAGAGCGGTGGCTACCGGGGGAAAATTGTGCTCGATGAGCGCCTGCCAGGCATCCTGAAGTTCGGCGTGGGCGTCGACGCACATCGACTTGAGGATGAAGCGGATGGCGCCAAAGGCCCGGCCAGTCCAGGCGGCTTCGTAGTGAAAGAGATGGCTCTTTTCGAACGGCCGCTCGTCGGGATCGGCGAAATGGCGAAGATACTCGGGTTGGTAGATGTCCTTGCGCACCGGGAGGCGGCGCAGGGCCTGTCTCTTGGGACCACCGGGAGTGCCGGCGCGATAGTTCCATAACTGCTGGCCCTCGAGGGAGAGGGTGAACTCGATGAACTTGAGTGCCAGCCGCCGATTGGGAGCCCCGCGGAGCATGGCGATGGGATCGACGCTCAGCGACGAGCCCCCTTCGGGCGTGACAAATTGCATCCGGGAGTCACCGGCGCGGTTCTGAACGCGTTCGTGGAAGGTCCGCCCGTAGTAATCGATGCACATGCCGGCGGCCGCGTTGCCCGCCGCCACATCGGCGGGAATCTTGGCGGCGAAATTGGCGTAGTAGCGTGCGTTGGCCCCGATGCGGCGGATCAAACGCATGCCCGCGGTCCAGCCGCGTGCCAGCGCGTCCTCGGCGGATTCGTCCGGCCGGGCGGCATCGAGGGCGCGTCTCATCTGCTGTTGCAGGATCATCTCGAAGGCCTTGATCACGGAACCGCTGGTCGAGGGATCGGCGATGGAGACTTCTTTGAAGAGCTTGGCGTGCCCCAGCAAGTTCCAATCGACGGGTTCGTGCTGGAGATTGAGGCGCGCGATGGCGTCGTGGTTGAGACAGATGCCAAAGGTCGTGAGGCAGGTTCCCAACCAGCGAAACTCCGGGTCGTAGAAGGGTTCACCTCCGACTACCTGCGGGATGACCTCCGGTTGAAACCAGCGTGCTTGACGCTCGGCGATCCCCGAGTTCACGAGGTATCCCTTGCCGCTGTTGACGACAAAGGGATAGGCGCCGCCGCCGAAGAAGAGATCCAATCCGATCCCGATCTCCGAGTCGAGAAAGGTGCGGCGCGCGGATTCCCCGGGGCCATCTTCAACCGGATCTTCGGGAAGCGTGAGGCGGCGATCGTTGAAGGCGGCTGCGACTTCCGGCGTCCAGGAACGACCTAACTGATTCTTCCACACGTGCTTGAAGGCGAAGGTGTACTCGGTATCGAGGATCTTTTCGATCTCCGAAGTGCCACCGGGAACTCGCCATTCGATGAAGATATCGATCCCTTCGCGCCGGCGCATGTAGTGACGGAAGGCCGCGGTGAATTCACGTCGAATGCTCTCGCTATGCGGGGTGATGATGTTGAGGATCTGCGTGGGCGAAGTCGCCAGTCGCGGGTCGTGCTCGGCCTCCGGTTTCAGCAGAAAGGGGATGCTGATGACGGCGGCGAGCGCTCCAAGGCTGACGAGCAATCGGGTCACGGCGTCGAATTTACCACACCCAAGGGGGCTTGTAGAACGATGACGTCCTCGGCCTGCACGGTGGCGTGCAGCCAAGCCTTCTCCTCACCGTCTCCGAGATGACGCGGATTGAGTTCGGCGGTGCGGATCATGGAGCCGTCACTCGTTTTGAGTTCGTGTTGAGCGATCTCGCCGAGATAGGTCGTGCTCGCAATGAAGCCATCCATGGTGTTGGGACCACGAGGTGCGTCTGTGAGTGCGAGGGACTCCGGCCGGATGGCGAGGACGACGAGTTCTCCCTTCGCCGGAGTCCAGTTAGGATGGGCGATGGTGCCCAGAAAGCGGCCATGGGCGGTGTCGAGGCGAGCCGTGCGGCCGTCGATCGATTTGACGCGTCCCCCGATGAAGTTGGACTCGCCGATGAACTTGGCCACGGCGCAGGTCCGGGGCCGGCGGTAGATCTCCTGGGGACGGCCGACCTGAGCCACCTTGCCCGCTTCAAGAATGGCCACGCGATCGGCGACGGAGAGGGCTTCTTTCTGGTCGTGGGTCACGTAGATGGCGGTGAGGCCGTGGACCTTGCAGAGCTGCCTGATCTCGCCGCGCATCTCGAGGCGGAGTTTGGCGTCGAGGTTGGACAGCGGTTCGTCCAGGAGGAGACACTGGGGTCGCACGGCCAGTGCGCGGGCGAGGGCGACGCGTTGTTGCTGCCCGCCGGAGAGGGCATTGATGGAACGCTCCTCCAGGCCTTGCAGTTGCACCAATGCTAACATCGCCTCCACGCGCTCGGCGATCTTTGCCTTGGGGATCTTCATCTGTTCCAGGCCGAAGGCGACATTCTTGGCCACATTGAGATGGGGCCAGAGAGCGTAACTCTGGAACATCATCGCAGTTTGACGTTTGTGCGGAGGCACCGCCGTCATGTCCGTCTGGTTGAAGAGGATCCTCCCGGTGTCCGGTTGGGTGAATCCCGCGAGGGTGCGGATAAGGGTGGTCTTGCCGCAGCCGCTGGGTCCGAGGAGAAAGAAGATTTCTCCGGGCTCGATCTCGAGATTGATGTCATCTAACGCTTGCGTGTCTCCAAACGCTTTGCTGACGTTTTCGATGGTGATCGAGACCATGGATGGGGTTTCTTGGTGATTGTTGTAGGCTGTTTGTAGATAGAGTTTTACGTCATCTTCTGTGTGGGTCGTTGCCGAACGTGAGACGCCCGGAGTCACCATGAATATATCCTATTGGCTCAACGGGAAGCAGGTAAAGCGATACTTTTCGGGCGTCTGGAGGAAGGCGTGAGACGATGGTGATGCAGGTGCTTCTATCGGCCGGCTAGTTAGATCCCTCCGATCCCTGATTCATCGAATCCGAAATCATCCCCAGATTCATCAATCTCTATGGCGAAAAATCCGTTTCATTCGCCGTCTGTGAGAACATCCCAGGTGCCAGCTTGTTCAGTGCCGAAGCTTGCCAGAAGGCCGCAGCCGCCTCCTTTTGCTTTCCCGCCTTCAAGAGCAAGGTAGATCGGCGGCAGGCGGCCAATAGAGGTGTCTAGCCAGTGCATAGGCCAGATAATTTATAACGATTTTTTCTGACGGCACACTAATCTGAGTAACTACTGCTGGCTGAAGACCCAATGGCCCATTGAGAGTCGCCATTGATGGCGATCATCTGCACCGCGTCGATTTCATTCCAGCCCGAAACGCGACGAGTGTCCAGATACACCTTCAAGGTTTTTACCGTGGTGGGTTCCGGTACCGGAAACTTTGAGATTACCAGCTCGTCGGGTCTTTGCACCGTGGTCGTTCCTTCCCAGACAATGATCTCTTGGCCGTCCTCCAGAAACACGGTCATCTTGCTGATTGCCCCGGGATTGTAGCTCTCAATGACATTGATCTGCCCTAAGGTCATCGGAGTCTCGTAGTCTAACTTGAGCCACTCTTCTCCGGCATCGGGCTGTTTTGGCGCCCATGCCGTTTGTATGTCGCCCGCTCTTGGGGTGTCAGGCTCTCCGGTTGCTTGTTCATGTCCCCATCCTCTTTTGGGGCCTCCGCTCCAATGAGCAATTCGCTGGCCAATTCGTGATGGTGTTTCTGCCCTCTTCCTCGGCGTAGTGTTGCCAGCTGACTGTTTGAGTTGGGTGACTTCCGATCTAAGGTCTTGCAATTCGCGCCTCAACTGCTCTGCATCAGTAGCAAGTGCTTGAAACTGATTATTCGAATGCTCGGAGAGATCGTCCAAAGTTCCGAAGAGCCGTTTTTCAATGTAGGTGAATGATCGAGTGATTTCCCAGAAAGTGCCTACCAAGACGAGGATCAATATCATGGTCGATAGGTGAGATTTCATGATCAAGATCTGGCTTCATCTGATCCTAGCGAGCGCCAGGCAGTTTTCCAGTTTTAAGGGCTCCCTCCAATCCATGACACACCTGTGCTGGCGCCGCGGCGTGGGCGGCGCCATGTGGCCGCCCCCCTTCTCGTGGAGCTTGCCTTGCCAGTGCGAGCTATTTCTGATGGCTGGATTTGCGGACGCGAGCGACGAGAAAGGCTCCTCCTCCCAAGATCGCTAATCCGATCAGAGCTTCCACCGCGTTTTGATTGACCAGCGAATCACCCATGATGACAAAACCAAGAGCGTAGAGAAAGGTGATGATCCAAGAAACACCGAAGTAGACCGGAAAGCGGATCTCACTCAGAGCCGTGACGTAGTTCTTGACGAATGTGGGGATTCCTGGTGTGAGGCGGAAGACGAGAAGGAATTGCAAGGCTTGCTTTTCATCATGCTCCGGCCACTCGATTCTCCATTCCCGCATCAAGCGTCGAACCAATCGCCTGATCCAGCGGTTTGCCAACCAATAGCTGAGCGCGAGATTCAATGCGATGCTGAGGGCACAGCCTGCCAGGGCGGCCAGTGGTGTGAAGGTCGCGCCGGCGATGACGAAAAGAGGGGTGGTGGGGACGCCGAATAAGGGTAGCAATGCCAGTCCGAGGAAGAAGGGCACGTAGCCCACGCGGCGTTTCCATTCGTAAAAGGCGTTCCAGTCCCAAAGGGCAATGAAATCCCAGCAGAGCAGGCCAATAATGAGGACAATAAGGGCAGCACCGGCCGCCTTGGTTAACCGATGAGTATCGGTCCGAGACAATCGAATGGAAAGCACGATGGTTCTATGAAGAAAAGGTTCTCTAGCCTTCGACCAGCAATGTTCTGAGGTCGATGAGGGCGGCGTTGGCCCGGGAGATGTAGGAGGCCATGACCAGGGAATGGTTGGTTAACATTCCGAAGCCACTGCTATTGAGGATGACCGGGCTCATGATGGCACGTTGGGTGTTCTCCAGTTTTTCGATGATGCGTTCGAGCATGGCGGTGGCGTTCTTACTCTCGAGCACGGAATCAAAATCGACTTGGATGCCTCGTAGTGTATGGATGAGCGCCCACACGTAGCCGCGGGCCTCGAAGAAGATATTGTCGATTTCGTCCCACGGCGTTGGCTCTGTCACTTCTACGAGTTCGTCTTCGTCCGTGTGAATCAGTTCTCGCAGATAGGACTCCCGGACACTGTTGCTCAGGCGCTGCGATAGGCTCCCGAGGCGTTTTTCGACGGTGGCAAGGTAGAAGTTGAGGTTGTCGGCACGGTTGAAGAACTGGGCCTCGCCGGCCTGCAAACGGTCGAGATAGCGCTTGAGAGAGCCGAGGCCGCTCCGATACTCATCTTCAGTCGATGGCAGCATGAACCGTGTATGATCGAAGTGGAATTTGGCGTCTGCCTCCATGAGATCGCGATCTTCGACGGATTGGGTCTGGGCGCGGCTGAAGTCGTTGCGTAGCGAGCGGACAGCATCGCGAAGCTCGGTGATGACACCGAATTCCCAGCTCGGCATGTTGTCCAAGAACGAGGAAGGCGGCAGGGCATCGTTCGTCAGGTAGCCGCCAGACTTCTCGAGCAGCGTCTCGCCGACGTGATAGATGGCGCTTGTCGTGAGATACCCTCTCTTCAAGGCCCCCGGTTCCGCTTGCGCCAAGGCGGATGCCTTGCCGGTGACATCGAAAAGTTGAGGCGAGCGACTGAAGTAGACTCCCAGGGCAAAGAACGTGAGGATTGCGATCGTGCCAAAGAGGACGGCTGGCAGGAGGTAGCGGCGCCATCTTGCGAGCGGCTTGGCCTTGGTCACGACCAAAGCAGTTTCGGAGGAGGTCAACGTGTTCATAGGATGAATAAGATGTATATTACATGTTTTGAATTACATGTTTTTGGTGACGGATCAAGTGCTTTCTCGGGACACTCGGCACTTTTTGAGAATCCGGATTCCTGAATAGGAATTCATTGACATGTAATAAATAGCATGTTTTAGGAAGCGTGTCATGAACCGGTTCAAGAACATCCTCTTCGTCTACAGCGGAAACGCTGAGGCTAATCTGACGGCTTTGAAGCAGGGGCTGGAGTTGACGAGTGCCAATCAAGGGCGCCTCACCGTTCTCACGGTGCTCAAGGCCTTGCCTGAGGATTGGCACTACAGGATTCCCTTGGAGCGCTACCTCCGTGAGCAGGTGGAGTCGGATGTGCAGCAGGCCGTCGCGGGTGTGGAGGATGGTCTTGCCGGAGGCCCTCCGGACATTGAGTTCATCAGCGGTGAGGCCTTCATCGAGATCATTGGGAAAGTGCTGGCCGATCAACACGATCTCGTCATCAAGGCGGTGGATACGCGGGCTCAGAAGAAGCGGTTGAGAGGATTTCTCACCACCGACATGCATCTCTTGCGCAAGTGCCCTTGCCCACTCTGGCTATTTCGAGAGCCGAAGAATGCCCGGTCGCCTCGGCTCCTGGCCGCGATCGACCCCATGGGTTCAGCCCCCGAGGACGATGCCATGACGCGGCTGATCTTGGAACTCGGGAGCAGCATGCGGGAGCGCTTGGAGGGCGCCTCTCTGGAGATTCTCCACGCGTGGGAGCTGGAGTATGAAGATGCGCTCCGGCACAGCCCATTCCTGCGGGTGAGTGCAGACGAACTGAAATCACGATCGGAGTCTGAGGAAGACAAGCACACTCAGGCCTTTCATGCGGCGGTTGAAGATTTCTGTGGTGGGTGTCAGACGAAGCTGTCACTAGTGAAGGGAAGTCCCATTGAGGTCATCCCGCGTAAGGTCATCGGAGAGGGTATCGACCTAATCGTGATGGGTACGGTTGCCCGGACAGGAATCCAGGGTCTATTTATTGGGAACACTGCCGAGACCATCCTCACCCAAGTCGATTGTTCGGTTCTCGCGGTGAAACCTGAAGGATTCGTCACACCAGTTGCTCCGAGAACTACCTAAGCTTTGAAATCGATGCGCAAGCCACACCTTCCCAGATACCTTGCCGCGGGCGTGACGGCATTGATCCCTCTTTGGGTGACGTGGTTGGTCTTTAAGTTTCTCTACGGGATCTTCAGCGAAATTGGGGGGCCTCCGATCGATTGGTTCGCTCGCACGATCGAGCCTCTGGCACCCTCGGTCGCGGCGCTCTTACAGAGCGAGATCGTTCAGGGATTCCTCGAAGTGGTGCTCGTGATTGCTCTTCTCTACGGCGTGGGCTTGGCCACGACCATCGTGCTGGGCCGCAAGGCCATTCAGGCCCTGGAGCGGGTTTTGGAACAGATCCCGTTGGTGAAGTCTGTCTACGGTTCGGTGAAGAAGCTCGTGTCCGTTCTCAGTGATTCTCCCGGTCCCGATGTGCAGCGGGTGGTGCTCATCGAGTTTCCCAATCGTGAAATGAAGACGGTGGGACTGGTCACGCGGAGTTTCAATGATAGCCAGACGGGGCGGAAGTTGGTCGCAGTCTATGTGCCGACGACGCCGAATCCGACTTCGGGATATCTTGAAATCGTTCCGGCCGATCGCGTGGTGTCGACGGATTGGTCGATGGACGAGGCGATGTCGTTTGTCATCTCAGGGGGCACCATCGCGCCGGAAGAGATCACGTTTGAATCTGAAACCCAGCGGTCGAACGGAGGGCCTTCCCGTGCGGAGCATCGGTTGAACGATCGCGTCACGTCGTAGGATACGAGAACCGTCAGGCGGTGGCGGTGGTGACCGATTCAAAGTACGGGAGAGAAGAGGCGAGCCAGCTTCACCGATAGTCGGAAGGGGAGAGGTCGATCTCGAAATTCCGCCGCTGTGACTAGCTGACAATCGGCGAAATCGCGCTCTAACATGGAGGAGACATCAGCCACCAAGGCACTCCCTGTGGTGAAGAGGCCGACCTCGAAATTCAAATGAAAGGAGCGTTGATCGAGGTTGATTGAAGTGACGCCCGCGATCCGGTCGTCGATCAGGATGACCTTCTGATGAAGGAACCCTGCACGGTAACGGTAGACTGAGACTTGCCATTCTTCCAGGGCGTCCAGGTAGCTGTGACTGGCCAGGTGGACGATCCAATGATCGGGCCGGGCCGGCAGCATGATCCGCACATCGACACCTCGCAGGGCCGCACCGCGGAGGGCATCGAGCATGGATGTACTGGGCACAAAATAGGGACTCGCAATCCAACAACGCTTGGTCGATTCGTTGATCAGGCACTTATAGGCGAGCGTACAGACATCGGCGCCCTTCAGTGGCCCCGTGGGCAGGACGAGGACTTCGCTCGCCTGAGGCACTGTTGGCGGCGGAGGGTAGCTATGGGGAAGCGGAGGTATGGTTCGCGTGGCCCAGTACCAGTCTTCGAGGAAGATCCGCTGACAATCCAAGGCGGCCGGTCCCTGCACTTTCACATGCGTGTCACGCCAATCACCGAACTTTTTCGATCGGCCGAGGTACTCGTCGCCAACGTTGTGACCGCCAACGAATGCTGTCTCGCCATCCACAATGACAAGCTTCCGATGATTACGAAAATTGATATGAAAGAAATCGCAGTGCCTCAAAGGCGGGCCGAAGGAAGCGGTCTTTACCCCGGCCTCCCGTAGGGCCGTGAGGTAATCACCCGATAGATCCTTGCTGCCGATTTCATCATAGAGAAGGCAGATATGGATTCCCTCGCGAGACCGTGATACTAACAATTCTTTTAGACGATTTCCCAGGACGTCATCGCGAATGATATAGAACTCGAGAAAAACGTGGTGGCGTGCCTGGCTGATGGCTTCGCAGATCGAGGCAAAGGTCGCTTCACCGTTGATCAGCAGGGTGAGGCCGTTTCCCCGCGTGAAAGTGAAGGGAGAGAGCTTGGAGAGAACGGCCTCCAGCCGTCCGGGTGTCTGGTCGTAAGGCTCTTCGAACGGACTGACGATGTCGGCAAGCGGTTGGACTTGATGTCGATAATCGCTTGCCGCCGCCGCAATGGTCTCACCGTAGCGGGCAAACTTGGCCCTGCCGAAGAGGGCATAGAGTGGAAGGGTCACGAAGGGCATCGCGACGAGACCCACACACCAGGCAATGGTCCCGCGGTCGCTCCGCACGTACATCAGAGCGTGCAAGGCGACGGCGATGCCCATCAGTTCGACACCGATGACGAGGTAACTCCACGGCGGAATGGGCATGGTTAGGTCAGCTCGCTCAGGTTCATGGGCGAGAAATACTGTGAGAGAACGAGCGAGCGGATCCTAAACCTCGGAAGCGGGGAACGATCGTGAAGTTTGCTGATGCTACCTCTCTGATTGGCTGCCTTATGGGGGAGGTTGAGTGGTCGCGGGAGTCAGATCAGAGCTGGCCTAGTGGCAATGACAGAGCCGTGGGCATGGAGGCAATCCGAGCTTCTCTTGGCCGCATCGGAACCTGGGGCCGGCGCTTCAAGAGTCCTCCCGCTCCTCCCAGTGCCAGGAGGGTGTGGCTATCGTCGATCACTTTGAGCCCCACACCGTGCCGCATCGCATTCTTCATCAGATCCCGGCTAGCGGCCGAAGCCGAGTGTTCTTTGGCGATGAGGATTGTTTCCATGGGCAGACGGCGGACAGCGTCAGAGGTTTCCTCAAAGCCGGCGGTGGCGAGCCCATCCCGCCAGACTGCCCGGCGCCACTGAGTCAGATGGGGCCATGTTTGGTTCTCCTTGGAGAAGCGGACCTTTTCCGCATGAATGATAGCGCTCAATGCCGCGTCTTCGGTGGCAACGAGGTGGGTAGAGGCGAACTCGGCCAGGTTGGGCGGAAGCGCCTTGAAGAGTCTCCGCACCATCGGGGCCTTGCCGGTGATGATGATTTTCCTCCTTCCATGCGGGGCGAGAACACCGTGGAGAATCTCGATCTTTTCCTTGAGTGACGCTTCGGACTGTTCGCGCCGGTGGATCTGATAGCATTCCCGCCCGAAGCGGGAGGCCACCGTAGATGGATCCAAGGGACGCTCGAAAAACCAGGCGTCAAAATGGGGAGAAATCCGCCACTCTTCGATGCGGGCCGCGTAGTGATCGAGGTGGACGAGAATGTACTGCTCCGTGCTTGGCCCGTGGCTTAACAATGGCCAGAGGCAAGGTACGGTGTCCATCATCACCTTGAGCGACCCTTCGCCCCCAGTGACTATCAGCGAGTCGACGAACGGAGCCTTGCCCCCGCGGGTGAAGATGGCGAGATCGCGGCATGCAGAGCGCGCGAGTGAGCCTGCGACCTTCTTGGCGGCGGTCACGGCTTCGTCGAAGGGCTCTCGATACCACGGTGTGAGCGTGGCTTTGAGCAAGGCCAATCTTTGGTCAATGGGCGTCCATTCAATCGCACCGGTTGCTGAGACCGGGACATAGAGGCTGATGATGGGTTCGTCGGTCGACGGAACGGTGGCAAGATGCTTGAGTTTGGTGAGTTTCGCAGGATCGGAGAGTTTCATTGAACTGATTGGGTTTTCGATGATCTATTAGCGCGCAATCTAAAACATGTCAATAAATACATGTAATAAAATGAAATTATTTGCCCAAGAAATAGACCAAGGCTGCGAGGACGCCGAGGAGAACGAGCCAGGTGTGAAGACGAAGCTGGGATTCAGCGCGTCCCATCAGTGCGGGCCAATCGAGTCGCACCCGGTCTGGTTGAGGTGATTCGTCGTTCAGTTTGGGCGGGCGCCGTGAGTTCCGCAAGGGGCTGAGGATGCGTTCCACGAGAACGACAATATCACCTGCTGGCAGGCCGCCAGGTGTCTGCACATCAAATCGGCGGCTCATGTTTTGCCAGATGATAGCCAGTCCGATCCCAGCCACGACGGGCCAGGTACTGGCCCATACCTTCTCGAGGGACACGACTTTCTCGAGGTCGACGATCATCCCGGGCAGAAGCCAAATCCCGATCACCGTGGCGGTCACCGCGGCCATCCAGGGGATCCACAGTCCCCGGGCATCGTAATGTTCCTCCCGGCCGCGCTGGGGCCACGCGAGCGTGAGAAAACGGATCATGAGCAGGGTGGTCCCGGTGGCGGCGAGAGGCAGGAGCACGCCGACGAGAACAGCGGAGAACCCAGGTAGATAGCGAATGGGTTCCTTGAGGGCGAGCTTGGCGATGGCTCCGCTGGTAAATGGGGCACCCGCGAGGGCGAGGGCAGGCAAGAGCAGCCCAAGCCGGCCGAACCACACCTGTGTTGTGCTCGACGCATGACGCGCCGGGAGAATGCCGAGAAAGAGGGCGCCCTTGGCCAATCCGTGGTGAGCTGCATAAACGAGGAGGGCCGCGAGCAAGGTCGGCCAGGCGGTGGGATCAATGAAAGCGACGCCGATGGCGACGAGCATGATACCGACCTGGCTGAGGCTGGAATAGGCGAGAACCGTTTTGGCATTTGACTGTGTGATTCCAGCGATGGTTCCGAGCAAGGCGCCTAACAAGCCGAGCACGA
>JANQJH010000444.1 GCA_028281705.1 Verrucomicrobiales bacterium
CGATCCGGCCCGAGGCCTTGCTCTGGAAAATGGGCAAGAGGGTGCGGCCGGTCATGGCCGCTGGGATTTCCAGGCCCGCGGCGGCGAGAAAGGTGGGCGCGAGGTCGGTGGTGCTGACAAAGTCCTCGATCGCGCGCTTGGCCCGGATCTTGGCCGGCCATTGAATCGCCAGAGGCACGCGGGCGCCGGAGTCGTAGAGATTGGATTTGCATCGGGGGAAGGGCATGCCGTGATCTCCGGTGACCACGATGAGGGTGTTTTCCAGGACGCCGAGGGCCTCGAGTTTGGCCACGAATTGACCGACATCGCGATCGAAACGCTGCACCTCGTAGTAGTAATCGGCCACGTCACCGCGGATCTCCTCGCTATCGGGGTAGTGTTGAAAGAGTTTGATCTTGCTCAGATCCATCCCGCTTTCGCGTCCGGAGTCTAACTTGTAGCCGCGGTGGGGATCGCTCGCGCCTAACCAAAAGCAGAAGGGCTTCTCGCGGTCCCAGGCTTCGAGGAAGGCATCCGGGTTTTTGTAGCGACGGCCCGCGGGATGCCGTTTCCAATTGTCCAGATTCCCGGGTCCCCAAGATTTTCGCCAGCTTCCCACGTGATAACCGGCGTCCTCCAGGAGATGCGGGTAGGTCTGGTGGGCCGTGTCCAGGGTGCTCCATAGATTGGCCCCTGATCCCAGACGCCAGTGGTACTGGCCGGTGAGAATGGCATTGCGCGAAGGTGTACAGCTGGGCGAGGAGATGTAGGCGTGATGGAAAAGGATCCCATTCCGCGCGATGGTGTCGAAATGCGGTGTCTGGCAAACCTCATCGTTGCCGTAGACGCTGGCATGGGGCCAACCCCAGTCATCCGCGATGGCGAAGACGATGTTGGGGCGTTCGTCGATGGCCTGGCTGCCGGGGAGCCAGGCGAGAAGGAGTCCGAGGGCGAGGAGAAGGCGGCGCATGAGGCAAGACTTAGCGCCGGGCCGCGGGCTTGGGAAGCGTCAATTCATGGGGGTCGGCCAGACCTAACGCCGGATGTAGTTGATCTTCTTGACGACGCGATCGGCCGGGACGGAGGGAATGACCTGTGAGCGATTCAAGGCCTCTTCCCTGGAGATTTCTTTGAAGGCTCCACTAGCATACAACGCATCAAGTTCGTCGTCGGTGAGTTCCACGACGTGATAGGTGACCTCGATCATCAGTTGTTTCTGTTGTTGTTGATCGTTCCTTACCGAGGACGGGTCACTGCCGGGGAATCCAGGAGCTGTCCCCTGGTGTGGGACGGGCGTTTCGGACGGGGCCGTCATGGAAGACTCTTCCAGGGCGTCGGCTTTGGCGGAAGTAGGAGGGGTGTCGGTGGCGAGGCGATAGAACTGCTGCCGGGCGGAATGGTTGGGATCGACGATGTCGACACTTTCAGAGGCATCAAGCTGGAGCGAGGTCACGGCTTCCCATTGTTGAAGATCGGGAGATCGCTCGACTCGGAACTCGCCGGGTTCGGCCATGGCGCTGACTCCGAGGACGACGGCGCCGGTTTCATCCCGGGTGATGGAAAGATTGGGCATGGTGGTGCCCTCGCCTCCGACACTGGCGGCGGTGGAGACGAATGTGAGAAGGACCATGCTGACTCTGAGAAATCGCTTCATGGTACGAGCGTTTCTTTTTTAGCGTTCGATTGCAAGCGAAAAATTTAGCGATAGTTGTGAGCTGCCTATTATTCTCCCAAGGATGACTGCGTGCGTTGCAGGAGGAGGTGGTCGCAGAGGATGAGGGCGGTCATGGCCTCGACGATGGGGACGGCGCGGGGCAGGACGCAGGGGTCGTGGCGGCCCCGGCCCTTGAGGGTGGTGTTTTCGCCGTCGGTGGAGACGGTGTCTTGCGGCGTCATGATGGTGGCGGTGGGTTTGAAGGCCACGCGGAAGAGGATGGGCTCGCCGTTGCTGATGCCGCCCTGGATGCCGCCGGAGCGATTGCTCGAGGTGCGGACGTGGTCGCCCTCCATGCGGAAGGGGTCGTTGTGCTCGCGACCGGTGAGGGGGGTTCCGGCGAAACCGCTGCCGAGCTCAAATCCCTTGGCGGCCGGCAAACTGGGCATGGCT
>JANQJH010000644.1 GCA_028281705.1 Verrucomicrobiales bacterium
CTCGGCATGGCCCACGGCATAATGCGTTTGGTTCCGGAAGAACTCGCTCTCTGAGAGGACATGATTCCGATGCAGGGTCGAATTCATCCATTGATTAAAGATCGTTGCGTGGGAGCCTCCGAATCCGAAACCGAGCGATTCCACATTGTTCGAGGCTTTGTTTGTCTGTGATTCCCACCACGCCGGCAGGCCATAGGCTGCGGCCTTGACTGCCTCATTGGGGCCGTACCCGTCCGGGTCCACATGGCCAGCGTAGTTGCGACGACCGAGATCGAGTGCCTTGGCGCGAGCCACCAAGTGGAGGATGGGGTCGTGAATCATCTCGGCCCGTTTCTGACCGGGGTGCGAGGTGATCAATTGGGCGAGCTTCCGCTCATTCTCACTGGGATCGATGCCGAAGACGAGGCCGGCCGACGTCAGCCAAGCCATCGCGGCTAGAAGGAGAGCGTGGAACCCGAACGCACGGATGGCCTTGAGGTGAGAAAGTGGGGTTGTCAGGACTTCAGGCATGGATTGAACAGAGACCGGGCCCGGCGTCTCGGGGGCGGGGTTGAGCCGATACCATAGTGCATGGATCTCCAGAGGTCAGCCGTCTTCTTCGCCAAGACGGTTTTCAGATTTGGGGGAGATCTCAGGAATGCGGCGCGAGCTGGAGGAACGTGTCCGTTCTGGATTCGGTACTGGGCATTTGGGAAGAGTTCATCTTTGAATTGTTTGATAAGCTTAGAAAATATGAAATATTTTGCCAATACAGATGTTAAGCTGCGGTCATCAGGATTCAAGTCGAGAGGTTTCAGCGGGTGTGGGTCAGATCGCGGCCCGTCCGTTGGTCGCTCAGACTGACGATCCGCGAGGGTGGCCCTCGAATGACCGCGAAACGGTTCCCTCGGAGGTGGAGCAGGATGTCCTGCTCTCCTATTTTGCCGAGACGACGGAGAATCCTTGGCCTGAAAAGCGGCGTGAGGAAACGGAGTTGATCCCAGTTCCGATGACGCCTCCGGGAGAGCGGCCGGTGGTGAATGACGTGGTCGAACCCGATCCGCTCAGCATGACCGCCCTGCAGCAATTGGTGGCCGCAGACGGCCGGGTGGGCGATTGGGATCATCTGGAGCGAACTTGGCTCAAACGCCGCCGGGTGCGCCGGTCTGAGCGTCTCTTGCTCAACGCGGCCCTCTCGGTCACCGCAGTCCTGATTTCTGGCGCCTTTGCCTTTGTGAAATTGGAGGACTCCGTCGCTTCCAGCCGGCACGAGGCCAATCTGCAGTGGTTGATGGCGCGGAACGAGCGGCGCGCTGCCATCGAAGCGGAGAATCGTGTGGTTCTGGAGACCGCCTCGCATGCATTGACGCAGCCGAAGTGGACGGGTCTTCTCTCGCACGTGAAGGATGGACGGCGGCTTCTCTCGGAAATCCGCGACCACTTTTCCAAGTGGTCCTACGCACCGTTTCACGATCCGGAGTTGGGCATCGTCAAGAGAGAGGAAGACAACCATGGGGGAGTCCGCGTCTCTGTGCGCGTGGATGGATCCAAGCCCTGGGCCAGTACCATCGTGATGCAGAAGGTGGATGGCGTGTTCAAATTGGACTGGCCGTCGTTTCAAAAGAGATTTGACCAGGGGGACGGGCGCTTACTCACTCAGGAACGCGAGTTGGCTAACAACAGGCCGCTGAAGGAATCCGGCGACGCCGCGGCACCACGTCCCATCATCGGTGGGGACGCCTACTTCAGCACGGCGCCAAGCCTGACACTCGACCAGGATTTGTCGAACTTGAGACGGAGCGGGATCGCCTATCTTGGAGCGACGGACGGACTGTTCGAGTAGAAGCCGTTTCCCCGAGCGATTGGAGACCCTCCGGCTAGCGAAGATCGTAGTGCTGCCGGCCGAGAAACCAGTAGAAATGTTCGTCCACTTGTTCCCGCATCGAGAGTGAAGCGAGGTCTCCCATGCGAGTTAGTTCGGGCTCGTGGACAAAAGTTAGTGTATGTTTGCTGGTGTCGGTTTCACTGAGAGTCATGCGCACGGAGACGACGGAATCGCGGATTGACATGGCTAACAGAGGGCTCACGCGGTGTCGTTGTCCTTCCTCAAACACGGCCTTGCGGCTGCCCATGATCTGGTAGAACACGAGCTGGCGGTTGTCGAAGGCGAAGGCGCTCGGCGGCTGCAGATGGTGCTCTCCGATGGCGCAGTTGACGTTGTCAGCGTCTCTGGCGGAGGCGAAGGCCGTGCCCGCAGGAATGAGCCCGACAAAGTCCGATCGGCCGATCTCAGAAGTGTGGCGGAAACCGTAGGCGGCGCTGGTGGTGGGGGCACTCACGAGAATGCCTGCATGGTTGAGCCCATACCAGCAGCAGCCTCGAGCGACGGCCGATTTCAGATCCTGATCCGGGAGGAGGATCTCCCGGGGCGTTTGTCTCTCTTTGAGAAGGGCGTCGCGGACCCGGTCCGTGATCGAGGGAAACCGGCAACTGCGGCCGGAGTAGATGACGGCGTCCAACTGCACGTTCTCCGTGTTGCGCACGACTTCCCGAATGAGCTCGTCCATGGGGACGAAGATCCCGCGGAGCAACTCCGGCTGAGAGTGCAGGGGGTGTTCCGGCCAGGGCGCGGTGGTCTCGAAAAGCTTGAGAAAATGGGGGCCGATGTCGAGATTCTCCAACGCACCCTGGAAGACCGCATCGTTGATGATGTCTAGCAAGGCTTCGTTCGCCGTGAGGCGCTCCCGTTTCGACATCATGGCGCCATGCCGGACTTTGATCTCGCCGGCGGCCCTGTTCCAACGTTGTTTCAGTTGGGCAAGTTCATGGGGATCGGCGTCCTTGGCGAAGGGGTCGAAGGGCCGGAAGGCCTCACCGAAATCTTGGCGCAAGGCGCGGCAAAGAGCGCGAACGAGATAGTAATCGATGGCGTCGCCGCCCAAGCCATAGCCCATGCGCCCGAGAATTCTGATCTTGTAGCGGCGCTGGCCTTCGAGGTCGACCGCCTTGAAGCGCAGAATTGTGGCGTTCATCGTGGACCCGCCCATATCGAAGACGAGCACCGTTCGCGGCCGGTCGGTCGGGACTTCCCGGAGCCGGCTCAAGTGATAGAAGAACACCGCTTCCGCCTCGGTGAGGCAGCGGACCTCGGAGAACTTTCCCAGATCGGCCACCACCTGGCGCATGGCCTGTGCCTGTGTCAGGGTGAAGGTGTTGGGAATGGCGACGACGCATCGGGCCGGCGCTTCCTCACCCAGGGTGAGTTCGGGGTGGCGCTGATCGAGGAAGGCGGCGAAGGAATCGTAGACGTGTCGAACTAACAGGCGGCTGAGATCGGTGCCCTCGAATTGGAGATCGCCCTGGGGAAAGCTCAGCACAATGGGTTCCCGATAGCCGAGAAAGCGTTTGAATGATTGAAAGGAAGCTGTTCCCGGCAGACCGAAATCGGCCTGTGCCCGGGTGCCGACCAAACAGGCCGAATCGGGGATCACCCCGGGCGAAAACGCGGGCGGGCGGTCCTTTTCCCAGAAGGATCCGAAAACGACGAGCGAGGGCGTGATGCGATCCTGATGGTGCTGGTCCTGCTCGACGACAATGGCATCGCCGTGCACTCCGGCGGCGATGCAACTGCCGGAAGTCCCCGGATCAAAGCCGACCCAGGTGCTCCCGAGTTCGGGGCCGATGAAGAAGCGGAGGCGCGCTGAGTTGGTGAGTTTGCGAGCGAGGAAGGCAAAGGGCCAATCGCCCTCGCCGGTCGTCACCGTGACCCGGGCGGAAATCAGCGCGGGCTGACTCACTTCTCCCGTGAGTCGAAGGACGAAGGGGAGAAAGGGCTCGATGGAACTCTCCATGGCTTCCTGATTGGGGCCGAACTGTCTCCAGTCATCGCGTTCCGCGGCGAGGGAGAGATGGATGCCGTCCGGCACCTCGGCCTGGTCTAGCGAGACCGCGAGATTGCGGAATTTGCTAGAAAGAAAGCGCAGTCCGGGCCAGGGAAAGCAGGCCGTGACAGAGAGGTGGAGGATGGCCTGGAACTCGCCGGATGCAGCGTCGGGTTCCGAGGTCAAATAGGGACGCCGAAGCCGGCCTAACTGAGTGTCATAGGTTTCAAAGGTGTCGAAGGGCGGTTTCCAATCGAGGAGCAGCTCCTTGGCGCTGGAGGCCCGGATCAGAGCGGCGAGCGCTCCGAGAGCGAGGATCATGAGAATGGGCCCTACCATACCGTTGCCCTGGAATAACCTCGCGAGACCATCGCTGCATTCTAGCCCTCCCGGGCGAGGCAACAACCGGTTTTCCGGGGGAGATCTGCCGTCGAGGAGAAGGGGCCGCGTACTTCGATCTGTTGGCCTCCAGCGTGAGGGAGCGGGCCGGATGAAAACGACGTGCGCTCACAAAGAGGGACACGGATGAATCCAGTCTCCCCTCGCCGCTGCTCATCGATCCATGAGGGATTCGCCGGCGCTATTTCAGATCATTGGAGTGACCTCGCCTTCATCTTCGACATCTGGCATCGACGTGTGTTTTCCTCGAATGATATTTGCGCCGACGATATAGGCATAGGCGCTGGCCGGCTGGAAGCTGTACGTAATGTTATCGCTGAGACGCGTTCCGCGTTTTGTGATGGTCGTCATGGTGGCTTTATTTATTTATGCTCAGCGCCATCATTGATTTCTAGTGGAACTCGCGATGTGTGAGGTTTCTCCGTAGTCGCGCTCCGACGAGAGTGCGATTTTGTTGTTGGTCTTCCAGTCCCGAAGGGACGAAAAATGATAGCCGATGGTGCAGCAACGCGGAACCGCCGAATCTTTGTTGGACTCCATCGTGCCCTGAAAGGGTGCCAGAGATCTCCCCATCGAGGCGATGTGATCACGGGATGGGCAATTTCATCGTCAAGAATGGGCGACTCGCTGTCGTGAACCGACGAGCATCCCGCGAAGCAAACGTTTCTCCCGCCCCTACCAGGGCGGCATGATGCGTGGCTACGCCGTTCCGGCAGTTTCGCTTCGCTCCACTGCCGGCTACCATTCCTCGTCCCTTCGGGACAAAATCAATGTGATGCCGCAGTGCCCGAGATAGAAAAGAGTGATGACGTGCAAATAGATTGTTCTTCAAACAGAACGACCGCAACGATCGAAGTTCTGATGGGTGGTCGTAGAATCGATCAGACCACTTCGCCTCGAGGGCCCACGAGACTTTTTGCTCGGGAGCGAGCATTACGATATCGGCCTCGCTGTTTTGCCATCGAGCGTAGTGGAGCATGCTTCTCCGTGATTCGACGCATGATATATGGGAACTCTACTTGCCTTATTTGGTTGATCGATGTTTAAGGAAGGTAGAGATTCATTGATCGGGGTGAGAGCTCTATTTAGCTCAACATCAATCAGTTATGGCGATAGCAAGGGAGCGCTGCCGGCAATTCGCCGGAAAACAGCCGGTTCTCGGCCGAATTGGGCGGCCTGCGCGCCTGGCTTGACTCCCGGGAACGCTCACTGAGGGCTGGCTTCAACCCGCGTATTGTTCTAGATGGTGAGCATGATGAAGCTCTCCTTTTCCTCCCGATTTCACTCCGCCGCCCTGGTCTCGATGGTGGCGATTGGTATGACCGATGGCCTTGGCGCCGAGTCCTGGTACAAATGGCGGGGGCCGGCTGGTGATGGGATTGCAATAGCGAAGGTTCCCCAGTCGGGAGACTGGCCCGAGGACGCCTTGGAAGTCCTGTGGAAGAACAGCGTGGGCATTGGTTTTTCCAGCCCAGTGGTCCAGGATGGACGCGTTTTTTTATCGGGAAATCAGAATGACAGAGACACCATTTTCTGCCTGGACGCCGACTCCGGCAAGATGGTGTGGAAGCACACTTACGCGAGCGAGAAGTGGCCCAATCTCTATGATGGCGGACCCAATGCCTCGGCGACCATCGATGGTGATGAGGTGTTCGGCCTGGGCCGGCATGGGCATCTCTTTTGTTTTGCCGCGGATGATGGAAAGATCCTCTGGCAGGTGGACTTGCATCAGGACCTGGGGTTGGCCAAGCCTTCGTGGGGGTTCACCAGTGCCCCCCTGGTGGCGGGTGACCTGCTCTATCTGAATGCCGGCAGTCATGGATTGGCGTTGGAGAAAAAGACGGGCAAGGTGCGGTGGCGAACGGGTTCTGGTGACGGGGCCTACGCCACGCCGGAGCCGATTCAGTTAGGCGGGAAAGAGGCTTTGGTTGTTTTCGGTCCGGCTTCCTGCTCGGCCGTGAGGGCGAAGGATGGCAAGCTTCTTTGGGAAGTGCCGTGGAAGACGAAGTACAAGGTCAATGCGGCGCAACCGATCATTCGGGACGACCGAATGTTCCTCTCATCGGCCTACGGTTTCGGCTCAGCCCTCCTGGCCATCGATGCCGGGGGAGCGAAAGAAGTCTGGCGGAACAAGGCGATGGAGAATCATTTCAATACCTGCGTGCTTCTCGACGGCTATCTCTACGGGGTCTCGGGGACGACGGCGGACAAGTGTCTGCTCAAATGCATTTCGTGGGACACGGGCGAAACCCAGTGGGAGGAGAAGGGGGTTGGCATGGGCTCGCTCGTGGCGGCGGGAAAACACCTGGTGGTGTTGAGTGATCGGGGTGAGCTGATCTTCGCCGAGGCCTCACCCAGTGGATTCGAGCCGGCTTACCGGAGTCAGATCCTGGGCGGGAAATGCTGGACACCGCCAGCCATTTCCGGTGGGCGTGTTTATGCACGAAATGCCAAGGGAGACGTCGTGGCGGTGAACTTGCCGTGAGGCGTCGCGCGATGGTGCCGACCGCTGCCGTTGACACGGTCCGTGACGCTTGAAATTGGGCCGTGGGCGTCTAGGGGTTCGCATGGACGACCGCATTGAGGAGCATTGGCGGACTTGGGCGGAGATCGATCTCGGAGCCCTGCGCCATAACTTCGAGGTCGCCCGCTCCCATGCCGGGGGCGCTGATGTCATCGCCGTGGTCAAGGCCGATGCCTATGGGCTTGGCCTGGAACGGATCAGCCGGGCCCTGGGAGGGCGCGCGGCCTACTTTGGCGTGGCCGCCCTATCCGAAGCTCAGACGATCAGCGCGGCGCTGGGTGAGCATCGGACTGACATCTTGCTCCTGGGGGCGATCTTGCCGGATGAGATGGAGGTGGCGATTGAGCGTGGCTGGCATTTCATGCTGTCGACCTTGGAAGAATTGCGTGCGGCGTCGTCGATGGCGCAGCGTTGTGGTGCTTGTGCCCAGGTCCATCTGGCGGTGGATACGGGAATGGGACGTATCGGTGCGCTGGAGAGCGAGTTTGTCGAGCTCTGTCAGGCGGCTTCCCGTGACCGCTTCGTGAGGGTTCAAGGGCTGGCAACGCATCTCCCGTCGGCGGATGAGGACGAGGACTTCACCGTGCGGCAATTGGAATCCTTTGACGCCTTGATTGGTAGTGCGTTGCGTTGTTGGGCCGACCAGGAAGTGGCCCCGAAGGTGCACGTCCTGAACAGCGCCGGCGTCTTCCGCCATGGTGAAGGGATTGGGGGGGCGTCAGCCTTGATCCGTCCGGGTTTGATGCTCTACGGGATCGCGCCTGAAGGGGTGTTTCAGGATCGATTGCGGCCGGTGGTGGCGCTGAAGACCCGGGTTCGGCTGGTGCGTTTCTTGCCGGGGGGACGAGGGATTAGTTATGGGCGGACGTATATCACCGAGAGACCGACGCGGGTGGCGACACTGGGGATTGGTTATGGAGACGGGTATCCCAGGAATCTCAGCGGCCGTGGCGCCGAGGTTTTGATTCATGGGCGGCGTTGCCCCTTGTTAGGTCGAGTGACGATGGACCAGATCATGGTGGATGTGACGTCGCTCCCGGAACCAGTGGCGCCGGGCGACGAGGTGGTCGTCTATGGCGCCCAGGGAAGCGAGGAGATTTCCTCGGCCGAGATTGCGGAGAAGGCGGGGACGATCCCATGGGAGATCCTCACGAGATTGACCAACCGGGTGTGCCGCGTGTCCACGGGTTGCACTTGATGGCCCAATTGCTATGGTGGTCGTTCGTCTTGAGAATGCCGATGATGATGATGATCCGCCGTCCGATGAAGATTTGTTTTTGGGGAGCGATCCTCCTCTTGGCCAGTGCGGGATGCAGCCATCTGCCGGTGGGGATGATCAGCCCCGAACGCGTCGAGGTGGAGGCGGGGCCGGATTCGGTGGCGGAGGCGGCCACGTTTGACGCCGCCTTGCATGCCTCGTCGCCTTTCAAAGGGAGTCTTCGCGAGGTTTCACGGGCGCTGCGGGCGGGGGAAGAGCCGAGTCAGGTGCATTGGGTGAGCCTGCTCGATGGCGGGGAGGACGCCTTGCTGGCGCGGTTGCATTTGATTCAGGCGGCGCAGCGGACGATTGATTTCCAGACCTTCATTTGGGCTAATGACGAGAGCAGCCGGCTCCTGGCGGATGCCTTGGCGGCGGCGGCGCGGCGCGGCGTGCGGGTGAGGATCCTGGTGGACTATGTGGGCATCGCCAAGAACACTGAGGTGGTGGCTCGACTGGCCAAGGCCAGCCCCAATCTGAAAGTCCGTGTCTACCGGCCGACGGCGCGGCGGCTTGAAGGCGGATATCTCAGTACCCTGTGGTACGCCTTGACCAACTTCAAGGGCGCGAACCAGCGCATGCACAACAAGGTCTTCGTCGCGGATGATGCGGTGGCGATTACCGGAGGACGAAATGTGGAGAACAGTTATTTCGATCACTCGCTGACGATGAATTTCAAGGATCGCGATGCGCTCGTCGTGGGGCCGGTGGCGACCGAGATGCGGCAATCCTTCGATGGCTTTTGGGACTACCGCCACACGGTGCCGGCCGAGGCCCTGCGCGACGTGGCGCAGTTCGATTCCCAAAAGCCCGTGAAAGCACCGGCCACCCCGGTGTGGCGTCGGCTTC
>JANQJH010000654.1 GCA_028281705.1 Verrucomicrobiales bacterium
AAGGAGGAAACTGGCTTCTCGCCGTTGTCGTCTTTGCCTTTTCAGTTCTATTCCCCGTGATCAAGCTGAGCATTTATTGGGTGGCGGCACTCGATTCGCCTGGCCATCCCGCGTTCAAGAAGGCGGTCCGGGGAGCGCATGTCTTGGGCAAGTTTTCCATGGTTGATGTCTTTGTCATTGCCCTCTTGGTCGTGATGATCAAGGGAATGCCGGGCAACACTCAGGTGCGATTGCAATGGGGATTCTGGTGTTTTTGTGTGGCTATCGTCGCCTCCCTGGCCATTCCCATGACCTTGCGACGCTGGCACAAGGCCGAAAACCGGCTCCGTTCGCAGAGCCGCCCGGGAGAGAAGCCCGGTGCCGGAGGATGATCAGGGCTGAGCCTTGCCTAACAAGTACTTTTCGATGAGGAGCAAGGTGGTGGACCCGACGATCTGAAGGCTTTCCGCCGAGATCTGATCCAGGGTGTCCCCCGCGGTATGCCAGGGGTCGTAGTCGAGATCGATGATGTCAATCGTGGGAATGCCGATTTGATTGAGCGGCAGATGATCGTCGATGATGGGGGAGTTGCGTTTGCCGAAATACGCTTCATGCCCCAGGTCCTTGGCGGCGCGCTTGAGGGCTTGGTAGAGTTTGAAAGGACTATCGCTGGGCACACCGATGTTGAGGTTCTTATCCCCAATCAAGTCGAGGATGATCCCTTGTTGCGGTCGCTCCTCGGGACTGAGCCGGCGCAGTCGCTTGGCGTAAAATCGACTTCCATAGAGGCCGTCGTCCGGGGTGATGTTGGTATCAAAGGCTTCCTCACCGTCGAAGAACACCAGTTCGAGCGAACGTGCCAGCGGAGGATGGAGGGCGGTCACCCGAGCGATTTCCAAAAGGGCGCCAGTGCTGGAGCCGCCATCATTGGCACCGACGAACTCGAAGTCGTCGTACTTTTTGGTGTCGTAGTGGGATCCGACGATGATGGGGGTGGATCGTTTCCAAACGGCTGCCGCTTTCGCGCTCCCGAGGAAGCGTGCCCGGAGATTGACAAAGGTGATGGGACCGATGGGCGTCTCGTCCTCGAAGATCTGCCGCTCGGTCGTCCAGCCGAGGCTGATGAGCTGGCTTTCGATGTATTTCCTCGAGACCTCGAGGGCCTCGCTTCCGGCTGGTCGAGGGCCGAAGCCGATGAGCTTGGTGACGTGAGCGTGGGCCAGCGCACCGGAGAATTTGTGGTAGACGGCCGATTTGGCATCGTAGCGATAGGTGCCGGCCGGCCGGAGTGCGAGCCAGAGCAGGAGGGCCACCAAGGCGAGCCCGGCGGTGCCGAGAGCGATGAATCTTCCCATGCCGTCTCCTAGTATTCTTCCAGCTTGACCCCCATGACCTCGAGGACGCGCTCGAGGTCCTCATCACCGTAGTACTCGATCTCGATTCGCCCCTTCTTGCCGCCCGGCACCAGACGCACGCTGGTCGCCAGATGATCGCGCAACAGATTCTGGATATGCAAGAGTGCCGATGGCAGAGCCGCTTCAGCCTGACTCGTCGACGCCTTGCCCGTTCCCTGCGTTCCCTTGGCGGATGGGTTCTGTAATTGCTGCAGAAGCTTCTCGGTGGCGCGAACGGTGAGCCCCTGTTTGACCACGGTCTCGGCGGCGCTCTTCTGCTCAGGGGGTTCCTTGAGGGCGAGCAAGACCTTGGCATGTCCCACGGTTAGCCGGCCTTGGGAAAGGTGCGTCTGCACTTCGGAGTCCAGTTCTAACAGGCGCATGGCGTTGGCGATCGTGGCCCGGTTTTTTCCCACCCGCTTGGCGATGTCCTCTTGAATCATGCCGAAATCCTTGGAGAGACGGACATAGGCTTCCGCTTCCTCGATGGGGTCGAGATCTTCCCGCTGCAGATTCTCGATCAAGGCCATTTCCAAGACGTCCTTGTCGCTCGCTTCCCGAATAATGACCGGGACCTTCGTTAGTCCCCCGATTCGCTGGCAGGCGCGCCAGCGGCGCTCACCCGCGATCAGTTCTAACTGATCATCCGGGGCGGGGCGGACAATGAGGGGCTGAATCACGCCGTGTTCCCTGATGGAATCGACCAGTTCCTGGAGCTGATCCTCGCGAAAATGTTTTCGCGGCTGGAGTGAACTCGCCTGGATGCGTGTGATCGCGACGTCGGCCACGGTCTCCCCGCTAGCTTCGTCGCCGGAGGAGCGGGCACGTTTCGCCGGAGCGAAGGGCGACCTCGTCGTCGCCTCGCCACGCTTTTCGGGGGAGCCGATGAGAGCTCCGAGTCCCTTGCCCAATCCTGACTTTGCCATAGATCCTTATTGCGTCTCAGTGCGCATGTTGGCAAGTGTTCTTCCGTTCGGATTCAATTCCTCGACAAAGCCATTGCAGCCAGGATGGATTCCGTCGACGCTGCAACGCCTACTCTCCCTGATGACACCGCCCCCCTCGAACCTGCTCGGAAGCGCTCTCTTGAAAAATTTGGGCGGCGCTGGGCGGGGCCCCGGAAGGGGGCGTCTCGGTTTTGGGACGGGTCATCCCCACCGGAATTGGTCTTCCCTCCAGAGAGAAGGTCCGTCTCCGTTTTCGGGCTGAGCGTGTTTCACCGGGGTGCTTCTTCATTTTTTATCCATGGATATACCTGCCAATCGCCACAGTTTAACGAAAATCATCGCCACCTTGGGGCCGGCCTCGGCCAACGAAGCCGTGGTCGAGGCACTGATCCGCACCGGTGTGAGTGTCTTTCGTATTAATTTTTCTCATGGCTCCTTCGAGGATTTTGAGCACATGCTCCAGCTGGTGCGCCGCGTCGCCGATCAATGTGAGCGTTCCATCGGCGTCATGGGAGATTTGTCAGGGCCCAAAGTGCGGATCGGGAAAGTCATCGATGGCGGGGTGACCTTGGAGGCGGGGCAGCATGTGCGCTTTGTCAAGGCCGATCGAGTCACCGATGAAACGGGGCCCATCACGTTTTCCACCACTTGTCCGCAAGTCTTGGATGAGATCAGGCCGAACGAGCCCATCTTGTTAGATGATGGGGCCGTCCGTCTTCGTTGTGTTTCTCAGGCGGGTGACGGTGAGGAGACGGTCGTCACCGCCGTGGTTACGGTGGGCGGAGTGATCACCTCCTCCAAGGGAATGAACCTGCCGGAGACCTCTCTGACATTGCCTGCTCTGACAGAATATGACCGGGCCTGCCTGAGGTTCGTCGTGGAGAAGCGATTTGACTTTGTCTCGTTGAGTTTCGTTCGGCATGCGGATGACGTGCGCCTGATCAAGGAAGAGTTGCGTGCTCTGGGAGCGCGGCCAAGCCCCGAATGCATCGTCGAAGGGGCGCCCAGTACTTTTGCCAGTTATGGGGCGGAATCTTTCATCCCGGTCATTTCGAAGATCGAGAAACCTCAGGCCATCGATGCGCTCGAGGAGATTGTCCATGAAACGGACGTGATCATGGTGGCGCGCGGTGACCTCGGCGTGGAGATGGACTTGGCTCAGGTGCCGGTGATTCAGAAGCGCATCATCACCGAGTGCAATGATCAGGGAAAGCCGGTCATCGTCGCCACCCAGATGTTGCAGAGCATGATTCATTCGGCGACGGCCACGCGGGCCGAGGTGAGTGACGTTGCCAATGCCATCCTCGACGGGGCCGATGCGGTCATGCTCTCGGGAGAGACTGCTGTGGGGAAGTATCCCGTGGAGGCGGTGCAGACCTTGCGTGGCGTGGGGCTTTACACCCATGAGCAGCGCCGAGATCAAGCGGGATCGACCTGGCTTCCGGCCAAGCCACGGGCCTCGAAGTACCGCACGGCGGCCCTGGCCTGCGGGGTGGGGGCGGTCTTGCGTGAACTCGAATCGCCCTTGGTCGCCATCTGGTCGTCTCACGGTGGGGGCGCGAGCTATCTCTCACAGCTACGTTTGCCCTTGCCCGTGGTGGCTTTCAGCGCCGATCCGGCGGCGCTCCGCCGGATGTCCATCATGTATGGGATTTGGCCCATTCATCGCACGTTACCCGATCGGACCTCGACTTTTATTCGGGACATTGATGCGCTTCTCTTGAAACAATCCTGGGCCAAAGCGGGTGATCCCATCGTGATCGTCCTGGGTGAGCCTTTTGGACGCCCGGGTCTCACCAATAGCCTGCGAATCCATTACGTCGGCGATCGCCTGGACACCACTCCTCTCAGCTAGCAAATTCATCACTCATGCTCATGAAGAAAATCGATCTCCTTCCATTCTCTCTCATCCTCCTTCTGGCCTGGCCCATTCCGCTTCGCGCTGATCATCACGAAGGCGCCAAGCCGAATGTGATCTTCATCATGGCGGACGATTTGGGTTATGGTGATCTGGGCTGTTTCGGCCAGACCAAGATCCAGACTCCTTATCTCGATCAGATGGCGGCTGAGGGGTTGAAGCTGACACAGTTCTACGCAGGGACGACGGTGTGCGCTCCTTCCCGCTGTGTTCTCATGACGGGGCAGCACACCGGGCGTTGCTGGGTGCGGGGTAACGCCGGGGCGAACAACATCGAAAGCCAAGCCCTGCGGGATGAGGACAAGACCATTGCGGAGGTCTTTCGGGACGCCGGATACGCCACGGGGCTGTTTGGAAAATGGGGGCTCGGTGAGGAGACCTCTCCGGGGCATCCGAACAATCAGGGTTTTGACGTTTGCTATGGCTATCTCAACCAGCATCACGCGCACAACTACTACCCCAGCTTTCTCGTCCGCAACAAGGAGCGCGTTCCTCTGCGCAACGTGCCGCAGTGGGAGAATCCCGCTCGCGGCGAGGGCTGGGCCATGGAGCGGGTCGATTACACCCATGATCTGATCCACGGCGAAGCCTTGCAATGGCTGGCGGAGAACCACGAGAAACCGTTCTTTCTCTTCCTCTCGCTCACCATCCCCCACGCCAACAACGAGGGGACTCGCGGAACCGGAGACGGCCAGGACGTGCCGGATTACGGGATCTACGAAAACAAAAACTGGACCCGGCCTAACAAGGGGCAGGCGGCCATGATCACGCGGATGGACCGCGATATCGGAGAGCTTTTCGCCAAGCTCAAGGAGCATCAGATCGATGAGAAGACGCTGGTCATCTTCACCTCGGACAATGGGCATCATCGCGAGGGCGGAAACGATCCCGAGTTCTTTGACGCCAACGGCCCCTTGCGCGGGATGAAGCGATCCCTCCTCGAGGGCGGGATCCGTGTCCCGACATTGGCTCGATGGCCGGGTCACATCAAGGCTGGGACGGTTTCGGATCACGTGGGCTACTTTGGCGACGTCATGGCGACGGTGTGTCAGCTCGCCGGGCAGCCCTTGCCGGAAAACACGCAGTCCATCAGTTTTCTTCCGGCCTTGTTAGGCGAAAAAGAAAAGCAGGAGCAACACGACTACCTCTACTGGGAGTTCTACGAACAGGGCAGTCGTCAGGCAGTGCGTTTCGGAAAGTGGAAGGCCATTCGGCAACCCATGCTCACCGGCAAGGTGGTGCTCTACGATCTCTCGCAGGACATCGCGGAAGCGACGGACGTGGCGAAGGATCATCCGGATCTCGTGACACGGGCGATTGCCTACATGGACGAGGCGCACGTGCCGGACCCCAAGTGGAAGATCCGTTAGTTAAATTCCGAATCAGGAGAGCCAAGTGATGTGGACGCTCTTGTCCGCCGCCAGAGGTGTCGTTATCCCTCCTACGTGGTCGCGTGGCGACGGTACTTTCCACTCCTCGTCGAACTTGGTGGTGAGAAGCGGGGTGGCGCACCCAAGAGTTGAACGGTAGGGCGATGCCGTCTATAGTGGATTCGTATGAGCGAGTGGACAGATTGTCCGGAAGTCGAGCGCCGACCGGAAACGGTCGGCGGGGCCTGGCTTTTTTGTGGTACCCGTGTTCCGGTGAAAGCTCTCTTCGAAAATCTGGAAGATGGCGCTACCGTTGACGATTTTCTGGAATGGTTTCCAGGCGTCAAGCGCTGCCAGGTGGAAGCCGTTCTCGACTTTACGGCTGCGAGTTTGGAGCCACGGCCTGCATGATGCGAATTTTGCTCGATCAAGGAACGCCTGTACCCATAAGGCGTCATCTGCACCAACATATTGTTGAGACCACAGCCGAGCGCAGCTGGTCTGAACTGTCTAACGGAGATCTCCTTGCTGCTGCCGAAGCCGAGAGCTTCAATTTGATGATTACTACTGATCAAAACCTCAGGTATCAGCAAGACCTTTCTAAACGCAGGATCGGGATCGTGGTCTTGATGACAACGTCGTAGCCGCGCATTCGGGAACGAACTCAGGCCGTCATCGAGACGATTGAGAAATTGCCTCCAGGCGGATACCTGGAGGTGAATTTTTAGCAGGAGATCGTTGGGCCTTATTGTTAGCCTCGAGCACCCTTGATTGCGAGGAGAACCCAGCCGGCGAGGAGGGCGAGGCCGCCGAGGGGGGTGATGGCGCCGAGTGCGGTCACTTGGGTGAGGCAGAGAAGGTAGAGCGAACCGGAGAAGATAAGGATACCGGCGAGGAAACACCACCAGATGCTTTGAATGAATGGTTGGCGTGCGGCCACCGCGGCGAGAACCAGGACGTGTGTCAGGTGGTAGAGCACCGCGGTTTCCCAGGTGGCCAAGCGATCGTGCTCCTCCAAAAGGTCTTTCAGTCCGTGGGCGCCGAAGGCTCCCAGAGCGACCGCGAGGAAGCCGAGGACGGCCGAGAGACGGAAGGCGAGAGCGGCGTTCATGGCAGGGCGGAGAGGCAGACCGGCAGGTTAAATATTGTTCGTTTGTTAGAATTCGTTGACGACGGCCTCCTTGATACTGGCGGCGGCGAAGTCGCGGTTCATCTTAGTGATGTAGGTCGCGCTGATCTCTTTGGGGCAGACGGCCTCACATTCATACTGATTGGTGCAGTTGCCGAATCCGGCGTCATCCATGGCGCGGACCATGCCGAGAACGCGGCGGTCCTTTTCCGCCTTGCCCTGGGGAAGCACACCCAGATGTTCCACCTTGGCGGCGACGAAGAGCATGGCGGAGGCATTCTTGCAGGCGGCGACGCAGGCGCCGCAGCCGATGCAGGCGGCGGCGTCGAAGGCGTAGTCGGCCACCGGCTTGGGAATGGGCATGGCGTTGGCGTCCACCGCCGAGCCCGTTCTGGCGGAAATGTATCCGCCCGCCTGGATGATGTGATCGAAGGCTGAGCGGTCGACGATGAGGTCTTTGAGAATGGGAAAGGCCTGGGCGCGGAAGGGTTCGATCCAGATGGTGTCTCCATTGCGGAAGCTGCGCATGTGCAATTGACAGGTGGTGACACCGTCGCCGGGACCATGGGGCCTGCCATTGATCGTGAGAGAACACATCCCGCAGATGCCTTCGCGGCAGTCGTGGTCAAAGGCAATGGGTTCGTCGCCCTTATTGATCAGCTCTTCATTCACGATGTCGAGCATTTCGAGGAAGGACGCCGTGCTGGGGATGTCCTTGGCCTCGTAGGTGACGATCTCCCCTTGGGCCGTGGAACTGGGCTGACGCCAGACTTTGAGCGTGAGATTGAGTTTCTCCGTTGCCATGATGATGAAAGAGTGAGGGCGGCCTGGTGTTACTTGTAGCTGCGAATGGCGAGTTGCACGTTCTCGAACTCCAGGTTCTCCTTGTGGAGTTCTGGTTCATTTCCGACGCCGCGGTGTTCCCAGGCGCCGACGTAGGCGAAGTCGGCGTCATTGCGCTTGGCCTCGCCATCGTCTGTTTGGTGTTCCGTGCGGAAGTGACCGCCGCAGGATTCTTTGCGATGCCGTGCGTCGTGGCAGAGCAATTCGGCGAATTCAAGGAAGTCGGCCACGCGGCCGGCTTTCTCCAGTTCCTGGTTCACATTGGCGTTGTCTCCCGGAACTCTGACGTTTTCCCAGAACTCGGCGCGCAACTCGGGGATGCGCTGGAGGGCTTCCGTCAGCCCGGCCTCATCTCGGGCCATGCCGCACTTGTCCCACACGAGGAGTCCGAGTTCCCGATGGAAACTATCGACACTGCGTTTGCCGTTGATGCTGAGGAATTGATCGATCCGTTGGCGGACTTCGTCTTCGACTTCCCGGAAGGCTTCATGCTCCGTCGTCACCGTGCCGGGGGTCTCGCTTGCGAGGTAGTTGGCAATGGTGGAGGGAATGACGAAATAGCCGTCTGCCAGGCCTTGCATGAGGGCGCTGGCGCCGAGTCGGTTGGCTCCGTGATCGGAGAAATTGGCCTCGCCCAAGACGTGCAATCCCGGAATGTTGCTCATGAGGTTGTAGTCCACCCAGAGACCTCCCATGGTGTAGTGCACCGCGGGGAAGATTCGCATGGGTGACTGATAGGCGTTCTCTCCCGTGATTTGCTCGTACATCTGAAAGAGATTGCCGTACTTCTCCCGCACGGTGTGCTCACCGTCGCGCTGGATGGCGGCACTGAAGTCCAGGTAGACGCCGAGCCCGGTGTCGCCCACGCCGCGGCCCTCGTCACAGACCTCCTTGGCGCCACGGGAGGCGATGTCGCGTGGGGCCAGATTGCCGAAGCTGGGGTACTTGCGTTCCAGGTAATAGTCGCGCTCGGCATCCGGGATCTCGCTCGGCAGCCGCCGGTCTCCGGCCTTCTTCGGCACCCAGACGCGACCGTCATTGCGCAGGGATTCCGACATCAGGGTCAACTTGGATTGGTAGGATCCGCTGACCGGGATGCAAGTCGGATGAATCTGTGTGTAGCAGGGATTGGCAAAGTAGGCTCCCTTTTTGTGCGCCCGATAGGCTGCCGTGACATTGCAGCCCGTGGCGTTGGTCGAGAGATAGAAAACATTGCCGTAGCCGCCGGTGGCGAGGAGAACGGTGTCGCCCGCGAAGGAGTAGACGCGGCCTGTGACCATGTCGCGCACGACGATGCCCTTGGCGTGACCATCGACCAGGACGAGGTCTAGCATTTCGGTGCGCGGGTACATCTCCACGCCGCCATCGGCGATTTGCTTGCTCAGAGCGGAGTAGGCGCCGATGAGGAGCTGCTGGCCGGTTTGGCCGCGGGCGTAGAAGGTGCGGGAGACCTGGGCGCCGCCGAAGGAGCGGTTGGCCAGGAGACCGCCGTATTCGCGGGCAAAGGGGACTCCCTGGGCCACACATTGATCGATGATTTGCGTGCTGACCTCGGCCAGGCGATGGACGTTGGCTTCGCGGGAGCGAAAATCACCGCCCTTGACGGTGTCATAAAAGAGCCGGTGAACGCTATCGCCGTCGTTCTGGTAGTTCTTCGCCGAATTGATGCCGCCCTGGGCCGCGATGCTGTGGGCCCGACGGGGGCTGTCCTGATAACAGAAGCACTTCACCTTGTATCCCAGCTCGGCCAGAGTGGCGGCGGCGGAGGCCCCGGCGAGGCCGCTACCGACCACAAGGACGGTGTACTTGCGTTTGTTGTTCGGATTGATGAGCCGGGAATCCATCTTGTGCTTGGTCCATTTGTCGGCAATGGGCCCGGATGGAATCTTGGAGTCCGGCATGTCGTTGGAGATGTCGCTGACCATGACTAACTAGCTGATGACTAAAGATGAACGAAGCCTAACTGGACGGCGATGGGGATGGAAATATTGCCCAGAAAAATGAAGGCGGCATAGGCGCGGCCGAACCATTCGATAGGTGCCGCCGTTTTCTCGCTCCGCAAACCCAGGGTTTGAAAGACGCTGGCGACGCCGTGGCTCAAGTGAAAGCAGAGGAAGCCCATGCTGACGATGTAAAAGAGGCAGACGAGGATGTTTTGAAACGCGCGCACGACCATGCCAAAGACGTCCGGCCGGAGATGGTCGCTCGTTTGATCATCGTAGTAGCCCTGGTCTCCCGGGCCCGGGAGGATGGTGAACTGCAGGAGGTGAAAGATGACGAAGGAGAGGATGATGATTCCCGAGATGATCATCGTCCGCGAGGCCTTTGATGCCCGGACCGTGGTCTCGTAGGCGTAGCGGTTCTCCCGAGCGGCGCGGTTCTGCTGCACCAGATGAATGGTGGCGACGACGTGGATCGTGACCGCGGCGAGCAGACCCAGGCGGGCGAACCACACGCCGGTGCCGTGCAACATGTGATGGAGGAACTCTCCGTAATCGTTGATCGCTTCACGGCCCATGTAGATGAGCAAATTCCCCGCCAGATGGCCCAAGAGGAACAGGAGCAAGACCACGCCCGATAGGGCGACGAGGAGCTTCTTTCCCACAGACGAGGCATAAAACCGCTTGATGGATTCGAGTAAATTCATCGCTGCTTTTCTTTAAGAGTCTACCTTGGCTGATTGCAAGCGGCGTTCGTCGGATTCCCAGTAAAGAAGCCGAATCCAGGTTCAGGATGGCGTTGACGTCCGCCGCTTTCGGAGACGAAGGTACGGTGATGGACGGCCTTCTCATTCACGCGGACCTGCACACTCCCGGACGCCACCTCGCGGACGCCTGTCTCGAGATCCGTTCGGGGCGGATTCACGCCATTCACGAAGGCGGCGCCTCTCAGCCCGATCTTCCCGTCCTCTTCGATGCCAAGCATCAGCGGACGCTCCCTGGATTTGTCGATATCCATACCCACGGAGCCTTGGGTCGGGATCTGTGCGACGGCGAGCCCGGTGCCCTCAACGTTATTTCCCGGGCCAAGATCCGCGAGGGGGTCACGACGTTCCTCCCGACGACCTTGACCGTCAGTCCCGAGGCCCTGCGGGAGGTGGTTGCCATGGCTGTGCCCTACATGCAGGCCCCAAGCTTCGCCAAGGCGCCCTGCCTTC
>JANQJH010000670.1 GCA_028281705.1 Verrucomicrobiales bacterium
CTCACATTCCCATGGACAGAGAGGGTGGTGGTCGTCATTCTCTGGCCGTGGAAATGCTCTACCATTCTTATCTCTGCTCATCGCGCTCGCTGTCACTGGCGTTGCCTGCGGACAGTCGAAGCATTCCGCCGTCGTGCCTTCCAGAAGGCCGCGATCGAGGGGGATGCGATCAGCTTCGAAGTCAACGGGATCGACCCGGTGGAGGGGACATGCTCTACAAGCTCAACGGTGTGCTCAAAGACGGCAAGCTCTCCGGAAAGGTGGTGGCGGACGTCGATGGGGAAGAGGTCGAAGAGGAATGGCGAGCGCACCGTTCCGAGTGATCGTGGGTTTGATCCGCACGATCGACCTCTCTCATCAGAATAGAACTCATCGACAGTCCCATGCCAAGCACGACAAACACGACCACGACTACCACCACACCGCGCCGTCATTTCCTCAAGACCGCTTTGGCGGCTTCGAGCGCGCCCATGATCCTTCCGTCCGGGCTCTGGGGCGCCGAGACCAAGGCCAATGACCGGCTCACCATGGGCTTCATTGGGATGGGCAAACAGAACCGTGGGCTGCTGAGCGGCTTCATGGGGCGCAAGAGCACCGAGGTGTTGGCGGTCTGTGACGTGGATACGACGCGGCGCGAGACGGCGCTGCGCCGGGTGGAGAAGCGGTATGCGGATCGCGGGGCGCCCACTGGTTGGAAAGGCTGCGAGGCCTACAATGATTTTCGGGAGTTGCTCGAACGGCGGGACATCGATGCCGTTTGCATCGCGACGCCGGATCACTGGCACGCCATCATCACCATCGCCGCGCTCGATGCGGGTAAGGATGTCTATTGTGAGAAGCCGCTGACGCACAACATCCACGAGGCCATCGCGGTGATGGAGGCGGTGGAGCGCAACAAGCGGGTCCTGCAGACAGGATCGATGCAGCGTTCCATGACGGGTTTCCGCACCGCCTGTGAGCTCGTGCAGAACGGCTGCATTGGCGAGGTCTCCAAGGTCTCGTGCAACTTTGGCCCTCCCGGCGTCCCCTGTGATCTTCCGGCGGAGAGCATGGAGCCCGGTCTCGATTGGGATTTTTGGTTAGGGCCGGCACCCGGCCGTCCTTACAACTCGGTGCTCAGCCCGCGTGGCAACCACGATCACTTTCCGTCCTGGAGAGACTACCGGGAGTACGGTGGCGGCATGGTGACGGACTGGGGAGCCCATCATCTGGACATCGCGCAATGGGGCCTGGGCATGGATGCCAGTGGGCCGGTGAAGGCGGTGCCCCCGGCGAATCCGGAGAAAGACACCAAGGGAGCCAAGCTCGTCTATGCCAACGGCATCGAAGTGGAGCACGGCGAAGGAATTGGTGTCCACTTCTTCGGCAGTGAAGGTGAGGTCGAGGTCACGCGTGGCCGGATCCACTTCAAGCGCGGTGATGAATCGATTGCCAAGTTTCTCAAGCGTGAAGACGGCGGATCGCTGGAAGGGGCGGTGGCCAAGGCAGAGCGCGAGTTTCTCAAGAACGCCAAGACCAAGCTCTACAAGAGCAGTGATCATCTGCGTGATTTCCTCAACTGCGTGGCCTCGCGGAAGAAGCCCATCACCCATGAAGGCGTGGGCGGCCGCTCGGCGATCTGCTGTCACTTGATGAATCTCGCCTACTACCACGGGGAGACCGTACAATGGGATCCCGCAGCAAACACTTTTGCCAATGGCAGCGGCAAGAAAGAGTGGCTCACTCGTGAGTATCGCGGCCCCTGGGCGGTGGCGTAGATTCGTGATATGCGGACATTCTTGTCTGCCCCCAAGGACCTTTTGCGCGGATGATAGTCTTTAGATTCAGGGACTGAAGTCCCTGCCACATTCTTATGGTGTGGTGTTCTCGGGTTTGTTTGACGGAAAGTGGGAGGGATTTCAGTCCCTCGGTGATTCAAGAGCCGACATCGGGAGCAAGTGCCCGCATCAACGGGGATTTGAGGATCCGATGTGCTGCGCCGCTTCCTGGCGGGCCCAGGCGTCGGCTTCGATGATCTGGTCGAGCGATGGGTGTTCGATGTGCCGGTGGGCGCTCATCGTGGCTTCGACGATTTTCCAAATGCCAGGAAAGGAGAGGGTGCCGCCACGAAAGGCCTCGACCGCGACTTCGTTGGCGGCGTTGAGGACGCCGGGCAAGGTCCCGCCGCGCTCGCCGCTCTCGCGCGCGAGACGCAGGGCGGGGAAGTCGTCAAACCTGGGGGATTCGAAATCGAGCTGTTTGAGTTTGGCAAAGTCCAAGGGTTCCAGGGAGTTGGTCACGCGGTCTGGCCAGGTGACGGCGTACTGGATGGGAAAACACATGTCCGAATGACTCAGCTGAGCGAGGACGGATCCGTCGATGAACTCCACCATGGAATGGATGATGCTCTGCCGGTGCACGACCACATCGACCTGAGCCATGGGTATGTGAAAGAGCCATCGGGCCTCGATCATCTCGAGCCCCTTGTTGAACAGCGTGGCGGAGTCGATGGTGATCTTGGCGCCCATGTCCCAGGTGGGATGCTTGAGTGCCTGTTCCAGGGTGACCTCGGCTAACTTCTCCGCGGGCCAGGTTCGGAAGGGGCCTCCGGAGGCGGTGAGGATGAGACGCCGCACCTCGGAACGATCGCGGTTGGCCTCGAGACATTGGTAGATGGCGTTGTGTTCGCTGTCGATGGGGAGGACGTTGACGCCCTGCCTGTCCGCCGCCGCCATGACGGTCTCGCCGGCCATGACGAGAATCTCCTTGCTGGCCACGGCGATGTCTTTTCCGGCCTCGATCGCCGCGAGGGCAGGACGCAGTCCGGCGGTGCCGATGATGGCGATGATCACCATCTCCGCTTCGGGAAGTTGAGCCAGCTCGACGAGACCCTCTTCACCGGCGCCCACATGGACCTCGGCGTCCAAGGTATCGCTCACTCGCTGGGCGGCGGCTTCATCCCACATGGCGACATGGCGCACCCCTGTTTGCCGGGCCTGTTCGATCACCGTTTCCGCACTGCGGTTGGCGGCGAGGCCGACGAGTTCCATGCGCTCGGGAATATCTTGAGCGACTTTGAGTGCACTGGTTCCAATGGAACCGGTACAGCCTAGCAGAACGACTTTTTTTCTGGATGCGCTCATGGAGGGATCGTCAGTCAGTCGGTCAGTCAATTCAGGACGCGGTGCCGATGACGTGCGTCATGTAGAGATACAGGATCGGTGCGGTAAAACAGAGACTGTCAATCAGATCGAGGGCGCCGCCGATTCCCGGGAGCATGTTTCCCGAATCCTTCACCTCGAGGCAGCGCTTCAGGACGGATTCCGCGAGATCGCCCACGACCGTGGCCAAACCGATCACGAGTGGCAGGATGAACACATGGGTCAAACTGAGTTGTGTCAGTTTGGCCTGGAAGGGGAAATAGATGGCGGCGCTGGCGACGTAGGCTCCAAGGAATGCGCCGCCAAAACCTTCCCATGTTTTCCCCGGACTGATGTGGGGAATCATTTTGTGTTTCCCGATAAGGGAACCGATGGCGTAGGCACCCATGTCGGTGAATTTGGTCACGGCGACGAGGTAGAGGACGTAGTAGACGCCGTGTTCCGCCGGAAGATAGAGCAATCGGCCGAGAAAGGAGAAGAGGACGATGGTGTAAAAGAAGCTGAAGAAACTTCCGAGCAGGCGTTTCAGCGTTTGTTCGCCCTCCAGGGCCCGCGTGAGGGTCGCGGTGAAGAGGCCGAATAGAAGGAGCGCGAGGAAGAAGAGATCGAGGTGAGTGAAGTGGGCGCGGCCAGCGCCTTCACCGGACCGGCAGTGCTGGAAAACGCTTCCCAAATAGCCGAGACTGACGAGAATGGTCCAAATCTGGTAGCGGCGATCGTCATTGACGCCGAACATCTTGAGACATTCTAGCAGAGCGAGAAATCCCAGGCCGCCGATGAGGGCGAGAAAGAGCCAGTTGAGATTGAGCACGATGCCCACGGTGACCAGGGCCCAGAGGAACAGGGTGCTGCTCAATCGGGCGAAGAAGACCGATCGTTTTTTCGTCGGGGCAGGGGAAGCGCTGGATTCCGGCATAGAAGGAAGGATGCCTTCCTTATGGTCGCCTTGGTCCATGCTGACAATCTTTTCTTGGTGTCGAGCTTTCGCGAGTCCTACCCCAAGAGCTAGCGATCGTTCGCCTCCGATGCGGCGGCCTCTAACAAGCCGACGGTCTCTCGTGCCGAGGCCATCCGGTCTTCCGGTCGTTTCTCCAAGAGGCGCAGGATGAGATTCTCGAGTTCGACGGGGAGATCGTCTCTCTTTGCCCGTGGCGGGACCGGCTGCTCATCCACGATCCGTCTGAGGATTGCGACGACCGTGCCGTCATCGAATGGCCCGCAGCCGGTGGCCATGGTGTAAAGGAGAGAACCCAGGCTGAAGAGATCGCTCCGATGATCGAGTTCCCTTCCCTCGGCCTGCTCCGGCGAAGCAAATCGCGGTGTTCCGGCGACGACGCCGGTGCCGGTCAAATCCTGATCCTCACAGGCGCGAGCGAGGCCAAAGTCCGCCAGCCACACCCGGTCTCCAGGGGCGGTTTCGAGAAGAACGTTGTCCGGCTTGATATCGCGGTGGATGAGCCCTTGGGCATGGGCCGCGGCCAGGCCCCGGGTGATTTTGATACCGAGAGAAAGGATCTCTTCAATGGGCAACATCCCCTCCTTTTTCAGTCGGGACTGAAGTGATTGGCCTTTCACCAGTGGCATCACGAGGTAGGGAAAGCCGCCGCTCTCACCGACGGCATGGACAGGGAGGACGTTCTCGTGGTCCACGGCCGCGACGGCACGCGCCTCACGGAGGAATCGCGCCCGGGCCTTGGGGGAAACGGCCAGATGAGGCGCCAGTACCTTGACTGCCACGTGGCGGTGTAAGCTCTGGTCAAAGGCCTCGAAGACCATTCCCATGCCCCCACGTGCGATGAGCCGGCGGATCTCGTAGTGGGCCATCGTGCCGAGGGGCCCGTCACCATCAACGCCGCGTTCGGCGGCGAGAAACGGAAAGGCAGGATCGATGGCCGCCCCGTGCGAGACCTCAATCTCGGTGGGGATTTCATCGGCAGCCTGGGAGGGTTTGAGCGATGGAGTCGGATCGAGACGGACCATGAAGCCCGACCCCGCCTGTTGCGCGAGAAAACCCTCCTCGCGCAGCCGGGACACCGCCTTCTGGGCGGCACTGGGGCTGATACGGAGCTCCTGGGTCATCTCGCGGATGGAGGGAAAGGGGTCGCCGTCCCGGAGTTGCCCCGTCGTCAGGGCCGTGCGTACCGCCGCAATGATCTGTTCATGCGTCGGTTCGCCGGGTTTGAGCTGGACGGAGAACGGCAACATGGGTGCGGCATCCTAGGATCTCGTCCGAGAGAAACACCTGAAAAATGAAGAGGCCAAGAAAAAGTCGTTTGACGTGATCCAGGTGTTACAGTAATACTGTAACACTTGTAGCGCCAAGCGCGCCTCTCCTAGCTTCCGTCACCATGTTGCCCTTCACCATCGAGATCCAGCACGGCGAGCCCGTCTACGAGCAGATGCTCGCGGCCGTCCGCCGGGCGGTCTTCACCGGGCAGCTTCTCGACGGTGATTCCTTCCCCTCTGTCAGAATGCTTAGTCAAGAATTGCGGATCAGTCCCACCACGGCCCACAAAGTGGTGGCCATGCTCAAAACCGATGGCGTGCTCGCGTCCCGTCCGGGGGTGGGAATGGTGGTGACGACGAATGGATTGCCGAATCGTGATGGTCGTCGCGCCATGATCGCCGACACGGCACGCAAGCTGGTTCGGGAGGCCAAGGATCTGTCACTGGGGATCGACGACGTGACGGAGGCTCTCGCTGAGGAGTGGCAACGCGACCATCAAGAGAATGAATCACCGAACGCCTAACCAAAACGTTTCCTTATGAATCCCATCATCGAATTCGACCACATGGAGAAACGGTTCAAGAAGACCAAGGCCGTGGATGGCTTGAATCTCGACGTTCCCGAAGGAAGCATCCTTGCCCTTCTCGGTCCCAACGGGGCCGGGAAAACGACGACGATCAAGACGATGCTCAATCTCTATCAGCCGGACGCTGGCTCGGTGCGTGTCTTCGGTGAGGATTCCCGCCGTCTCAAACCGGATCATTTCCGGTCGATCGGTTATGTCTCGGAGAATCAGCAAATGCCAGAGTGGATGACCGTGGGAGGTTTTCTCGATTATTGCAAGCCGATGTATCCCACCTGGGATGAGGCCTTTTGTGAGCGGCTGTGCGACCAGTTCGCCTTGCCCCTGGGAAAGAAGCTCAAAGCGCTCTCCCGCGGCATGCGTATGAAAGCGGCTCTCCTCTCGAGCCTGGTCTACCGGCCGAAGCTCGTTGTGCTCGATGAACCCTTCACCGGGCTGGATCCCCTGGTGCGCGATGAGTTCATACGGGGCATGTTAGAATTGACCGAGGAAGCCGGTTGGACCGTATTCATTTCCTCGCATGACATCGACGAAGTGGAACGTCTCTGTGACTCGATCGCGGTGATCGATGAAGGAAAGCTTCGCCTCAATGAATCGGTGGACGATCTTCAAGGGCGGTTTCGCCAGATCGAGATCCAATGCGCGGGCGTGATTGAAACGCCGCGCGACGTTCCCGAGACATGGACGCATCTCGAGGTCCAGGGAAGAACGGCATCGTTCACGGATGCTTCATTTGAGTCCAATGCCGACTTGCGGCAGCAGCTGGACGCGGTCTTCCAGGGCGTGCAGCGCATGCAGGTCTCTCCGTTATCGTTGCGCGAGATCTTCATTTCCCTGGCGCGATCCTACCGATTGGAACACCGGAGCGGGGTGCGGGAAGAGGCGGTTCTCATGGAGGTTACGGCATGAAGTCGTTGCTGGCAAATCAGCTGAAGAAGGAGATTCGGCACTACGCGGGCCTCCTCGCGATCTGGTGGGGCATCGTATTGCTCTTCTTTCTCAAGAGCATCGGGCATGCGGATAACATTTTCTTTGAGGGGCACTACGTGATCAGTCGCGATGGCTCCCCGGTCATCACGCTCATGGGTATCGGATTCCTCCTTCCACTTCTCATGGGTATCGGCGACTCGCCGTCGTGTTCCCGTGGGTTCATCCTCACGCGACCGGTCGCTGCGAGGACGATTTGGTTAGCCAAAGGGCTCGTCGTGGGGTTATTGCTGGCGCTCCCCTTGAGCCTGGTGTCGTTTGGGGTGGCGGCGATGCATGGAACGGGTCTAGCGGATGCCGTTCTCTTGTCGCTTGACCGACTGGTCATTGTTCTGCCTTTGGTTCTCTTTTTTCTTTTCTGGGGAGGGCTCATGGGAAGCCTGCGTGAGGTGGGCGTCATGGCCGTCGCCGGTTCCGCCATCATGTGGGCCATGGGGCTCCTCGCATTGGGCGTTCTGAGGATTTTTGACAGCCGTGCCCTCGATCGTATTTTTCGAGAACCCGGTAGTCTTTCGGTTGGACTGCTCGTCGTCTTTTGGGTTGGCGCCGTCCTCAGTGCCCTAGCTCTTTGGAGACAGATCCAGGGACCCCGGAAGCGGTTTCGATCGCTCTTCGTCTTCGGTGGGATCGGACTCGCGCTCATGCTCGTCCTCACTCTGCCCGGTCTGAATGTGCTTCGGCCGGATACCCGTTTGCCGGAGGAACTGGTCTCGGTGATGGAAGACATCGAGGTGCAGCCAGATCGCTATTTCCTCAGTGCCCGGAGGCAAATGGAAGTGCGGTCCGGCGTTCGCGAGGAAGTCCTTCGCGTTCAGACACCGTTAGACGTCGCGGGACTTCCCCCTGACGTCTTCGTCCACGGCAGCGTGACTCGCGCCTTACTAGCGGACGGGCAGGGTTTCACAGCAAGTTACGAGGCGCCTTCGACGTTGAGGAAATGGACCGGCGCGCTGCAGATGACACGGGACGCCATGCTGGCCATGGTGAGGCTCACGGGACGAGATCTCACGGTGTACCATCCGGAGAGGTCGTTTCAGATCAATCGCCAGATCTCTGTCGCCGTTCCTTTCGAAAACTCGGATGCCCTGGAGGATCGGCTCGGACGTCCACTGCGGTTCGAGTGCGCGGTGGATCTCGATTGTTTCGCCGTCCGGCAAGTGGCGCGGATGGCCTTTCAGAATGGCGCCACGTCGGCGCCGCTCGAGGGCGGTAACATTTCCGTCATGTGCCCGCCCCATGATTCCTCGTTCCACGGATCGTATTTTGCCTTGCGCACCCGGGATCTCAACCGCTGGGTCACTCGCGACGAAGGCCGCCGGATGAGAGCGGACTGGAGCGCGCGTCAACGTTATCTCTGTCTCATCACGCACCCGAGCCGTCCTGAGGCCCTCTTTCCGGAGCTGGAATCGGTTGGGACGAACCGAGGTGCCCTGACAGGCCTGCCAGAGCGGGTGCGGCTGTTCAATTGTCAGCTTTCAAAGTTTGGCGATGTCTTCGATGCCGCCTATTTTGCCGAGGCTGAGATTCGAGTGCTCCGGCTCGATTGGTTAGGGAGGCAGTCGGTTGAGACGTCAATGGCGGACGTGCATTTGCAGCAGCGATTGGAGGCCGCGGAGGACTCGTTCCGTTCGTTGCTCAGTGGCGCCGCTTGTCACGCAGCCATCGAGGAGATGGGAGCACTGCCTCAAGTGCCCACGGAAGATGACTTGGCGGAGCTGCTCGACCTTTTCCATCATGCGGAACGGTGGGATGAGTCTCCCGGTGATGTGCTCTATGGGCGTCTCCTGGAACTTGGGCGGAGAAACTTTGGACTCCTGATGACTGGGCTGGATTGGTCCGAGTCGCGGCCGCGTCGAGCAGTCTATCATGCTGTGGGCGATCTCGCCGGCGAGGCGCAGCGGGAGCGTGTCATCGCGGCCCTCGGGGATCACCCGGATCTCTCGACCATCGTGGTGGAGCACGGCTGGGAGGGCGAGGCTCGCGAGGTCTTGTTAGGCCTGATGCGGGACCGCCGCCCCCTGCCTCATGCGGCACTCTCGGCACTCGTCTCGTATCGAGACGAGGAATCCTATCCCTTTCTTCTGGAGCAGTTTGCCCATCGGCCGCAAGAGACCACCTACGATCTGTTGTGGGAGATCGATGAACTCCGCGAGCCACTCGACGGCATGGTAGCGAAGGAGTGGCGAACTTATCGCCGATTCTTGCCGCCTTATGATCAGATTGCGGGGCGACCCCAATGGAATCTGGCATTGCGGACTGGCGATCGTGAGGCCCTCGATCTCGCCTTTGAAATGCTGAAGGATCGCGACCGGGATCTGGTGGTCCATGGGTTGCGCCCGGTGATGCTCCTTCCGAGGGATCGGAACCGTGCGATGGAAACGCTGCGCGCACTGTCGAGCGAGGCCTTGGAATTTGATCCCGAGCGCCGGATTTACCGTCTCGACCCCGATACCATTGAACGACCAGAAGAGAACGCCTCATGAAAGCGCTAGCCACGACAGGCCACGTATTGAAGACCAACTTGTGTCAGCACCGGGTCTACCTCATGCTCTTCGCCCTCCTCTCGCTGTGCGCGGTGATCGTGGAACGGGCCGCCTTGCCG